>JALVEW010000232.1 GCA_027030425.1 Sedimenticola sp.
GGGGAGAGGGCAAGTGAACTTCCATTTCTCTCACCCTTCCTTCCGGTAATGCCCCATGCCCGTCAGCGGCTGAACACCGTCCACAGGCCGATGAGGATGAAACCGATGCCCGCCACCAGGTGCAGCGTCCGCTCGGACACATGTTGGGAGATCAGCGCGCCGCCCAGCACCCCGAGGGCGGAAGTGGCGATCAGGGCGGCGGAGGCGCCGAAGAACACCAGCCACTTGTTCACTGCCTTGTCGGCGGCAAAGAGCAGGGTGGCCAGCTGGGTCTTGTCGCCCAGCTCGGCAATGAAAACAGTACCGAAGATCAGGGTGAGGGTTTTCCAGTCCATGAGTGTGACAGATGGTTGTGTTGTGAATAGGATGCTGGAGTATAGATGGTTGGGGCTTCAGGTGAAACAGCGGTTCAGCTCCCCGGCCAGCAACGGCGCGAGGGATACGGCATTGGTTTCATGGGGAATGGCGTCGCAACTCCAGATGTTCGCCACGCCGGCCTCCCGCAGCTCCCTCAGGGCGTTGCCGACGAACAGGGCGTGGGTGACGAGCACGGAAATGGAGGCGGGCTTGTGGGCCTGGAGGAGCCGCGCGGCTCCCGCCAGGGTCTTGCCGGTACTGGCCACGTCGTCCACCAGCACCAGGTTACGGCCGGCATACCCACAGTCCGGCATGCTGATTTTCACCTCCCGGTCGCCAAGGCGCTCCTTGTTTGCCACCGCGTAGTCGAAGCCATAATGGGCGGCGATGGCCGCCACCCATTGCTCTGATTCACCATCCGGGCCGACCAGGAAAGGGTTTTCTACCTTGCCCTGCAGAAAGTGCGCCATGGGATCCGTGGCGGTAAGGTTGATGGCGGGTTCCACGGGTACGGCATCCGACAGGGCATGCACCCGGTGCAGGTGGGCGTCCACGGTGAGCAGGGCATCAAAATGGGCGGCCAGGCAGGCGCCGATGATGGGCTGGCTGACCACTTCGCCGGCATGGAATGCCTTGTCCTGGCGCATGTAGCACAAATAAGGAGCGACCAGGCAGACTTTTTCCGCCCCCAGTTTGCGCGCCCCGGCGGCGGCCAGGATGAGCTCGATCAGTTTGTCGTTGGGATGGTCCAGGCTGCGCACCAGGATGATTTGCCTGGGCAGTATTCCCGGCAGTGTCACCTTGCTTTCGCCGTCGGGAAAATGATGGATGTCCAGGACGGTAAAGGGCAGGCTGGCGGCTTCCGCCAGGCGCTCGGTCTGATTCGCGTACTCGGGAAAACCGAGAATCAGGGTGTCGATGTTCATGGCTTCATCCTATGGTGTAACCGTTGTTCTGCTCGATGGCGTTGCGGGCAAACTGGTAGTCGGCGCGGAATTCCGCGTGCAGGGTATAGAGGGGTTCCCCTTTTCGCACCCTGTCATGCAGCTTGCGGTGCAGATCCACACCGGCGGCCTTGTCCATGGGGGCGCCGGCCAGGCGGGCAATGCGCGCGATCTGCAGGTTGTCGATGGCGGTAATCACGCCGTCTGCAGGAGCAGGGACTTCATACTGCAGGGCGGCAGGCTTGGCTTCCGTCTCGTTGGCGCCCTGGGCCTCGATGATATCCTCCATCTTCTGCCAGGCGCGCCCGGATTCCAGCAGGTCCCGGGCCAGGCGGTAGCCCTGGCCGCCGCGCACGTCGGGGTCGAACTCCAGGATGCGCCCAGCGAGCTGCAGGGACTTCTCCTTCAGGTCGATGGGCGCCCTGGGGTCGTTTTGCAGCACCCGCAGCACGTCGCGGGCCTCCAGAGCCGGCCCCACGCCGTTGCCTATGGGCTGGCGCCCGTCGGTGATGACCACTTCCAGCTCCAGTCCGCTGCGGTCGCCCACGTATTCGAACAACTTGCGCAGGCGCAGGGCCTGGGCCTGGGTATGCACCTTGGCACTGGGCCCCACGGGAATGTCGATGAGCAGATGGGTGGAGCCGGCGGCAATCTTCTTGGACAGGATGGAGGCGATCATCTGTCCTTTGGAATCCAGGGACAGGGGGCGCTCCACGGAAATGAGGATGTCATCCACCGGGGACAGCCGCGCCGTGCCGCCCCAGGCGATGAAGCCCCGCTGCTGCTGCACGATGTGGCGCAGCTCGCCGGGTTCCAGGTTGACCTTGCACAGAACTTCCATGGTGTCCGCCGTGCCCGCGGGGGAGGTGATGGCGCGGCTGGAGGTCTTGGGCATGAGCATGCCATGGGCGGCGACGATGGGCACGATAAGCATGGTGGTGCGGTTGCCGGGAATGCCGCCGATGCAGTGCTTGTCCACCACCAGGGACTCGCCCCATTCCAGCCGGTCGCCGGTTTCCACCATGGCCTCGGTGAGAAACAGCATTTCGTCCCGCTCCATGCCGGACTCGGCGCAAGCCACCAGGAAGGCGGCGATTTCGATCTTGGAGTAGCGGTTGTTGACGATGTCCTCGCAGATGCGCAGGAACTCTCCGCGATCCAGGGGCTCGCCGCCAATCTTCTTGTGCACAGCTTCCAGTGAATCCGGCGGGACGGCGTGGTCGATGAAGACGGCGGTGCCTTCCGGCACGTCCAGCTGGGCGAAGGTCTGTTCGCTCAGGCCCAGCTCATCCGGCGCCAGGCAGTTTTCGTCGTCCACGATGTTGAGCACCGCGACCACGGGCTGTTTTTCCGGCCCGTCACGCACTTCGATCTTGTTCAGGGCCTGAAAGCCCTCGCTGTGATACAGGGGGCACTGGCGATGCAGATAGGCCACGTTCTCCCGATAGGTATCGATGGCGACCTTGCGCAGTTTCAGTGGTGTCATGCTGGGTGCTCCGGCCAGGACTGGGTTCGCCCATGATAATTCAGTCGGGGCCAATAATCAGTGCCAATCCCTGTCATGGCGTCAAATGTCATTGATGTTGCCCGGCGCCGGGAGGATACTAGACATACCTTTCCGACAAGCGAGGTACGCTCATGTTTCAGTTCATCCCCGTTGAGGAAGACAACATCTTCGCGGTCAAGGTCAGCGGCAAGCTGACGGATGCAGACTACCAGCAGTTTCTTCCACAGCTCGAGGATCTCATCGGGCAGTTCAAGCGTATTTCCCTGCTTCTGGAACTGGAGGATTTCCATGGCTGGGAGCCCAAGGCCGCCTGGGACGACTTCAGGTTCGGCATGAAACATGACCAGGATTTCCAGCGCATTGCCATCGTTGGGGACAAGACCTGGCACAAGTGGATGACCATGCTCGGCAATGCATTCACTGACACCAGCGTCCGTTTCTTCAACCGTGACCAGCTGGCGGAAGCCTGGGACTGGCTGCGAGAGGGAGCGAAAGGGGATGAGGCGGCTGCGCCTGAGCCTGCCGAGGACGACAAACCTCCCCCCTGGCGGCATATCCTGGCTGCCGTGGATTTTTCACCTCTTTCCCGCCTGGCCCTGGCCAGGGCCGTGGAACTGAGCCGTGACCATGGCGCGCGCCTGTCCCTGCTTCATGCCGTGGAAATGACGGGCACGCCCCTGCTGGATTACGACGTGCTGATGACGGATCCCGTGGATTTTCTCGAACTGGACCAGCAGCGTTTCGAGCAGGCCGAGGTTGAACTCAAGCGCCTGGCAGACAGCCTGGAAATGGATGATGTCCAGACCGAGGTCCTATGGGGAACGCCGAAATCCGCGGTACTGTCCTATGCCGAAGCGCAGAACGTGGATCTCATCGTCGTGGGCTCCCATGGCCGGCACGGCATCGGGCGCCTGCTGGGCTCGGCGTCCGCGGCCATCGCCAACAGCGCCAGGGCCGATGTGCTGATTGTCAGGCCGCCGTCGGCAGCCTCAGGGGTCGGAGTCAAATCAAGGTGATATCATGCAGATTCAACCTCAGGGGTCGGAGTCAAATCACCCCGGTTCGTCGAATTTGCGCAACATCACCTTGATTTGACTCCGACCCCTGAGGTTATGTAGCGGTTTTCATTGGAAGGGTAAGGGATGTACAGGTCGGACAAGCCCATCGGTTTCTGGTCAGCGGTTTCCATGGGCATAGGGGCCATGGTGGGGGCGGGCATCTTCGCCCTGCTGGGGGAGGCCAGCGCCATCTCCGGCAGCGCCGTGTACATCTCCTTCATCATCGGCGGCATCATCGCCCTGTTCAGCGGCTATTCCCTGGGCAAGCTGGGCGCCCGCTATCCTGCTGCCGGCGGCATCGTGGAGTATCTGACCCAGGCCTGGGGTTCCGGCTTCTTCACCGGGGCCATGAGCATCATGCTCTACCTCGCGGCCGTGGTATCCCTGAGCCTCATTGCCAAGGCCTTCGGCAACTATGCCTTCACCTTCCTGCCCGAAGGCACCAATCCCCTGTGGCACCACGCCTTTTCCGTGGGCATCGTGTTGCTGTTCGTAATCATCAACCTGCAGGGCGCCAAAGACGTGGCCATCTGGGAACGCCTTACGGTGGCCATCAAGTTCGCCGTGCTCAGCGGGCTGGCCATTGCCGGCATCGTCTATCTCAGGCCGGAACTGCTGTCGCCATCCCTGTATCCGCCGGTGAAGGATATCTTCTTCAGCCTGTCCATCACCTTCTTCGCCTATGAAGGCTTCCGCGTCATCACCAACACGGCGGAGGACATGCCGGACCCCGCGCGCACCCTGCCCAAGGCCATGGCGGCAGCCATCCTGCTGGTCATGCTGTTATATGTGGCCGTGGCCTTTGCCGTGTTCGGCAACCTGCCCACGGACAAGGTCATCGCCTCGCGGGACTACGCCCTGGCCGAGG
The DNA here is from genome assembly GCA_027030425.1 of Sedimenticola sp. Classification (GTDB taxonomy): domain Bacteria; phylum Pseudomonadota; class Gammaproteobacteria; order Chromatiales; family Chromatiaceae; genus Thiolapillus. The sequence goes on from JALVEW010000232.1 coordinate 4,735, forward strand.
CGGCCCTGCCCATTTTCGGTCACCTGGGATTCGTGGTGGTGGCCGTGGCGGCACTCATCTCCACCGCTTCGTCCATCAACGCCAACCTGTATGCGGTGACCAATGTCACCTACCAGCTGGCCCGGGACGGGGAACTGCCTGCGGCCTTTGGCCAACCCATCGGCCACAGCCGGGAAGGGCTGGTCATCAGCGGCCTGCTGGTGATTCTGCTCTCTCTGCTGTTCGATCTGTCGCAGATTGCTTCCATCGGTTCCATATCCATTCTTTTCGTGCATGCCATCACCCACCTGGGGCATCTGCGCCTGGCGACAGAAACCGGCGCCTCCCGTCTGCTGGTGGGGATGGCGGCCCTGCTGTCCTTGGTGGCCATGGGGCTGGCCCTGGTCTACGTCAGCCAGCGCTCGGATACCGTGGTGCAGGTGCTGGCGGGTTTCGTGGCCGTGGCGGCGGGAATGGAGTTTCTGCTGCAGACCTTTCATGGGCGCAGGGTGCTGCCCCGTTTTCCGGGAACCTGATTGCGTCTCCAGGGGTCGGAGTCAAATCACCCCGGTTCGTCGAATTTGCGCAGCATCGCCCTGATTTGACTCCGACCCCATCCGCTCGGAAGGAGGGCGCGCCCCAGGGGTCGGAGTCAAATCACCCCGGTTGCTTGAATTTGCGCAGCATCACCTTGATTTGACTCCGACCCCAACCACTTTTACCTGAACAACCGCCGCTGGCTGAATAGAAACTCCGCGGCAATCACCACGGCGTATATGCCGCCTATCCAGTACAGGCTGTGAGGCGATGACCGCCACAAATAGGCCATCAGGGTGGCCCAGGAAGCCAGAGACAGCACCAGCCCCGCCAGGGGTGTCCAGCCGTTGCCGGGAATGGCTTCGCGCAGATGCCAGGCCGACAGGTTGATGGCGGCGAAGATGAGGAGGAAAGTGGAGCTGGCAAAGGACGAGATGATGGTCAGGTCCGCCAGGTTCACGAATGCCAGGGTGCAGGCGGTGATGGCAATAAGGCTGACCCAGGGAATGTTGTTCTGCTTGCGGCGAAAGCCGAAGACCGCGGGCAGGGCATCTTCCGTTGCCATGACCATGCCCAGGCGCGCCGTGCCGAACATGGTGGCGTTGATGGCCGAGGCCGTGGAGAACAGGGCTGCCAGCCCGATGAGCAGGAAGCCGGCTTCCCCCAGGAAGGGTTTGGCGGCTTCCGCCAGGGCATATTCGCCATATTTCCTTATCTCCTCCGGCAGCAGATTGCCCACGGCCACCAGGGACACCAGCACATAGATGAAGGTGGTGATGGCAATGGACCAGAGAATGCCCCGGCGCAGGTTTCGCTCCGGCTTTTCCATTTCGTTCACGGCATTGGGAATGAGTTCAAAGCCTTCATAGGCCACGAAGATCAGGGCCGCGCCCATGATGACCCCCAGGCCGCCTTGGTTGAATACCGGCAGCAGGTACTCGCTCTTCACGTAGAACAGGCCGATGATGGCGAACAGGCCCAGGATGAGCACCTTGACGGTGACGATGAGCAGCTCGCTGGTGCCGCTGGCCTTCACGCCATAAAGATTCACGCCCAGGAAGGACAGCAGCACCAGGGACTCCAGCAGATGGTGCATGGCCGGGTTCTGGCCGCCGTTGTCTCCCAGCATGGCCGCGCCATAGACGCCAAAGGTGTAGGCATAGAGGGCCATGGTGCCCACGTAGCCCACCAGCAGCAGCCAGCCGCCCATGCCCGCGATGTTGCGGTTGTGGAAGGCCTTTTCCAGGTAGGTGAAACTGCCACCGTCGGATTGAAAGTGCAGGCCCAGCCGGGCGTAGGACAGCCCCGTGAGCAGGGCGATGATGCCCCCCAGGGCAAAGGCGATGGGCGCCGCGTGCCCGGCCTGGGCAATGGCCAGCCCCAGCACCGAGAAGATGCCGCCGCCCACCATGCCGCCCACGCCCATGGCGATGACTTCCTTGAGATTGAGTTTTTCGTTGTTGTTCGTCATGAATTTCCCGCTTGTCATTACGTGCTGACTTTCAAAGTTTTCCCTCTCCCCCTCGGGGGAGAGGGCCAGGGAGAGGGGGCGCAAACCATATCAATGAAATTGTTGGTTTGGGTGCTCCTATGCGGATTTCCCGATGATTTCCTCTACTTCACTGCCGCTGAGCACTTCCTTTTCCTCCAGCCGCCGCGCCAGTTTGTCCAGCAGCTCACGTTTGCTGGTGAGAATTTCCGTGGCGCGCTGGTGGGCTTCTTCCACCAGCTTCTTCACTTCCTCATCGATGAGTCGCGCGGTTTCCTCGCTGTAATTGCGTTCTTCCTGCTCCTGCCCGGCCAGGAACTGCAGCTCCTGGCGCTTGCCCCAGACCAGGGGCCCCAGGCGCTGGCTCATGCCCAGGCGGGTGACCATGTCCCGGGCGATGTCTGAGGCCCGTTCCAGGTCGTTGGACGCGCCACTGGAGCTTTCGCCAAAAACGATTTCCTCCGCCACCCGGCCACCCAGCAGTATGGCGAGCTGATCCTTGAGTTCCTGTTCCGTGGAGAGGAACTTCTCCTCCACGGGCAGCTGCAGGGTGTAGCCCAAGGCCGCCACGCCCCGGGGGATGATGGACACCTTGTGCACCGGCTCGCCCGTGGGCACGGTTTCCGCCACCAGGGCGTGGCCGGACTCATGGAAGGCGACCCGGTGACGGTCGTCGGCGTTGAGGGCGCGGTGTTTCTTCTCCGGTCCTGCGATGACGCGGTCGATGGCAGCCTCGAAGTCCTTCATGGTGACCTGGTCGTGATTCTGGCGCACGGCACGGATGGCCGCCTCGTTGCAGATGTTCTCCAGGTCCGCGCCCACGAAACCGGGGGTGC
>JALVEW010000233.1 GCA_027030425.1 Sedimenticola sp.
GCGCGCCCCCCTGGACGAAATCGAGAAAGCCCTGGATGGCCTGGCGCTTGTGCTCCTGGAAGCGTGAACCGGTTTGAATTCCAGGCTCCGCCGGCCCGGTTCCGCGTACCAGCTTGCGGCCTGCCAGGCTCAGCAGATCCTGAAAGCGCCCTTCGCGGATTTTTTGCGCGATGAAGCGCAGGCGTTCCCGGTTACTGGCCATCAGTCGTATCGTCCATCCATTATGTGTTTTCTGTTCATGGGCACGGGTAATCACGACTTTTGTGAAAGGGGTGATAATCGATTACTTATCGCCTCCTGTGATAGTCGCTACTGTAACATCTGCAGCAGTTCGCGCACCTTTTCCACCCGCTGTAGCGGCTCTTCAAGATCGGCGAAGAAACGCAGCTTGTCACTGCCGTCCAGCTTGAACTGCCTGGGCCGGGTCTGGATGAGATGGATGATGCGCGCCGGATCGATGGCGGGCTGTTCCTCGAAATGAATCTTGCCCCCCTGGGGGCCGGCCTTGATCTTGCGTATGCCCAGGGGCTGTACGTCCAGCTTGAGTTCGGTGATGTCGAACAGGTTTTTGGCCTGCTCCGGCAGCAGGCCAAAACGGTCGATCATCTCCACCCGCAGTTCCCGCAGTTCCTCGGCGCTGGCGGCGGAGGCGATGCGCTTGTACTGGATGAGGCGGATATGGACGTCCGGCAAATAGTCTTCGGGCAGCAGGGCGGGGAGGTTGAGGTCGATTTCCGTGCCGTGATCCAGGGGGCGGTCCAGTTCGGGCTGTCGGCCTTCGCGGATGGCGCGCACGGCGCGTTCCAGCATCTGGGTGTAGAGGGTGAAGCCCACTTCGTGAATCTGGCCGCTCTGGTCTTCGCCCAGCAGTTCGCCCGCGCCGCGGATCTCCAGGTCGTGGGTGGCCAGGGTGAAGCCCGCGCCCAGGTCTTCCAAGGCTTCCAGGGCCTGCAGGCGTTTCACCGCGTCCCTGGTCATGGCCCTGGGAGGCGGGGTGATGAGATAGGCATAGGCGCGGTGATGGGAACGCCCCACCCGGCCACGCAGCTGGTGCAGCTGGGCCAGTCCCAGCTTGTCGGCGCGGTTGATGATGATGGTATTGGCCGTGGGCACGTCGATGCCGCTCTCGATGATGGTGGTGGCCACCAGGATGTTGAAGCGCTGGTGGTAGAAGTCGCGCATGATGCGTTCCAGCTCGCGTTCGCGCATCTGTCCGTGGGCGAAATCCACCCGGGCGCCGGGCACCAGTTTCTCTATGTCCGCCACCATGCGTTCCATGCTGGCCACGTCATTGTGCAGCACATAGACCTGGCCGCCGCGCTGCAGCTCGCGCTGGCAGGCTTCGCTGATGACCACGTCGTTCCATTGCTGGACGAAGGTCTTGATGGGCTGACGCCGGGCCGGGGGCGTGGCGATGACGGACAGGTCGCGCATGCCGGACATGGCCATGTTCAGGGTGCGGGGGATGGGGGTGGCGGTGAGGGTGAGAATGTCCACCTCGGCGCGCAGGGCCTTGAGACGCTCCTTGTGACGCACGCCGAAGCGGTGCTCCTCGTCGATGATGACCAGCCCCAGGTCCTTGAACGCGATGCCCTGGCTGAGAATCTTGTGGGTGCCCACCACGATGTCGATGGTGCCGTTCTCCAGTCCCTCGAGGGTGGCGTTGACTTCTTTCGTTGAGCTGAAGCGGGACAGGGAAGCGATTTTAACCGGCCAGTCGGCGAAACGGTCGGCAAAGTTCTCGTAGTGCTGCTGGGCCAGGAGGGTGGTGGGCACCAGCACGGCCACCTGCTTGCCGCCCTGGGTGGCCATGAAGGCGGCGCGCATGGCCACTTCCGTCTTGCCGAAGCCCAC
>JALVEW010000234.1 GCA_027030425.1 Sedimenticola sp.
GGTGTCCTATGGCACCCGCGTGGCCCAGTTGGTGCTGCGCGAGTATCCGCGGCGGGTGCGCAGCATCGTTCTCGATGGTGTGCTGCCGCCGGCCCTGGTGCTGGGGCCGGAGTTTGCCGACAACCTTTCCGCTTCCCTGCAAAAGCTGTTCTTCCATTGCGAGGCGGATGCGGTTTGCCGCGAAGCTTTTCCACAGCTGGAGCAGGACTGGAACAGGTATCTTGAGCTGCCCCTGGATGAAAAGCGCGCCCTGAGTCTGCGCCATCCCCGCACCGGGAAACGCCTGGAGCTGGAGGCGTCCCGCCAGGCCCTGGACATGGCCGTGCGCCTGCTCAGCTATTCCAGCGACACCCGCGCCCTGTTGCCCCTGGTCATCCATGAGGCCGCGGCGGGTGACTGGCAGCCCCTGCTGTCCCAGGCCCTGCAGGTGGCGGCCAGCCTGGAAGGCAACCTGGCGGAAGGCATGCACAACAGCGTGGTCTGCGCCGAAGACGTGCCTTATTACAAGGATATTCCCGCTGACGACAACCGGGTGCTGGGGCGCATGATGCGCCAGCTTCAGCTCATCTGTGGTATCTGGCCCCGGGGCGAAAGCTTTGCCGATATTCACCGGCCCCTGGCGTCGGATACGCCCGCCCTGCTGCTGTCCGGCGAGCTGGACCCCGTAACCCCCGTGTCCTACGGCGAGGAGGCCCTGAAGCAGTTCAGCCGGGGCAAGCACCTGGTGGTGCCGGGGCAGGGCCACAATGTCTCGCCCCGGGGCTGTGTGCCGGAGCTGGTGGCGGATTTTCTCGACACCCTGACCCTGGACGAGGAAAAGGCTGCCTGCGTGCAGCACACCCCGCGCCTGCCTTTCTTCATCGACGCACTGGGGCCGGGCGCATGATTCGCGTAAAGAACCTGAAGAAGCATTTCGGCGCCGTCAGGGCCGTGGACGGTGTGAGCTTCGATATCGCCGACGGCCGAATCACCGGCCTGCTGGGACCCAACGGCTCGGGCAAGACCACCACCTTGCGCATGCTCTACGGCCTGCTGCGGCCGGACGAAGGGCAGGTGACGGTGGATGGCGCCGATGCCGTGAACCAGCCCTTGCAGGCCAAGGCCGCCATGGGCGTGGTGCCTGATGCCCGGGGGCTCTATCCACGTCTTACCGCGCGGGAGAACATTGCCTATTACGGCGAGCTGCAGGGCCTGAGGGGTGGAGAGCTGGAACGGCGTATCGATGCCCTGTCCCGGGAACTGGACATGGCGGCGTTCCTGGACCGTCCCTGCAAGGGGTTCTCCCAGGGGCAGCGGGCCAAGGTGGCCATTGCCCGGGCCTTCGTGGGCGATCCGCAGAACCTGGTGCTGGACGAGCCGGGCAACGGCCTGGATGTGATGAGCAACCGTGCCCTGCGCCGCTACCTGCGCGAGCAGAAGGCCAGGGGCAAGGCGGTGCTGCTTTCCACCCATATCATGCAGGAGGTGGCTGCCTTGTGCGATGAGGTCATCATCATCAGTGCCGGGCGCATTCGTGCTATTGGCAGCCCGGAAGCGCTCATGGCCCAGGCGGGGGTGGATGATATTGAGGAGGCTTTTGTGAAGCTCATTGGGACGGACGAAGGGATCATGGCATGAGTCGGGTTTTGTCTTGCCCTCACCCCCGGCCCCTCTCCCGGAGGGAGAGGGGAGAGTTTGTGAAGCGGTGTGCGGGGGCAGGCCCTCGCTTCTGGACCATCTTCCGGGGGGAGAGGGAGTGTGCTCGGGAAAATGGTGCAATAGCCCCTCTCCCCCCGGGAGAGGGGTTGGGGTGAGGGAAAGGGAAACATGAACCCCTGGCTAATCGTATTCCGCAAGGAACTCAAGGATC
>JALVEW010000235.1 GCA_027030425.1 Sedimenticola sp.
TCGAACAGCCCCGCAACCTGATCCGCATGGTGGCGAAGAACTTCGTGGAAATGAAGGATCACGGCAAAATGAACTGGTGCTGCGGCGCCGGCGGCGGCGTCAGCGCCAACGAGGACGCCGCGGAAGTCCGTCTCAAGGCCTTCAGGCGCAAGAAGAAACAGCTGGACAGGCTGCAGGTGGACGGGCTGGTCACCGCCTGCGCCAACTGCCGCATCCAGATCGAGGAAGGCCTGGAGGAAAACGACATGGACATGCCCGTCATTGGCCTCACGGAGATGCTGGCCAGCCACCTGGTGGAAAGGGAGCAAAATGATGGAGGTGAGACATGAGCCCGTTGGACAGGAGCACGGAACTCAGGAAGGCCCTCGAGCAGCTGGAATGCAGCCAGCAACGCCAGCTGGCCGCCCGCTTCGTGGAAAGCGTGCTGCCCTTGGCCAGGGACGAGCGTATTGCCAAGGTCATCGACATCGTGCGCAGAGGCAAGCCTTCACCAGAGGAACTGGAAGCCGCCCGGAAAATGATCAAGGCCGCCATTGTCGATTCCCATTGCCGCTGCGGTTCCGAATGTGACTGGAAGGAGCAGGCCACCTACTTCGTGGCCCGGGCCGCCGCCGCAGCCGTGGCCCCGGAAAACAAGTGCGTCACGCGCAACGCCGCCTGGGAAGCGGCGGTGAACGCACGCATGGCCTGTACCTGTGCCGCTATCGAAGGCGAGGACATGAGCGAGCATGAATGCGAGAAACAGGTTGAGATCGCCCGGGAATTTCTGAACGCCCTACAGCCGGAGAACACATCAGCATGAGCGAACGCATCGTAGTCGATCCCATCACCCGCATCGAGGGGCATCTGCGCATCGAGGCGCAGATGGACGGCCAGCGTATTGCCCAGGCCTGGTCCTCGGGAACCATGGTGCGCGGCATAGAAATCATTCTGAAAGGACGTGACCCCCGGGATGCCTGGGCCTTTGCCCAGCGCATCTGCGGCGTCTGCACCCTGGTACACGGCATTGCTTCGGTGCGCGCCGTGGAAAACGCCCTGAACTACAGCATACCTGCCAATGCCCAGCTCATCCGCAACCTGATGACAGGCGCCCAGTATATCCACGACCACGTCATGCACTTCTATCATCTGCATGCCCTGGATTGGGTGGACGTGGTATCCGCCCTGGACGCAGACCCCAAGGCTACTTCCGAACTGGCCCAGTCCATCAGCGCCTGGCCCAAGTCCTCCCCGGGCTATTTCAGTGACATGAAGACCAAGCTCAAGAACTTCGTGGAAGCCGGCCAGCTGGGCATCTTTGCCAAGGCCTACTGGGGACACCCGGCCTACAAGCTGCCCCCGGAGGCCAACCTCATGGCCGTATCCCATTACCTGGAAGCCCTGGCCTGGCAGCGTGATGTGGCCCGGCTGCATACCATCTTCGGTGGCAAGAACCCTCATCCCAACTTCCTGGTGGGCGGCGTGCCCTGCCCCATAGACCTGGAATCCGATTCCGCCATCAATGCCGAGCGCCTGGCCAAGGTGCAGGACATCATCCGGCAAATGCAGATCTTCGTGGACCAGGTCTATGTACCGGACACCCTGGCCATTGCCAGCTTCTACAAGGACTGGGCCAGCCGCGGCGAGGGTCTGGGCAACTTCCTCACCGTGGGCGACTTCCCGGAAAGGGGCATGAACGACCCGGCCAGCTTTCTCATTCCCCCCGGCGCCATCCTGAACCGCGACCTGGGCACCATCCACGAAGTGGATCTGAACGCGACGGACCAGGTGCAGGAATTCGTCAATCACTCCTGGTACGACTACAGCGAAGGCAAAGACAAGGGACTGCATCCCTA
>JALVEW010000236.1 GCA_027030425.1 Sedimenticola sp.
CGGGCCGTTTCCGAACCCTGTTCTTCCCCCCGGCGGACAACGTATCCCTGGGCGAAAAGGCCCTGTCCGGCCTGGCGGCCCTGGGTGGCATCGGCCTGGTGATGCTGGCCAGCAGCCTGTTCCTGGCACCGCGGGACCTGCCCTGGGTGGTGGCCTCCATGGGGGCGTCGGCAGTGTTGCTTTTCGCCGTGCCCCTGGGGCCGCTTTCCCAGCCCTGGCCCTTCGTGGGGGGACATCTGATTTCCGGTGTCATCGGCGTGACCGTTGCCGCTCTGATTCCGGAGCCGGTGACGGCCGCGGCCGTGGCCGTTTCCCTGGCCATTTTCATCATGTATCTGACCCGCTGCCTGCATCCGCCGGGCGGGGCCACGGCCCTGACCGTGGTGGTGGGTGGCGATGCCGTGCATGCCCTGGGCTACCAGTATCTGCTTACCCCCGTGTTGCTGAACGTGGCGGTGATGCTGAGCTGGGCGCTGCTAATCAACAATTTGCTGCCCAACCGCTATTACCCCAACACCCTCAAGAAACTGCGTGAACCGTCCTCGCTTGGCGAGGACCGCGTGGATGCAGAATTGAGCATTCGCCGGGAAGACCTGGAGTATGCCCTGCGGGAGATGAACGAATACGTGGACGTGTCCCGGGAGGACCTGTCGCGCATTTTCAACCTGTCCGCCACCCATGCCCGCCGCCGGCGTATGGGCGAGATTCTCTGTGGTGAGATCATGACCCCGAAGGTGGTGAGTGCTGAGTACGGCGACAAGGTGGAAGACCTGTGGAAACTCATGTGGCAGCACAAGATACGCAGTATTCCCGTGGTGGATCATCGCCGCCAGGTCATTGGCATCGTCACCATCGCAGATTTTCTCAACCAGGTGAAGGAAGAGGACGGGCGGCCTCTGGCGCAGCGTCTGAAGTCCTTTCTCAAGCCGTCTTCGGGCATTCATACCGACAAGCCGGAATATGCGGGGCATGTGATGACATCCCCCGCGGTCACCATTCGCGAAGACCAGCATATCCTGGACCTGTTTCCCGTGTTCTACGAGAAGGGTATTCATCACCTGCCGGTGGTGAACGATGCGGGAGAACTGGTTGGCATGCTCACCCCCAAGAACCTGCTGGCCGCCCTGCATGCGGACATGCTGTCTTCCGGCTGATATCAGTGGTTCATGGGCCCTGCCTGCAACCTCGCTCCCTCTCCCTCGAGGGAGAGGGTTGGGGTGAGGGTGATGAGCGTGAAAACTTTAGCCCGAATGTTTCACCCGGGAACGCGATGATCGTGCCGGGATCGGCGTTCAGGTGCGGATTTGTAATGGGGTCGGAGTCAAATTCCACCCAAACTGTTACAATGAGCAGGGTCAAACTGTTCCACGGCCATGGGATCTTTCCAATATCCTCCCCATTTGACTCCGACCCCGCCCATTATGATTGAGCAAATACCGCAGATGGACGGCGAAACCGGCGCGAGGGCGCGTTCAGCGATGCCCGGTAACATATTGCACTTTGCCAATATCCCAAAATTCTCCATGAATACAGTAAGCTGGAATATTTTTCCAGCGACCGGGTGAAATATTCGGGTTGGAAATGACTGATACCACCTGTCGGCAAAATGCCGCCGGTTGTGCCATGATCCTCAATCCCATGGCCGAACTCTTGTATCATGGGTGCAAACAGACCGTGGATGCTCCGGTTCATCCAGACAGTTTATGGAAGCGAGAAAAATTCCCCTGCCCGCGCGCTTCAAGGCCAGGATCTCTCAGTTGGAGGCGGACCTGGCATTTTGCGATGCGCTGATAACCTTTGCCGGGCAGATCCCGGAGACTGTCTATCAGCGGGCAGAAATCCAAGTCTATAAGTCCCTGGAGACCGAGCTGCAGCGGCGCCTGAAAATCGCGGAAAAGGAGGCCCTGGAGCGATCCCGCAAGCTCACTGCCTGATGCCCATGAAACTGCTCGCCCTGGACACCACAGAAGACAGCTGTTCCGCCGCCCTGTGCATCGACGATGAAATGCGCTGGCGATTCGAGGTGGCGCCGCGGCGGCACAGTGAGCTGATTCTTCCCATGATGGAATCCCTGCTTGCCGAGGCCGGCATCAGCGTCCGGCAGCTCGATGCCCTGGCCTTCAGCCGGGGGCCGGGCTCTTTTACCGGAATCCGTATTGCCACGGGGGTTGCCCAGGGCGTTGCCCTGGGGGCGGATCTTCCCGTGGTTCCCGTGTCCACACTGGCTGCCCTGGCGCAGGCCGCATTGCGCCAGCATAGCGCTACCCGGGTGCTCAGTGCCCTGGATGCTCGCATGGGCGAGGTGTACTGGGCCTGGTGTGAATATGATGAAGCTGTCATGGGGATAAGCGCGCCCGGCGAGCAAGTGGGCCCGCCCGCCAGCGTTACGTCCGGTCTGGCGGGTGATGCCTGGGGCGTGGGCAGTGGCTGGTCTGCTTATCCCGAGCCGTTGCGCCAGGGCACGGGCATCCCTGAGTCCCGCATTCTCGGACAGCAGGCTGTGCATGCCCGGGATGTCGCCAGCCTCGGCCTGGCCGCCCTGGCGGCGGGAAACACCCTGGCGCCGGAAGACGCGCTGCCTGTTTACATTCGGGACAATGTCGCGGCCAAACCTCGGCAGGGTGGTTCGCTATCGTCCTGAGTGGGGCTTTCGAATGGATTTCCCGTGGGCCGGGCTTCAGCCCGACAATCCGCCGTTGTGTGTCGGACTGAAGTCCGATCTACAAATGTTGTTCCATGGCTGGCTCAGTTATCCAGATGCCGCAGCAGGGCCGCTGCCAATGCCTCCTGATCCACGGGATTTTCCAGGGCGCGCCCCCTGTTGTCGGTGATGGTGAACACGTCGTCCGCCAGGGCGCCCACCGTAGTGACCTTGGCGCTGAGTACCTGCAGGTTTTGTTCCGCCAGGACCCAGGCAATGAGGGACAGCAGCCCGGGCCTGTCCATGCTCTTGATGCGCAGCAGGGTGTGGCGGTTGACCTCGTCCTGGGTGATGCTGATTTCGCTCTTGCTGGTGAACTGTTGCAGGCGCCGGGGCAGGGGCCTGGTGCCGGGAACAGCGGTCAGGGCCTCGGTCAGACCGCTTTCCAGGGCATGCTGGATGTCTTCGGCGCGATCCGGTGCGATGTGACTGCCGTCCACTTCCAGAACGAAGAAGCTGTTCAGGGCGATACCGCCGTCCGTGGTCTTGATGCGTGCTTCCAGGATGTTCAGGTGCAGCTGGTCGATGAGGGCCGTGCACTGGGCAAAAAGATTCTTTCGGTCTTTCTGCACGATGAAGATCTCGTTACAGCCCCGGCTGATGGCTTTGCGCAGGCTCACCCTGGGGCGGATGAAATCATCTGCCGAGAGGACGATGGCGCCGTGCCAGGCAATTTCTTCGGGGTCGTTCTGCAGGAAATACCCCAGTGACAGCTCACCCCAGAGCTGGTTGATGCTGCCCAGGTCGAATCCCTGGGCCGCCAGCAGGCGCCGGGCCTCGGTCTGCTTGGCCTGGATGAGTTCGTCCTGCCCCATGGGGGATTCCAGGCCGCGCACCAGGGCCTGGTGGGTGCTGTGGTAAAGGCGGTTGAGCAGGGAGGATTTCCAGGAAGTCCAGCGCTTGGGGTTGGTGGCGCGGATATCGGCCACGGTGAGCAGGTAGAGATAGTCCAGCCGCGAGCGGTCTCCCACTTCCGTGGCGAATTCCTGTACCACCAGGGGGTCCTCGATGTCCTTGCGCTGGGCGGTGACGGACATGAGCAGGTGCTTGCGCACCAGCCAGGCCACCAGGTCGGCATCGTAGTCTGACAGGTCGTGCAGTTTGCAAAAATCCCGGGCGTCCACCGCGCCCAGCTCGGCGTGATCGCCGCCGCGGCCCTTGGCGATGTCGTGGAAGAGTCCGGCGATGTACAGAAGTTCCGGTTTCACCAGCTGCTGGAAGACCCGGGAGCACAGGGGAAACTCGTGCTCGAACTCGGCCACGGAAAAACGCCGCAGATTGCGCAGCAACATCAGGGTGTGCTCGTCCACCGTGTAGACGTGGAACAGGTCGAACTGCATGCGCCCGGTGATGTTGGCGAAGGCCGGAATGTAGGCGGCGAGGACGCCATAATGATGCATGCGGCGCAGCACCTTGGTGATGCCCGTGGGCTGGCGCAGGATCTCCAGGAACAGGCTGCGGGCGCGGATATCCCTGCGGTAACTTTCGTCGATGAGATGCAGGTGGGCGCGGATCAGGCGTATGGTGCTGGCGCGCACCCCTTCCAGTTCCGGGTGTTCCTGGAGGATGAGAAACAGCTCCAGGATGGCAATGGGGTAGCGGGCGAAGATGGCGTTGTTGCGCACTTCCAGGTACCCGTTGCAGGACTGGAAACGGTTGTTGATCTTCACCGTGTCGCTGGGCTGGTTCTGGTAGAGGATGGCCTCCTGGAAAAGCTGCAACAGCATCTCGTTGAGGCGGTTCAGCTCCATCACCGTGCGGTAGTAGTCCTGCATGAACTGTTCCACGGCCAGGTTACTGTCTTCGTCGCAGTAGCCGAACTGGCGGGCGATGGCCCGCTGGTGCTCGAACAGCAGGCGGTCCTCATGGCGCCCGGTGAGCAGGTGCAGGGCGAAGCGGATTTTCCACAGGTGCTTCTGGCCGGCTTTCAGGCTGTGGTATTCAGCGTCCGTGAGAAAGCCCTGGTGCAGCAGCTCGGACAGGCGCTCGGCGCGGAAATGGCGCTTTACCACCCAGCCGATCATCTGGATGTCGCGCAGACCGCCGGGATTGGACTTGATGTTGGGCTCCAGGTTGTAGGCCGTGTCGCCATAGCGGGCGTGGCGGGCCTTCTGCTCCTCGCACTTGGCGGAGAAGAACTCGTCGCTGGGCCAGATGCGGTCCGGCCCCGTGGCTTCGCGCATGGCGTGGAACAGGGGCTCCCAGCCCGCCAGAAAGCGTGATTCCATGAGGTTGGTGACAATGGTCACGTCGCTCTTTGCCGCTTCCACGCACTGTTCCAGGCTGCGCACGCTGTGGCCGATCTCCAGGCCGATGTCCCACAGGAAGGTGACCAGCTGTTCCAGCCGCTCGGCGGTTTCGTCCCTGGGCGTCTCCTCCACCAGGATGAGCACATCCACGTCCGAGGCAGGGTGCAGCTCGCCCCGACCGTAGCCGCCCACGGCCACCAGGGCGGCCGCCTCGTCCTTGCCGATGAAGTGCTGCCAGACGCGAATCAGAATCTGGTCGATGAAATGCGAACGGGCATGCACCAGGGCCTCCACGTCCTCTCCGGCGGCAAAGCGCTCGGCCAGCTGTGTCTTGCTGGCCTTGATGGTGTTGCGGAAGTTTTCCAGGGGCGTGCCGGTGGTGTCCGCCAGCCGTTCGTCCAGGCCGGGAATCAGGGAAAGGGGCATTTCAATCCGTCTCTTCTTCCTTGCGCAGGGTCAGAACCTCATGGCCCTCGTCCGTCACCAGGATGGTATGCTCCCATTGGGCGGACAGCTTGCGGTCCCGGGTGACCACGGTCCAGCCGTCCCCCAGCTGTTTCACATCCTTCCGGCCCGCATTGACCATGGGCTCGATGGTGAAGGTCATGCCGGGCAGCATTTCTGCGCCAGTTCCCTTCTTGCCGAAATGCAGTACCTGGGGCTCTTCGTGGAAGCCCCGGCCGATGCCGTGGCCGCAGTATTCGCGCACCACCGAGTAGTGATTGGCCTCCACGAAGCGCTGAATGGCGTGACCGATGTCACCGAAACGGGCGCCGGGACGGACCACCTCTATGCCTTTCCACATGGCCTGTCGGGTAATCTCGCACAGGCGCTTTGCCAGCACGCTGGGTTTGCCGATGCAGAACATCTTGCTGGTATCCCCGTGCCAGCCGTCCTTGATGACGGTGATGTCGATGTTGATGATGTCGCCGTTCTTCAGAACCTTGTCACCGGGGATGCCGTGGCAGACCTGGTGGTTTACCGAGGTGCAGATGGACTTGGGAAAACCGTGGTAATTGAGGGGGGCAGGTACGGCTTTTTGTACGTTGACGATGTAGTCATGGCAGATACGGTCCAGTTCATCTGTGGTGATGCCCGCCTGAACATGGGGTTCGATCATTTCCAGCACTTCCGCCGCCAGACGTCCGGCCACGCGCATTTTTTCGATTTCTTCGGGCGTTTTTATGATGATGGCCATGGGATTCCTGGGTCCTTGGGCTGAAAATGCCCGGAAACTTGGTGAATTGAGCCGGGTATGGTATAAAACGCGCCGCCAAACGGCAAATACACACGCAATCCCGGTATGACGCGCGCTATGGGTGTCGCCTGACACAGGTGATTTAGTGTGCCAGAGATTGCGGAGGCTTAACCCTTACAGATAAAAGGTAGAACACATGAGTAATGTATCCATGCGCCAGATGCTGGAAGCAGGCGTGCACTTTGGTCACCAGACCCGTTACTGGAACCCGAAGATGGCTCCCTACATCTTCGGCCAGCGTAACAAGATTCACATCATCAATCTGGAAAAAACGCTTCCCCTGTACAACGATGCCATGAACTTCATCGGCAAGCTGGCCTCCAATGGCGGCCGCGTGCTGTTCGTGGGCACCAAGCGCGCCGCCAGCAGCGTGATCAAGGAAGAGGCCGAGCGTTGCGGCATGCCCTATGTCAATCATCGTTGGCTGGGCGGCATGCTTACCAACTACAAGACCATCAAGCTGTCCATCAACCGGCTCAAGGAGCTGGAAGCCATGGCCGCCGATGGTTCCATGGACCAGAAGTTCAGCAAAAAGGAAGCCCTGGGCCTGAAGCGCCAGCTGGAGAAGCTGGAGCGCAGCGTGGGCGGCATCAAGAACATGCGCGGCATTCCCGACGCCATGTTCGTGGTGGATACCGGTCATGAAGACATCGCCGTTGCCGAAGCCCGCAAGCTGGGCATCCCCGTCGTCGGCGTGGTGGACACCAACAACGACCCCGAGCTGGTGGATTACGTCATTCCCGGCAATGATGACGCCATTCGCGCCATCCAGCTTTACGTGCAGGGTGCGTCCGCGGCGATTCTGGAAGGCCGCGCCGTCGCCGCCCAGGCCGTCGTTGCCGAAGAGGCGCCTGAAGAAGCCGCATCCGAGGGCTGATTCCGGATGGGAGAATTCCCCTGCCCGGCCAGCCGGGCAGGGGTGTTGTATTTTTTGGCGGGCGGATATTTTCCGTCTGCAAGAGACATAGAGCGAGGAACACCATGGCAATTACAGCAGCTTTGGTAAAAGAACTGCGCGAGCGTACCGGCGCAGGCATGATGGAGTGCAAGAAGGCACTGGTTGAAACCGATGGCGATATCGAACTGGCCATCGAGAACATGCGCAAGTCCGGTCAGGCGAAGGCCGCCAAAAAGGCCGGCCGCATCGCCGCCGAAGGCGTCATCGTCATCAAGGCCAGCGACGATGGCAAGAAGGTCGCCATGGCCGAGGTCAACTGCGAGACCGATTTCGTGGCCAAGGACGACAACTTCCTGTCCTTCGCCAATGCCGTTGTCGAGCGCGTGCTGGACAGCGACGTGGCTGACGTAGAGGCCCTGAACGCCCTGCCGCTGCATGAAGGCGAGGACACCACCGTCGAGGAAGCCCGCCAGGCGCTGGTTTCCAAGATCGGCGAAAACATGAGCGTGCGCCGTTTCGTGCGCATGGAGACCGATGGGCAGATCGCCAGCTACCGTCATGGCGTGCGTATCGGCGTGCTGGTGGAAATGGCCGGCGGCGACGAGGAGCTGGGCCGTGACCTGGCTATGCACATTGCCGCCAGCAATCCCGTGTGCGTGGAGGAGAAGGATGTGCCCGAGGACCTGCTGGCCAAGGAAAAGGAGATCATCGAAGCCCAGGCCAAGGAAAGCGGCAAGCCCGAGAACATCATCGAGAAGATGGTGGAAGGCCGCCTGCGCAAGTACCTGTCCGAAGTGACCTTGGTGGGCCAGCCCTTCGTCAAGGACCCCGATACCACCGTGGGCAAGCTGCTCGAGAGCAAGGGTGCCGGCGTGAACCAGTTCGTGCGTTTCGAAGTGGGTGAGGGCATCGAGAAGAAGCAGGAAAACTTTGCCGAGGAAGTGGCGGCGCAGATGCGCGGCCAGTAAGAAACCCGGTGATCTGGAAAATGGCGTGGGCGGGTGGCCGCCCGCGCCATTTTTTTGTTCGGAGCGCGGGGTCGGAGTCAGCCCGGTGATGCCGGGTGGATTCGATGCCGTGGGCATGGTCTGATTCCGCCTCTTGCCATGGCCTTTGGATGATTCGACTCTGACCCCCGGTGTGGCCCCCCGGCGTGAAACCGTTTTTTTGCTACACAAGCCCCATGCCTGTTGATACTATTCGTGTCCTGTCGTTTTCTCACGAATTCCGGGAGTTTGAAGAATCATGCCAGATGGTGAGCCAGCCTATCGCAGAGTGCTGCTGAAACTCAGCGGCGAAGCCCTCATGGGAAGCGGGGATTTCGGCATCGATCCCGGGGTCATGGAACGCATGGCCAGGGAGATTGCCGCCCTGGCGGAAAGCGGATACGAGCTGGCCCTGGTCATTGGTGGCGGCAACATCTTCCGCGGCGCCGGCCTGGCCGGCGGCGGCATGGACCGGGTGACCGGCGATCACATGGGCATGCTGGCCACGGTAATCAATTCCCTGGCCATGGGCGATGCCCTGCGCAAGCAGGGTGTGGATGCCCGGGTGTTGTCTTCCCTGGACATGGATCAGGTCTGTGAGCCCTATGCCCGCTACCGGGCCATGGAACACCTGGACAAGGGGCGGGTGGTGATTCTGTCCGCCGGCACGGGCAATCCCTTCTTCACCACGGATTCCGCCGCCAGCCTGCGGGCCATCGAAATCCGGGCCGATCTGCTCATCAAGGCCACCAAGGTGGATGGCGTGTATTCCGCCGATCCCGTGAAGCACCACGATGCCGTCTTCTATCCCCGCCTCAGCTATGACAAGGCCCTGGCCGACAAGCTGGGGGTGATGGATGCCACGGCCCTGATCCTGTGCCGGGATCACGACCTGCCCCTGAGGGTGATGAACATCAACCAGGAAGGCGCTCTGGCGCGCCTGCTTGCTGGTGAAGATATTGGAACACTGGTTAGTACCGGAGAACATGAATGATTGACGATATCAAACAGGATGCCGCCGAGCGCATGGACAAGACGGTCAAGGCGCTGCAGGATTCCCTGGCGAAGATCCGCACCGGCCGCGCCCATCCCAGCCTGCTGGATCATCTCAGCGTGTCCTACTACGGCGCGGACACGCCCCTGAAGCAGGTGGCCAATATCAATGTAGAGGACGCGCGCACCCTGGCCATCCAGCCTTTCGAGCAGTCCATGGTCAAGGCCGTGGAAAAGGCCATCATGGAATCCGACCTGGGCCTGAATCCCAACACCGCCGGCACCGTGATCCGGGTGCCCATGCCGCCCCTCACCGAGGAGCGCCGCCGCGACCTCACCCGCGTGGTGCGTCAGGAGGGGGAACAGGCCAAGGTGGCCATACGCAATATTCGCCGGGATGCCAATAGCGACCTCAAGGAACTGGTGAAGGAAAAACTCATCACCGAGGATGATGAGCGCCGGGGCCAGGAAATCATCCAGAAACTGACCGATCAGCACGTGAAGGAAATCGACGAATTGCTGGAGGCCAAGGAAAAGGATCTGATGGCAGTCTAGGCATGCCGTCGAGAAAAACATCCAGGGAGCGGATTCCCGAGCATGTGGCCATCATCATGGACGGCAATGGCCGCTGGGCGCAGAACCGGGGCAAACCGCGTCATGCCGGGCATCGCGCCGGCGTGGAGACCGTCCGCGAAGTGATGGAGGTCTGCGGTCAGCAGGGTGTGCGCATTCTTACCCTGTTCGCTTTCTCCAGCGAGAACTGGCGACGCCCCAAGACCGAGGTGAAGATGCTCATGGAGCTGTTCTTCACCGCCCTCAACCGCGAAGTGCGGCGCATGAAGAAGCGCAACGTGCGACTGCGCATCATCGGCGACATCAGCGCCTTTTCCAACAAGTTGCAGAAGCTCATTCGTGACAGCGAGCGGCTCACGGCGGACAATGACGGCCTGCTGCTGCAGGTTGCCGCCAATTACGGCGGGCGCTGGGATATCACCCAGGCGGCGCGCAAGCTGGCGGCCCGGGCGGTGGCCGGCGAACTCCGGCCCGAGGACATCACCGAGGAGGACATGGCGGCCAGCCTGTCCTTTCCTGATGTTCCCGACCCCGACCTGTTCATTCGCACCGGCGGCGAGATGCGCATCAGCAACTTCCTTCTCTGGCAATGCGCCTACACGGAGCTGTGGTTTTGCGACACCCTGTGGCCGGATTTTGGTGAGCGGGAACTGCTGGAAGCCTTTCATGACTACGCTGGGCGCCAGCGGCGTTTTGGCCGCATCGCCGAGCAGGTGGAGGAATAATGCTGAAGACGCGGCTGCTCACGGCCCTGGTGCTCGTACCCCTGGTCTTCTGGGGTGTTCTCGAATTGCCCAACGGCTGGTTCGCCCTGGTGCTTGCCGCGGTCGTACTGGCGGGTATATGGGAGCTGGCCAATCTGTGTGGACTGCGCGGTATCCCGGCGCGCCTGGCGGTGGTCGTGGTCATGGCCGCTGTGCTGTGGGCGCTTTTTGATGTCAGACATTCTCCATGGGCGACCTGGTTCATCGAGGCCCTGGCCGTCGGCTGGCTTCTGAACATCCTGCTGTTGCTGTCGGGGATGATCGTTCCCCGGCGGAAGAATGCTGTTCGCCCCCTGTTACTGTTCACCGGGATGATGGTCCTGGCCGGGGTCTGGCTGGCCATGGTGCGTCTGCATGGCATGGCGTCCCATGGTCCCGGGCTGATGATGTTCTTTTTGATTCTCATCTGGGTGGCGGATTCCGGCGCCTATTTCGCCGGCCGGAAATTCGGCCGGCGCAAGCTGGCGCCGCATATCAGCCCGGGCAAGACCGTCGAAGGCGTGCTTGGCGCCCTGGCCGGCGGGCTGGTCTGTGCCCTTGCGCTTGCCTGGCTGGGCTGGCTGTCGCTGCCTGCCTGGATGCTGGTGCTGATTTGCGTGAGCACGGTGCTGGTGTCCGTGGGGGGCGACCTCTGGGAGAGCGTGCTCAAGCGCGAGCGGGGCATGAAGGACAGTGGGGCCATACTGCCCGGACATGGTGGCGTGCTGGACCGCATCGACAGCCAGATTGCCGCGGGCCCCTGGTTTGCGGCCTCCCTGATGTTTGCCGGGGTGTCCCTGTGATTGGCGTAAGCGTACTGGGTTCCACGGGCTCCATCGGCAGGAGCACCCTGGATGTGCTGGCCCGCCATCCGGACCGTTACCGGGTCATCGCCCTGAGCGCGAATTCCGATGTGGAGGGCATGTACCGGCAGTGCCTGGCCCACCGGCCCTTGCTGGCTGCCATGGCGGATGACGCCAGTGCGGAAGCCCTGGCCCGGCGGCTCGCGGAGACGGCCCCGGACATCCGCGTGATGTCCGGTGATGAGGGCCTGAAAGCCGTGGCCACGCATCCCGAAGCGGGTCAGGTCATGGCGGCCATCGTGGGCGCCGCCGGTCTGGTACCGGTGCTGGCGGCGGTGGAGGCGGGCAAGCGCATTCTGCTCGCCAACAAGGAAGCCCTGGTGGTGGCCGGCGGCCTGTTCATGGACGCGGTGCGCCGTCATGGGGTGACCGTGCTGCCCATCGACAGCGAGCACAATGCCGTGTTCCAGTGCATGCCGGCCGGTTACGAAGAAGGGCTGGACCGCAAGGGCGTGCGGCGCATCCTGCTCACGGCTTCCGGCGGTCCCTTCCGCACCCTGCCGGTGGAAGATCTGGCCACGGTGACCCCTGAACAGGCCTGCGCCCATCCCAACTGGGACATGGGGCGCAAGATCTCCGTGGATTCCGCCACCATGATGAACAAGGGGCTGGAGGTCATCGAGGCCCACTGGCTGTTCGGCGCCGCGCCCGAGCGCATCCAGGTAGTCATTCATCCCCAGAGCGTGATTCATTCCATGGTGGAATATGTGGACGGCTCGGTGCTGGCCCAGCTGGGCAATCCCGATATGCGCACTCCCATCGCCCATGCCCTGGCCTGGCCGGAGCGCATGGAATCCGGAGTGGGCAGCCTGGACCTGTTCGAGGTGGCGCGTCTGGATTTCGAGCAGCCGGATCTCCAGCGTTTCCCCTGTCTGGGCCTGGCCTTCCGCGCCATCGAGGAAGGCGGCAGCATGCCGGCCATTCTCAATGCCGCCAATGAAGTGGCGGTAGCGGCTTTCCTGGCCGGCCGTTGCGGGTTCATGGACATTCCCCGCGTCATCGAACAGACCATGAACAGCCTTCAGGGGCAGGCGGCGGACAGCCTGGAGGTGTTGCTGGAGGCCGATGCCAGGGCCCGTGAAACGGCGGAACGATTGCTGGGTTCCGGGGTCAGATAAAACATGCTGGAAACCCTCGCCAACAGTATCTTCGGCTTCATTCTCGCCATCGGCATCCTGGTCACGGTTCACGAGTTCGGGCACTTCTGGGTGGCCCGGAAGCTGGGCGTGAAAGTGCTGCGGTTTTCCATTGGTTTCGGCAAGCCCCTGCTGACCTGGCACAGGAAGAATGACCAAACCGAGTATGTCCTGGCCGCCATCCCCCTGGGCGGTTACGTGAAGATGCTGGACGAGCGGGAAGGGGAGGTGCCCGAGAACGAGCAACATCTTGCCTTCAATCGCAAACCCCTGTGGGTGCGCAGCGCCGTGGTGCTTGCCGGCCCTCTGTTCAACCTGTTGTTTGCGGTTCTCCTGTTCTGGCTGGTGCTGGTCATGGGAGAGACGGGGCTGCGCCCCATCGTCGGTGAAGTGCAGCCGGGAACCCCCGCGGCGGCGGCGGGCTTCACCCCCGGGGAGGAGATTCTGCGCATCAATGGCCGGGACACGCCCACATGGGGGCAGATGCTCTACCATTTCGCCTCGGCCGCCGCTGGTGGGGAATCCATCGTGATGGACACCCGCGACCGGCAAGAGCGCCTGCAGCGCAGAACCCTGGCCTTCGACGCCATAGGCGACATGGCCGAGGTGAAAAACCCCCTCAAGGCCCTGGGGATTTCGCCGGCGTTTCCGGTGCTGCCCCCGGTGATTGGCAAGGTGCTGCCGGGGGAGGCGGCAGAGAAGGCCGGGCTGCGGGCCGGCGATCGTATCCTCGGGGTGGATGGCGAGCCGCTGGAGAGCTGGTCCCGGTGGGTGAAGATTATCCAGAACAAACCCCTGCAGCCCATGCTGCTGCAGGTCGAGCGTGATGGCCGGGTGCTGGAGTTGGAGCTGGTGCCGGCGGCAGTGGAAGACGCGGATGGCAAGACGGTGGGACGTATCGGCGCTGCCAGTCAGCCCATGCCGGAGCTGTGGAAACCCTATCGCGTGGAGTATTCCCTGGGGCCCCTGGAGGCCCTGCCGGTTGCCGTGACCCGCACCTGGGATTTTTCACTGCTCACCCTCAAGGTCATGTGGCGCATCGTCAGCGGTCAGGCCTCCCTGAAGAACCTGGGAGGCCCCATCACCATGGCGGACGCGGCGGGCAGCGCGGTGAGCGCCGGCCTGGTGTCCTTCATCCGCCTCCTGGCCATCATCAGCGTCAGCCTGGGCGTGTTCAACCTGCTGCCCATCCCGGTGCTGGACGGCGGGCACCTGTTCTATTTCCTCATCGAGGCCGTGACCGGGAAGCCGCCCTCCGAGGATTTCATGCTGCGCGGCCAGCAGATTGGTCTGGCCCTGCTGCTGAGTCTGATGGTGCTGGTGTTCTATCAGGATATTGCCCGCCTCGCCGGCTGATGCCGTGCGGGGAAAACGCCAGATTCGGATGCAATTTCCCAAGCAGCATATATAATACCGCATCACAAAAACAATGGCCCTGTAAGCATGCGCACCAGCCGTTTTATCTCTGTACTCTTTGTCAGCCTGATGCTGGTGGCGTCGGCGCAGGCCGAGCCCTTTGTGGTCAAGGATATCCGCCTGGAAGGCCTGCAGCGCATTTCCGCCGGCACCGTATTCAACTACCTTCCTCTCAAGCCTGGTGACGTCCTGGACAGGAAGAATGCGCCCAAGGTGATCCGCACGCTCTACAAGACCGGCTTCTTCAAGGACGTGCGCCTGGAGCGGGAAGGAGACGTGCTGAACATCGTGGTCCAGGAACGGCCTGCCATTGCCCAGATCGAAATCACCGGCAACAAGTCCGTCAAGACGGATGACCTGAAAACCGGCCTGCGCGATATTGGTCTGGCGGAAGGGCGTACCTTCAACCGTTCGGTGCTGGACAAGATCGAGCAGGAGCTGCGCCGTCAGTTCTTCAACAGCGGCAAGTACGGTGTTCAGCTGGAAACCGAGGTCACCCCCCTGGAGCGCAACCGGGTGGCGGTGAAAATCAAGATCCGCGAAGGGGATACGGCCCGCATCCGGGGTATCAACATCGTGGGCAACAAGACCTTTTCCGATGAGGAGCTGATGAAGGGCTTCCAGTCCAGCGTCGGGGGCTGGCTGTCCTGGCTGACCAAGGATGACCAGTATTCCCGCCAGAAACTGGCGGGGGATCTGGAACTCATCAAGTCCTTCTACCTGGATCGCGGCTATCTGAATTTTGCGGTGGATTCCACCCAAGTGACGGTCACGCCGGACAAGAAGGGCGTCTATGTCACCATCAATGTCAAGGAAGGCGAGATTTTCACCATCAGTGATATCCGCATCACCGGCAAGCTCATCGTCGATCCCGAGGAGTATTTTCCCCTCATCCATCTGCGGCGCGGCGAACCCTTCTCCCGGCGCAAGGTGGTGGACAGCACGGACAGAATCACCGAAAAGCTGTCGGAGATGGGGTATGCATTCGCCAACATCAACCACATTCCCGAGATCGACAAGGAAAATCATACGGTTGCCATCACTTTCTTCATGGACCCCGGCAAGCGGGTCTATGTGCGCCGTATCGACATCAAGGGCAACACCCGAACCAGGGACCGGGTCATTCGCCGGGAGATGCGCCAGATGGAGAACACCTGGATGTCCAACAGCCGCCTTAGCCGTTCCCGGGAAAGGCTGCGCAGGCTTGGTTTCTTCGAAGATGTGAACATCGAGACGCCGGCGGTGCCGGGTTCCACTGATCTCACCGATGTGGTGGTCACCGTGAAGGAAAAACCTTCGGGATCACTGGCCGGTGGTCTGGGATATTCCGGTGACCAGGGCATCAGTTTCCAGGCCAGTATTACCGAGGACAACTTTTTGGGCACCGGGAAGAAAGTGACCCTGGCGGCCAACACCAGCAGTTACAACACCCGCTATCAGCTGTCCTATTTCAACCCTTATGCCACCATCAACGGCATCAGCCGCGGTTTCAACCTCAGTTACCAGAAAACCAACTACGACGAGCTGAATATATCTGATTACCGCACCGACAAGTCGGTGGCCTCCGTCAACTACGGTGTTCCCCTGAGCGACTTCAACCGCCTGCGGGCCGGGTTTGCCATCGAGAACACGGATCTGACCCTGGGCGCGGTTCCTCCCTTGGAGATCATCGATTTCGTCAGCCAGGAAGGCGACAGCTACCTGGATTTCAAGCTCAACGGCAGCTGGAGCCACGATTCCCGTGACAGCGCTATTTTCCCGTCCGTGGGAACCAAGCAGAGCTTTTCCGGCATCCTCACCATACCGGGAAGCGACCTGCAGTTCTTCAAGCTGTCCTACCGCTACCGCCAATATGTGCCCGTGTACCGCAAATTCGTTCTCTCCGGACGGCTGGATCTGGGCTATGGCGACAGTTATGGCAGTACCAGCAAGCTGCCGTTCTTCGAGAACTATTTTGCCGGGGGCGAGCGCAGCGTGCGCGGATTCAAGAACAACACCCTGGGCCCCCGTGATTCGACGGGAGACCCCCTGGGTGGCAATATCAAGCTGGTCGGTGGCCTGGAACTGTACATGCCGCCCCCTTTCTATGAGGAGCTGGGGCAGACCCTGCGCCTGTCCGTCTTCCTGGATGCAGGCAACGTGTTCCAGGACAGGGTAGAATTCGATGAAATCCGGTATTCCGTCGGCGTGGGCGCCACCTGGCTGTCCCCCATGGGGGCCATGACCCTCAGCTATGGCGTACCGATGAATGACCAGAGCCAGGATGATGTGGAGAACTTCCAGTTCAGTTTTGGCTCGGCTTTTTGATAAAAGGAGTGTAGACAATGATGAAGAAGATGCCCGTGTTGGCAGTGCTTGCAGTGTTTCTTGTTTCCCTGAGCGGTGCGGCATTGTCCGCCACCAAGATTGCTTACGTGGAAGTTGGCAAGGTGCTGCAGGAATCTCCCCAGGTGAAGGCGGTGAAGGAAAAGATCCGCAAGGAGTTCGCCAAGCGTGACGATCAGCTGGTGGCGGAGCAGAAGAAGCTGAAGAAGCTCAAGGAAAAACTGTCCCGCGACGGCAGCATCATGAGCGAGGCAGAGCGCAAGCGCCTGGAGCGGGACATCATTGCCCGCACGCGCAAGCTGAAGAATGCCCAGAGCGAGTTCCAGGAGGACCTGGCCCTGCGCCAGAACGAGGAGCTGGGCAAACTGCGCAAGATGATTGCCGAGGTCATCGTGAAGGTCGCGAAGAAAGGCGGCTACGACATGGTGCTGGAAAGCGGTGTGGTCTGGGCCAATGACAAGGTCAACATCACTCCCCAGGTGCTCAAGGAACTGAAAAAGCGCTGATTGACCCTCATGGCCGGAAGCTACACCCTTGCCGAACTGGCCCGGCGCAGCGGCGCGGAGCTGCGCGGGGACGGCAGCCGCGTCATCAGCGGGGTGGAAACCCTGAACAGGGCGGAAGCCGGCCAGATCAGTTTCTTCAACAACGCGAAATACCGACGCTACCTGGCGGATACCCGGGCCTCGGCGGTGATACTGCGTCCCGAAGACCTGCCGGATTGCCCCTGTGACGCCCTGGTCACGGACAATCCCTATCTCGCCTGGGCAAGAGTCACCGCCTGTTTCGCGCCGGAAGTGCCGCAAAAGCCGGGAATTCATCCCACCGCGGTGGTTGATGCCGGTGCGGAGATTCATGACAGCGCGTCCATTGCCGCGGGTTGCGTCATCGGCGGCGGGGCCCGCATCGGGGCGGACGCGCAAATCGGCCCCAACTGCGTGATTGGCCGTGACGTGAGCCTGGGGCGGGGCACCCGCCTGGTGGCTTCGGTCACTGTTCTGGATGGCGTCAGCATTGGCGAGGACTGCCTGATTCACCCTGGCGCCGTCATTGGCAGCGACGGCTTTGGACTGGCCAATGACCAGGGCCGCTGGGAGAAGGTCGCCCAGCTGGGCGGCGTGACCATTGGCGACAAGGTGGAGATCGGCGCCAATACCACCATCGACCGGGGCGCCATTCATGACACGGTCATAGCCGATGGCGTGAAGCTGGACAACCAGATCCAGGTGGCCCACAACGTGGAGATTGGCGAGAACACGGCCATTGCCGCCTGCACCGGCATCTCCGGTTCCACCCGCATCGGCGCCGGTTGCACCCTGGCCGGCGGCGTGGGGGTGGTGGGGCATATCGAGCTGGCTGACGGCGTGCACGTGTCCGGCGCCAGTGTGGTGAGCCGTTCACTGAAGGAGCCTGGCGTCTATACCGGCGGCGTGCTGGCCATGCCGCACAAGACCTGGCAGAAGAACATCGCGCGTATCCGGCAGCTGGACGACATGGCGAGACGGCTGCGCAGGCTGGAAAAGGTCTTGGCCGAGATACAGAAAGACGAATAAGAAACCGGAGATTCCCTTGAACAACATGGACATCAGTCAGATCATGCAGCGGCTTCCCCACCGCTATCCCTTTCTGCTCGTGGACAGGGTGATGGAATGCCTGCCAGGGGAACGCCTGGTGGCGCTGAAGAACGTGAGCATGAACGAGCCCTTTTTTCAGGGGCATTTCCCTGGCAAGCCGGTGATGCCCGGCGTACTCATCATCGAGGCCCTGGCCCAGGCCACCTGTCTGCTGGCCATGGAGACCGAACCTTCCGACGAAGACATCACGTATTTGCTGGCCGGCGTGGACAAGGCCCGTTTCAAGCGCCAGGTGACGCCCGGTGATCAGCTCATGCTGGAAGCCACCCTGGACAAGCGAAAGCGGGGCATCTGGGTGTTCAGTGCCCGCGCCCTGGTGGATGATAAACTGGCCGCCAGCGCCGAGATCATGTGTACCGCGAGAGAAATTTGATTCATCCCTCCGCCATCATCGATGACAGCGTCCGCATCGGCGAAGGGGTGCGGGTGGGGCCTTTTGCCGTCATCGGTCCCGGCGTGGAAATCGGTGACGGCTGCGAGATCGGCTCTCACGCGGTCATCCGCCGCAATACCCGCCTGGGGAGCAACAACAAGGTGTACCAGTTCGCTTCCGTGGGTGATGACCCCCAGGACAAGAAGTACGCCGGCGAGGAAACCTGGCTGGAGATCGGTGACGACAACGTCATCCGCGAGTTCGCCACCATCAACCGGGGGACGGCCCAGGACCAGGGCGTGACCCGCATCGGCAATGGCAACCTGCTCATGGCCTATACCCACGTAGCCCATGACTGCGTGCTGGGTGACAACACCATCCTGGCCAATGCCGCTTCCCTGGGCGGGCATGTGCAGATTCACGACTGGGCCATCCTGGGCGGTTTTTCCATGGTGCACCAGTTCACCCGGGTAGGCGCCCATGCCTTCGCCGCCATGGGCAGTGCCATCGGCAAGGATGTGCCGCCCTATGTGATGGTGGGCGGCGCCCCCGCCGTGCCCCGTGGTATCAACAACGAAGGGCTGAAACGCCGGGGATTCGACGCCCAAGACCTGTCGGCCCTGAAGCGCGCCTACAAGCTGCTCTACCGTTCCGGCCTGCGCTTGGAAGAGGCCAGGGAACAGCTGGCCCGGTTGTGCGAGGAGGCCGAAGCCGTGCGTCCCATGGTCGAGTTCATCGCCAATCCTTCCCGCAGCATCATCCGCTGATGCGTATCGGGCTGGTCGCAGCTGAACCCTCGGGAGATCAGCTTGCCGCCGGGCTGATGCGCCGTCTTGTTCAACTGCGGCCTGACGCACGTTTCGAGGGCATAGGCGGCAAGGCCATGATGGCAGCGGGGCTGGAAAGCTGGGCGCCCATGGAAAGGCTTTCCGTCATGGGCCTGGTGGAAGTGCTGGGGCAGCTGCCGGGGCTGCTCAAGCTGCGGGGCGACCTGGCGCGGCGCTGGCGGCGGAACCCGCCGGATCTGTTTATCGGCGTGGACGCCCCGGATTTCAACCTGGGGCTGGAAACCCTGTTGAAGCAGCAGGGCGTGCCCACGGTGCATTATGTCTGTCCCACGGTATGGGCCTGGCGGCCCAGGCGGGTGGAAAAAATCCGCCGCGCCGCGGACCTGGTCCTGAGTATCTTTCCCTTCGAAAAAGCCTTTCTCGACCGTCATGGCCTGGGTTCCGCTTATGTGGGCCATCCCATGGCAGCGGACTACCCCCTGCAGCCGGACCGGGCGGCCGCGCGCCAGGCCTTGGGGCTGAAGGCCGACGCGCCGGTGCTGGCCCTGCTGCCCGGCAGCCGCCGGGGCGAGGTGCAGCGCCTGGCGCCCCCGTTTCTCCAGGCCGCCCGGCGCTGCGCGGAATCCCTCCCCGGACTGCAGGTGGTCACCCCTCTGGCTACGGAAGCCACCATGCAGGATTACAAGCGGTTCTGCCGCCGCGACGGAGCGGGCCTGGACATCACCCTGACGCTGGACAACACCCGCCAGGCCCTGGAAGCCGCGGACGTGGTGCTGGTAGCTTCGGGCACGGCCACCTTCGAGGCCCTGCTGTGCAAGCGCCCCATGGTGGTGGGTTACCGCCTCAACCCCCTGACCCATGGCATCATCAGGGGCCTGAACATGCTCAAGATCGAACATGTGGCCATGGCCAACTTGTTGAGCGGGGAACCCCTGGCGGACGAATACCTGCAGGGGCGCTGCACGGGGGAAAACCTGGCGCAGGCCCTGCTGGGCCTGTTTCGCGACCCGGCCCGGCGCGCGCGCATCGAGGCCGCCTACCGGCAGGTTCACGAAGGCCTGGTCATGGACACCAACGACCTGGCGGCCCGGGCCGTCCTCCAACTCCAGGAGAAATCGCAGCATGAATGAACCTGTATGCGGCGTGGATGAAGTGGGACGCGGCCCCCTGGCGGGGCCGGTAGTGGCGGCGGCGGTGATCCTGGACCCCCGGCGACCCATTTCCGGGCTGGACGACTCCAAGAAACTCACGGAGAAACGCCGCGAGGTTCTGTACGACGAAATCCTGGACAAGGCTCTGGCCTGGTCTTTGGGCAGGGCGGAAGTGGAGGAGATAGACCGCATCAATATCCTCCAGGCCTCCCTGCTGGCCATGAGGCGGGCCGTGGCGGGGCTGGCGGTTGCCCCTGGCCATGCCCTGGTGGACGGCAACAGACTGCCGGAGCTGTCCTGCAGCGCGGAGGCCATCATCGGCGGCGACGGCAGCGTAGCCTGCATCAGCGCCGCGTCCATCATCGCCAAGGTGTCCCGGGATCGCGAAATGGTGGCCCTGGACGCCCGCTACCCGGGCTACGGCCTGGCGCGGCACAAGGGCTATCCCACCAAGGCGCATATCGAAGCCCTGGGGACGCTGGGGGTCACGGAGATTCATCGGCGCAGTTTCGGTCCGGTACGCCGGTTGCTGGAAGCGCGGGCATGAGATCGTTTCTGCTGCTGTTGGGAATGGGTGGCCTGGCTCACGGCGGCGCGGATGCCTACCTGGACTGGGAGATGCGGGACTACGCCATTGAGCAGCCCCTGGGTGGCCTGAAGGGCGACGCCGCCCGGGGCAGGGCCATTGCCCGGGACCGCTCCAGGGGCAATTGCCTGGCCTGCCACCGGATGCCCATTCCCGAGGAGGAATTTCACGGTACCCTGGGGCCTTCCCTCCATGGCATAGGTTCGCGCCTCACAGAAGGACAGATTCGCCTGCGCATCGTGGACCAGAAACAGCTCAATCCCATGACCATCATGCCGGGCTTCTACCGCAATCCGCGCTATTTCAACCGGGTGGCGGACGAATACGAGGGCAGGACCATCCTCACGCCCCAGGAAGTGGAAGACCTGGTGGCTTACCTGGTGACCCTGAAAGGGGGTAAGGAATGAAAGCACTGTCTTGTCTGCTGTTGTTGTGTTCATTTCCTCTCCTGGCCGAAACCGGGTTCCAGCCGGTGTCCGGCAGCGAGTACCTGTCTCCCCAGATGCGGGAGATGCAGGAGGACGATTTCGCCAACCCCGGCATGGAGACTGTGGACTACGGACGCGAGCTGTTTCATCGCGTGGACGAGGAAGGGCATCGCTGCGCCGAATGCCATGGCGAGGAGGGCAGGGGGCTGAACCTGGCGCGCATCGCCAGTTATCCCATATATGACCCGGAACAGGAGCGGCCCATCACCCTCCAGGACCAGGTGAACATCTGCCGGGAGGAGCGCATGGACAACTTTCCCCTGGTGTACGACTGCAAGGAACTGGTGGGTCTGGAAACCTATCTGAAGTACCTGGCTAGGGGCCAGGTCATCGCCGTGCAAACAGACGGGCCCATGAAGCCTTTCTACGAGGAGGGAAAGCGTCTCTACCATCAGCGCTTCGGCCAGATGGAAATGGCCTGTTTCCTCTGCCATGACCAGCACCGGGGCGCCTGGCTGCGGGGCCAGCGCCTCAACCAGGGGCAGAGCAATGGCTTTCCCGTGTACCGCCTTTCCACCAGCCGCATCACCAGCCTGCACCGGCGCTTCAGTGAATGCCTGGCGTCTTTTCGCGCCGAGCCCTTTCTGCCTGGGTCGGATGAGTACATCAACCTGGAAGTCTATGTGAATGCCCGGGGCAACGGCCTCAAGATTGAAACGCCGGCTATTCGGGATTGACCTCATATTCCAGTGGCCCCGACGCCAACGCCCAACACGACGAAGCCCTGCGTGGCTGGCTCATGGCTTACAGAGTGGCTATAGAGCGCAACGGCACCCCCGGCGTCAGTCCGTGGCAGGGCTACAACAAAATCAACGAGGTGATGAGCCACGGGCCAGA
>JALVEW010000237.1 GCA_027030425.1 Sedimenticola sp.
CCCCCGGAGAAAAACACTGGCAGGATGCCGCCTATGCCCACCAGGTGGCGCAGCTTCGCCATTTCCAGATCTCCGGCATCGAGACCCGCAGGAAATCCACGCGGCCGCCCGCGCCTTTCACCACGTCCACGCTGCAACAGGCCGCTTCATCACAACTGAAGCTGCGGCCGAAAAAGACCATGGACCTGGCCCAGCAGTTGTTTGCGGCGGGGCTGATCACCTACCACCGCACCGACAACCCCAACCTGTCGGATGAGGCCATCGGCGAGGTGCGGGATTACCTGGCAGCCACCGGCCTTGCGGACTATGTGCCGGCATCCCCCAATCACTGGAAATCCAAAGCCGGCGCACAGGAGGCTCACGAGGCCATACGGCCCACCCATATCGACAAGACCGATGTGGCGCAGGAGGTGGACAATCCCGCCGCCGCCCGCCTGTATCAGCTGATCCGGCAGCGCACCCTTGCGTCACAGATGAAAAATGCCGAAGACAAGCTGGTTACGGCCACCTTGCACAGTCAGGAAAATACCCCTGACGGACGCCAACACAGCTTCATTGCCACGGGCCGGGTCGAACTCTTCGACGGATGGCGCCGCCTGCTCACAGAGACAGACAACGAGACGGCTCCACTGCCCCCCATGCAGGAAGGCCAGGCGTTGACCGCCCGGGAGGGCAAGGCCGTGGAGAAGCGCACCAAACCACCGGGAAGATATACC
This sequence comes from Sedimenticola sp., assembly GCA_027030425.1. Taxonomy (GTDB): domain Bacteria; phylum Pseudomonadota; class Gammaproteobacteria; order Chromatiales; family Chromatiaceae; genus Thiolapillus. The sequence continues at coordinate 717 of JALVEW010000237.1, forward strand.
GAGGCCTCCCTGATCAAGGCGCTGGAGCGCCGGGGCATCGGTCGTCCTTCGACCTATGCCAGCATCATGGAGACCTTGCACGCCAGGGGCTATGTCACGGAAAAGAACCGGCACCTGATACCGGCGGAACCCGCCTTCGCCGTCATCGATGCGCTGCAGGGCAGGTTCGAGTTCGTGGAATATGACTACACCCGGGACATCGAGGGCCGCCTGGATGAAATCGCCCAGGGTACTCACGGCTACCGCGAGATCGTTGCCCAGGTGGACCAGCGCCTGGACGAAGAGCTGGGCCGGCTGTCAGCCATCACCCTCGACAAGCTGCCCTCACAGGCTTGTCCGGAATGTGGCTCACCGCTGCGCAAGCGCAAGGGGAAAAACGGTCTGTTCTGGGGCTGTAGCAGCTACCCGGCGTGCCGTTTTACCGCACCCGACCACCAGGGGCAACCTGTCCTGGATGCTACCCGCGATGGCCATGAGGACTATCCCTGCCCGGAATGCGGCGAGGGCCACCTGCAACGGCGCAAGGCTGGTGGAAAGAACAAGGGTTGGTTCTGGGGTTGCAACAGTTATCCGGTCTGCCGTTACACGGCACCGGACGAAGGGGGAAAACCCGGCTCACGCCGACGCTCATCCGCGTCGGCCGGCAGATATACGGCAGGGACATCCTGTCCCAAATGTGGCAAGGGCACCCTGATACTCCGAATACTGAAGAAAGGAAAAAACGAGGGCAAACCGTTCCTGGGGTGCAGCGGCTTTCCCAAGTGCGACTTCTTTTCCTGGGCCGCATAACAACAGATGGATAGACACAGGTACACGACAATGGAAACAGCATCAACGACAACGGCAGCAACCCGCTCTCCCAGGATCATCGAACTGCCCTGGCGGGCATTCAAGGCCTTCGTTCAACTCTATGATCTGGATGAGGGCACAATGCCTATCCCGCCAGGACAACTGCTGGTTTTTTCGGACACGCGCGGCGGCGAACTCATCCGCAGCCAGCTGTCAAAGTATCGGCTGATCACCCTGGGTCACGAAGGGCGCTATGTGGTATTGCGCGGCACCCCGCTGGGCCGCACGCCGGTTCGGGAAGATCCGGCC
>JALVEW010000238.1 GCA_027030425.1 Sedimenticola sp.
CCAAGGCCCTGCAGGAAAAAGGTGGCAATCTCTATTTCTGCGGCATGAAAGGCAAGGTTTGGCAATTCATGGCCCAGGGTGGTTTCATTCGAGAAATCGGTGCTTCCCAGTTCTTTGAAACCAAGCCCGAAGCCATCGCCGGTATCTATAAACGGCTGGACAAGCAGCGTTGTGAGACCTGTGTTACCCGCATCTTCCGTGAATGTCTGGAACCGGGAGCCGGCGAAACTTGATGTCCCGTTAACCCGAACATTTCACCCAGGAAAGCGATGATCGTACCGGGATCGGCGTTCAGGTGCGGATTTACGAATGAATCAATAGCCCAAGCTATTGATGATTGAGTAAATACCGCAGATGGACGGCGAGACCGGTGCGAGGGCGCGTTCAGCGATGCCCGGTAACAATTTGTACTTTGCTAATATTCCAAAATTCTCCATGAAATACAATAAGCTAAAATATTATTTCAGCGCCTGGGTGAAATGTTCGGGTTAACCCTCCGCATGCACGGAATCTTTTTCCGGTGAGCGCCAAATTGGTGCGCCTCTCCGTGGCAGGCGCACCGAATTGATTCACTCCAAACTCGCCCCTCCATCGCTTGGTCGATATGCCTCACAGAGTCCAGCCTCCCCGAACATTTCAGCATATCCCCAATAACTGATTGATGCATATCGACAGTTACGTTTTCCACACATCTCCCACCCATCGGAAAACCCCGGATGGCACGTTGTTTGCTTGATGCCAACCTGAACTGGCCAAGATGATGCATCTGCATTATTCCGGCTGATGTTGCGCGCGTTTCCAAAAAACAGAAATCAACACTGGAGAGTCCTGATGATGAGGTCGGTATCCTTACTGGGAATCCTGTTCCTGCTTTTCCTGTCCACCGCCCAGGCCGAGTCCGGCGGCTGGTGGCGAAATTCTCAGCTGCCCCCCGTAAAGCAACCACAGGCCCAGGTGCCTGCCCCTGCCGCACCCAAGGCCGCCACCCCCGTGGCCATGAACAAGAAAGAACCCGTGAAGATTCTCAAGGGTTTCGATCAGCTCAGCCGCGAAAGCGCCACCTGCATGTCCTGCCACCGGGAAAAGACGCCTGGCATCTATGACCAGTGGGGCCACTCCAAGCACTTCGGCGCCAACGTGGGTTGTTACGAGTGCCACAAGGCGAACCGCGGCGACAAGGACGCCATCATGCACAAGGATTTCGTTATTTCCGTCATTGTGTCTCCCAAGGACTGCGCCCAGTGTCACGAGCGTGAAGTAAAGGAATTCGACGCCAGCCATCACGCCACCGCCGGCGATATACTCGGCTCCCTGGACAATGTTCTGGCCGAGGTCGTGGAAGGCGCCCCCACCCTGTCCGGCACTTCCCCCATCACCGCCATGGGCTGCGCCGCCTGCCATGGTTCCATCGTACGCGTAAACTCCGACGGCTCCCTGGATTCCTCCAGCTGGCCCAACACAGGCATTGGCCGGATCAATCCCGATGGCTCCAAGGGCGCCTGCTCCGCCTGTCACCTGCGCCACAATTTCTCCGCGGCCCAGTCCCGCAAGCCCGAGGCCTGTGGCCGCTGCCATCTTGGGCCGGATCATCCCCAAAAGGAAATTTACGAGGAGTCCGCCCATGGCATCGCCTACCGCGCCCACAAAGACGAGATGAACCTGGATTCCAGCAAGTGGATCGTGGGCGAGGACTACAATGCCGCACCTACCTGCGCCACCTGCCACATGAGCCGCACCAAGGATCTGCCCGTCACCCATGATATCGGCGACCGCATCTCCTGGAACCTGCGCGCCCCCGTATCCGCGAAGGTGGATTCCAAGGCTATTGAGAAAGGCAAGAAGGTCAAGCCCTGGCTGGAGCGCCGCAAGGACATGAAGAGCGTATGCCGCTCCTGCCATGGCAACAACATCGTGGACGCCCACTTTGAGCAATTGGACACTTTCGTCGTCACCTTCAACGACAAGTTCCTCATCCCCGCGAAAAAGCTGTTTGTGGCCATGCTGGAAAACGGTCTGCGTGACAAGACCAAGTTCAACGAGTCCGTCGAGTGGAACTACTTCTACCTGTGGCACCACGAAGGCCGCCGCGCCCGTCACGGCGCGGCCATGTTCGCCCCGGACTATGTGCACTGGGAAGGCGTGTTCGAAGTGGCTCACCGCTTCTATATCGAGATGGTTCCCGACATCAGGGAGGCCATCGAACATGCCCGCAAGACCGGCAACACCGCCGGCGCGGACAAAATGGAGAAACTCCTGAACGAGATTCTCGATTCTCCCATGCATCGCTGGTTCAAGGGAGCCAAGCCGCCCAAGGCCTGGCGTCCTGCCGATGATGACAATCACGGCTTCAACATCATGAAGGCCCGCATGAAAGCCGAGGCTGAAGCCGCAAAGGAGGAGAAGGAGTAGTAGCCCTGGATTCCACCCGCTTCCCACCGGATAACAGTCTCCTGCCATCCTTCTCCAGGAGGCGGGAAGCGGGCGGGATCCACCCTGTTCATCAACCAGACAACTTCTAGCCAGAGCATTCGCCCATGGAAACCACTCTCATCGAACTCATCTATTCCCAGGACACCTTCTTCCTGCTCATGTCCGGCGCCCTGGTCATGTGGATGGCGACCGGCTTCGCCATGCTGGAGTCGGGCATGGTGCGCACCAAGAGCGTGGCCGAAATTCTCACCAAGAACATCGCCCTCTATTCCATCGCCTGCATCATGTACATGTTCATGGGCTACAACCTCATGTATGGCGAGAGCGACAGCGGCTGGATTCCTTCCCTGAGCTTCTTCCTGGGCCTGGATCACAGCCTGGCGGAAGTGGTGAACTCGGGTGGCGAGACACGCCATTCCTATTTCTCCGATTTCTTCTTCCAGGTGGTGTTCGTGGCCACGGCCATGTCCATAATCTCCGGCACCGTGGCCGAACGCATGAAACTGTGGGCCTTTCTGGCATTCGCCGTGGTCATGACCGGCGTCATCTATCCCATCGAAGGCTACTGGAAATGGGGCGGCGGCGTCCTGGACCAGGCCGGTTTCCTGGATTTCGCCGGCTCCGGCGTGGTGCATTTGGCCGGCGCTTCCGCCGCCCTGGCCGGCGTACTGCTGTTGGGCCCGCGCAAGGGCAAGTACGTCAAAAAACCCGGCGGCGGCCTGCAGCCCATGGCCATTCCCGGCTCCAACATGACTTTTGCCACCCTGGGCACCATGATCCTGTGGCTGGGCTGGTTCGGCTTCAACGGCGGCTCCCAGCTCACCATCACATCAGTGGCGGATTCCAACGCCGTGGCCCTGATCTTCGTCAACACCAATATCGCCGCGGCCGGCGGCTGCATGGCGGCGCTGATTCTTTCCCGTTTCTGGTTCGGCAAGACCGATCTCACCATGGGCCTGAACGGGATTCTCGCCGGGCTGGTGGCCATCACCGCCGAGCCCTACACCCCCACCCCGGAGCTGGCCACCTTCATTGGCATCGTGGCCGGCTTGCTGGTGGTGGTCTCCATCATCCTCATGGATCGCTGGGCCCATATCGATGATCCCGTGGGCGCCATTTCCGTGCATGGCGTCGCCGCCATCTGGGGTCTAATCGCCGTGGTCTTCTCCAATCCGGACGCCAGCTTCTGGGCCCAGATCAAGGGCATCCTGCTCATCTTCCTGTGGACCTTCGGCACCAGCTATGTCACCTGGCTGGGGCTGAAGAAGACCATGGGAATCCGCCTTTCCGAGCTGGAAGAATATGAAGGCGCCGACATTGCCGAAATCGGCCTGGAAGCCTACCCCGAATTCACCCAAAAACTATGATGAAGACCCTGCGCCTGCTGGCCGCCAGCCTGTTGCTGGCGGCGTTTTCCCTGCCCGTCATTGCCGCTACGCAAGATGCTGGCGAGCAGAAGCCCCTGCCTGGTGAGAAGCGCCTGAGCCGGGCCGAGATCACCGAGCAGGACTGTCTGGAATGTCATGGCCAGAACGGCTTTGCCGTCCCTCTGGGGGAAAACGGTACCCCTCCCTACCGCAATCTGCACGTGGACGGAAGTACCCTGCACGCTAGCGTCCATGGCGGCTACGACTGTCTGGACTGCCATGCGGATATCGAGCAGCTGCCCCACAGGAAAGACCTGGAAACCGTGGACTGTGTCAGCTGCCACATCAAGCAGGGTGAAGGCGCGGCGCCGGAACGCACGCCCTGGCTGCACAGCGACAGCATGGACATTGTCATCCAGACAAAACAGTACACCCACTCGGTGCATGCACAGAAAAAGGGCGCGAAGAACAACGCCAGCTGCGCGGACTGCCACACGGCCCACTATGTGTTCCCTTCGGATGATCCCCGGGCCACCACCTACAAACTCAACGCCCCGGAAACCTGCGGCCAGTGCCATGAAAAGGCGCTGGAAGAATACCGTCATTCCATTCATGGCGCCAGCCTGAAAACTCCCTGGAAGGGAGAGAGTGCCACCTGCACCGACTGTCACTCCGCCCACCAGATTGCCGAGGCCGGGGCCCTCTCGGCTCACCGGGTCATCACCGAAGAATGCGGGAGCTGCCATTCCAAGGAAGTGCGCAGCTACAAGGCCACCACCCACGGCCAGCTGGCCTGGCTGGGAGACAAGGACGTGGCCCAGTGCAAGGACTGCCACGATCCCCACAACACGCACAAGGTGGACGACCCCCTGTCCCTGGTATCAGAAGAACAGCGCCTGGAGACCTGCCGGAAATGCCATGAAGACGCCGGCCCCGACTTCATCCATTTCCGTGCCCACGCCGACGTGGGGGATTTCCAGCGCAACCCGGAACTGTGGTGGCTGGGCCGGGTGATGATCGGCATCATCATTCTCACCCTGATCTTCTTCTACACCCATTCAATGCTCTGGTTCTGGCGGGAGATGAAGTCCCGCCCCTATGAGTGGGTCACCGTGGACGGCAAGCGCTTCCGGGTGCGCGCCAAACGCATCCGTCACAACAGCGGCAAGGCTTTCCGCCGCTTCAGCTGGCAATGGCGCCTGAACCACTGGGCACTGGCCCTGTCGGTGCTCACCCTGGTGCTCACCGGCATGGTGGTCATGTTCCCGGACACGGGCTGGGCCATGGCCATCATCGATTTCTTCGGCGGCCCCCGGGGCTTCGGCATCATCCACCGCAGCGCCGCCGTGGTGTTCCTGTTCGCCGTCTTCGGCCATGGTGCCGCGGTAATCTGGAAGCTGGCGAGAGACAAGAACTTCGACTGGTTCGGCCCGGATTCCCTGCTACCGCGCAAGAAGGACTGGGAAGACATGAAGGCCCAGTTCAAGTGGTTCTTCGGCAAGGGCGAGGCGCCCCGCTTCGACCGCTGGACCTACTGGGAAAAGTTCGATTACTGGGCTGTGTATTGGGGCGCCTTCGTCATCGGCCTTTCCGGCCTGATTCTGTGGTTCTCCCCATTCTTCAGCCGCTTCCTGCCCGGCTGGGTATTCAACCTGGCCACCATGGCTCATGGCCTGGAAGCCTTCCTGGCGGTGATGACCCTGTTCGTGGTGCATTTCTTCAACAACCACTTCCGTCCCAGCAAGTTCCCCCTGGACCGGGTCATGTTCACCGGCCGCTGGGACCTGGAAGAGTTCAAGGAGGAACGCCCTGAACACTACGAACGGCTCAAGGCCAGTGGCGAGCTGGACAAGTACATCCAGGAGCCACCTTCGAAGCAGTTCGAAACCGTCTCCTATGCCCTGGGCTTTACGCTGCTGGGCATCGGACTGTTCCTGCTGACGCTGGTGATCATAGGCTTCTTCCACAGAGGGCTGGTCTAACCCGAACATTTCACCCGGTCGCTGAAAAAACCGTCTTCCTGTATTTCAGGAAGCATTCTCGAATAACAGCAAAGTACAAAACGCGCCCTGGACACAAGCCCCGTCGGCCGCCGGGGATTCCTGTCTGACGTCAGTATGTCTTGCCTCTTCCGGCACCCCGTGGCGCAACCCCTTTCGCGTTTCCCTACACCTGCTCACTGTCCGACAGTGCAGAACCCCCAGCCTGAACATTTCATCCGAACACCGGATTAATAACCTACTGTATTTATTGAATAATTGTAAAATATCAGTGAGGTGCGAATCTTACCTGACAGCACCAGACGCGCCCCTCTCCACTCTCTCCGCCCATCTGCGGTACCTGCTCAATCATCCTTACCCTAGGTTAGTGTGACTCACATCACAATGCCGGACAAAAAACACGAAACGCCTGCATTCGAGATTAAGGGCTGCAAGAACACGCCGATGGCACAGGAGAGAAAGAGGTTGTGTCTGTCAGGTGCCAGCTGCGATGAAACACATGCAGATGCCTTCAGAAGTATCTGAAATGGCTCAGACATATTCTTTGTCAAGACAGGGTATCGGTAGAAACCTCTGCCGCCTTTCGCCAAACATCGGGAGATCACGATGAACAAATACATGCTGCCAGGCATACTGGCCATGATGATGTGCACGGAAGCGCCAATGGCGCTCGCAGCAAACGGTGCTGGCATCGACACAGCATCCGGCCCATCCATCCCTGTAACCAGCGCCGCCCCAGGCCCAGCCCCAGTCGATGGAGACGGCAACCTCTCCGGGGATGGCGGTAATCTTCCAACGCCCTCATCACAGCCTCCGGTAGGGAGCAATCCCAATGACGCCTACCAGCCTCCGGGCACCCCGGACGGCAACCTGACGGATGCGGACGATATCAACAACGGAGAAGGTGATAGCGGTGATCCCCCAACATCACCTTACGATGGTGATGGTTCAGACGGCGTCGGCTACGTCGGAGGCACCACGGACAGCGGCTACCCGGGCGATACTGATGGAACCGACAGCAGCCTGGTTGACAACACCCAGATGCCTCCGGATTCACAGCCCCGGGTTGAAATTGACAATAAGCCACCTGTAACCGTCGGCACAATCCAGATCACCAGGCTACCGTATACCATTACCCACGCCGGCCAATACTCGGTATCACCAAAAGCGGTATACGATTACCTGTGGAATCAGAATGACTTGCCAACGGCAAGATCTGCAATGATTCTCCTGGATCCTTACAAGAATGCTACTTCGGCGGAAAATGGTGCCAATATCACCATCGATTTCAATGGCGCGGTAATTTCCGATTGCCTCGAAAGATGCGGGGAACTGAGGCTATTCATGATCCCCAGAGCCTACTCACAGGCAACCCATGGTGAGCACATCACCATCAAGAACCTTACCGTCAATCGCGCTGATGTTGACATATACAATCCGCGGTACACGGTCATCCAGGGCAGTACCCAGTACCTGACTCTGGTCAATGTGAACCGTGGAGGTGAAAACCTGGAGGTGATGAAATCCGATGCTGTCTACCAGACAGCCATCTTCAACTCAACCGTCACCGAGAATGGGCCTGTTCCCTCAATAGACCAGTACCGGGGTTGCCTGACTGTTTCGGACAGCCGTTACGAGAACAAGGAGGTTGTAGTATCCGATATTTCGTCAGACAGGAAATGCAGCCATCACCGGATTGTCAGCACCATGGTGATGGAATCCATATTCCACGACAAACTGGATCGTCCTTTCCGGATCACCAACGGTTACATTGACAACTCGGAGTTCAGCGACATTATTCTGGACATGAATACCTCCCACGATTTCCACATTGGTACTGGCAACATGCCAATCCCCGTCAACGCGGGAGAATCACTGTGTACCAACCAGTGCGGCATCATTGATGAGAATGGCGTTCTTCACTGGGGGTTCGAGGGAAACGAGGCTCTGTGGCAGGCAAACAAACGTACAGAGTGACGGCGTTCCGGCTACAGAATCAGAAAGCCAGCCTTCATGGGCTGGCTTTCTTTTATTAACCTGGCAGGGGTTCAGCAGCAGGTTGCCTTTACAGTAGCCGCCAGGACAGGACTTCCCCTGCCCCAAGAGGAATGAGTTCTTCCTTTCCGAAGCTGATGGCCCGAGGAAGCTGCCATGCTTCCCGCACCAGAGTAATACTGTCGCTGTTGCGCGGCAAACCATAAAAATCCGGGCCATGGAAAGAAGCAAAAGCCTCTAGCCTCTCCAGGGCACCGGCTTCCTCGAACACCTGGGCGTAGAACTCCAGGGCGGCATGGGCGCTGTACATGCCGGCGCAGCCGCAGGCGCTTTCCTTGGCCGTCCGGGCATGAGGGGCGCTGTCCGTGCCCAGGAAAAAGCGGCTGTCCCCGCTGGTGGCCGCATCCACCAGCGCCTGACGATGTTCCTCCCGCTTGAGCACAGGCAGGCAGTAGTGATGAGGATTGATGCCTCCCTGGAAAATCGCATTGCGGTTCATCATCAGGTGCTGAGGCGTGATGGTTGCGCCAAGGCGCTCCGGCGTCTGCCTCACCAGTTCCACAGCCTCCCGGGTTGTGATGTGCTCGAAGACAATCTTCAGTGAGGGAATATCAGCAAGCAGCGGCAACAACACCCGTTCGATAAACACGGCCTCCCTGTCAAACACATCAACGGCGGGATCCGTCACCTCGCCATGTACCAGCAGCGGCATGCCTTGTTCGGCCATGGCTTCGAGTACCGGATACACGCGCCGGATGTCCGTTACCCCGGAATCCGAGTTGGTGGTGGCACCGGCCGGGTAATACTTCACTGCATGGACGACGCCAGATGCCCGGGCACGGGAAATCTCCTCCACCTCCATGTTATCCGTCAGATACAGAGTCATGAGGGGCTGGAAAGACACCCCGGCCGGCACGGCCTTCATGATGCGTTTTCGGTAATCCAGCGCCTGCTCAGTGGTGGTCACCGGCGGTTTCAGATTGGGCATGACAATGGCCCGGCCGAAACGCGCCGCCGTGTGGGGCACGATGTCCGCAAGCACATCGCCATCACGCAAATGCAGGTGCCAGTCATCGGGGCGGGTCAGGGTTATCTTGTCGCTCATGGGGAAACATCCGTTGCAGATCATCTCCGCCATTCTAACCCGAACATTTCATCCGGGAACGCGATGTTCGTGCCGGAATCGGGGTTCAGGTGCGGATTTGCAAAGGGATCGGAGTCAAATTCCACCCTATTGTCACAGGGAACGGGATCAAAGTGTTCCATGCCATCGGATCCTCCCAACATCCTACCCATTTGACTCCGATCCCGACCATACAACGCGACTGACGAAAGTGCAAAGGGGTCGGAGTCAAATCCCGACCCAATTATTACCAGGAACGGAATCAAACTGTTCCATGCCATCGGATCCTCCCAATATCCTCCCCATTTGACTCCGACCCCGACCAAACGCGACTGGCGAAAAAAAGCGCAGCACCCTGTGGCACTGCGCTCATCCTCTGCATCTTAAAGTGCTGTCAGCCTACATTGACCTCAATCTTGCGCGGCTTGTGTTCCTCCCGCTTGGGAATGCGCAGGGTAAGTACACCGTGATTGAGGCTGGCCTCCACCTTGTCGGTGTCCATCTCGCTGCTCAGGGTAAAGCTACGCTGATAATGCGTGGCCCGTATATCGGCATACAGGGGCTCCATGTTGTCAGGCACGGGAATTTCCGCGTCACCCTCTATGCTCAGGGTGTCACCTTCCACTTTCACGCTCAGGCGATCCTTGGAGATTCCGGGCATGTCAGCATGCAGGGTAATACCGCTTTCATCCTCGAAAATATCCACGGCAGGACGAATACTCGGTTCGGGCTGCCTGGCCACGGGCTTGATTTCAGTTTCGTTCTTGGTTGCCAGTTCAGTCTTGTCAGTCATTTCTCTCACCTCCCAGCTCTCAGTTGACCTTGATTTGCCGCGGCTTGCTGGATTCCTTGCGCTGCAGCCTGATGTGCAATACGCCATCCTTGTAATTGGCATCGACCCTTTCGGGATCGATATCATCCGGCAGGCTGAAGGTTCGACGGAATTCACCGTCGAAGCGCTCCTTGCGGTAATAGCTGGCGCCTTCCTCGCGAATCACACGGCGCTCACCCGCTACGCTGAGAACATTGTTTTGAATGGAAATGTTCCAGGACTCGGGATTTACACCAGGCGCGAAGAAATACACATCCACTTCATCCGCGGTCGTGCCCACGTTTACCGGAGGAAAGCCGGCACTGGAAGAACGAATGCCGTTGGCCCACGGCGTGGACCCAAACACACTTTCCATTTCACGCTGGATGCGCTGAAGTTCATCAAACAGGGCTGTAGTTCCGAACATGTCAGTACCTCCTGAAAATCTTCTTTCTACACCCGCAGACATAGGGGCGGGGAACATTTTTTCAAGAGAAAGAAACACTGTGTTCCGACACAGGCACGACGGCAGCAATCCTTGCCACCATGCCACACCCGTGTTCAGGGCTCCAGCCGGGCCAGGCGCTGACGCAGGTGGTCAATCTCGTCCAGGAGATCCAGCACCAGGGCGGCACCGGCCAGGTTCACCCCCAGGTCCCGCTGCAGGTGTCGTGCAGTGCGCGCCCGACGCAGGGCCGGTGCGCTGAACCGCCAGTCGCGCATATCCGCACCACCAGGTTCCAGTATTCCCTCCTCCACCAGTGAAATAACCCATTCGGCATGAGTGGAACAGGCGCGACTGAGCTCCGCCAGGCTCAGGTAACAGTCTTCGTCCAGCAGGACGCCATTCAGAATCTCATCATTCATTGCTTACACTCCCAGGGCTGCGCGTGGATTGAAGGACAGCTCCCTTTCCATCTCCCGGTAGATTTCCTTGGCCTTTTCCGTATCCGCGGGCGGCACCATCACCTTCAGCTCCACGTAGAAATCACCGGGATGCTTAGCGGGAATACCCTTGCCCTTGAGACGCATCTTTTTCCCGGTATTCGAACCGGCCGGAATCTTAAGATCCAGCTTGCCGGCAGGCGTGGGCACCTGCACCTTGCCACCCAGGGCAGCCTCCCAGGGAGCCACGGGAAGATCCAAGTACACGTCACGCCCTTCTACCCGGTAGAAAGGATGGGGACGAAACTCGATTTCCAGGTACAGGTCGCCATTGCCGCCCTGCCCCACGCCAGGTGCCCCCTGACCTGCCAGGCGAATCTGCTGCCCCTGTTTCACACCCTTGGGAATACGTACTTTCAGGGTCCGCTTTTTCGTCACCACATGGCCGCTGGCATCCACTTCGGGCACCTGCAGACTGATGTTGCGCGTGGCACCGCTGTAGGCATCCTCCAGGTCGATGAGCACCTTGGCATGATGGTCCTGACCCCGCATATGGAAACCACCACCTGCCGCACCACCGGCATAACTGCGTGAGCGCCTGCCAAACAGGGATTCGAAGAAATCACTATAGGCATCGGCATCCGCGCCACCCGTAAAGCCGCCGCCACTGAACTCGAAACCAGCATCCCAGTCCGGTGGCGGATGGAAGTCCTGGCCGGCTTTCCAGTTCTTGCCAAGCTGGTCGTAGGCCGCGCGTTTCTCCGGGTCCTTGAGCACTTCATAGGCTTCACCAAGCCGCTTGAACTTCTCTTCAGCGTCCTCTTCCTTGCTCACATCCGGATGATATTTTCTCGCCAGCTTGCGATAGGCGCGCTTGATCTCGTCCTGGGTTGCATCCCGGCTCACGCCCATAATCTTGTAATAGTCTTCGAACTCCACGTTCTGTTCCTCGATTCAAATTCAGTTTGTGACGCCAGCGGTCGGAGTCAAGCCGTTCCCAAGCCACTGCAACGAATGTAATCGGATAACTTCCAAGCTATCGATTCTTCCCATTATTATCCCAGCTTGACTCCGACCCCATCCAAACGACATTCAGTTCAGCGAATCACCACGAACAGCGCACCATTACCCCGCTGCACGTTCAATAACAAGCCATTGTCTCCTGCCGCCCGCGTGATGGCCGACAGCTCCATGAGGGATGCCACTGGCTGGCGGTTGACGGAAACGATGACATCTCCCTTGCGCAGTCCCGCATCCCATGCCTTGCTGTTCCGTTTCACATCCAGCACCTCCACGCCCCCTGATTCGGCCAGGGGATGTTTGTCATCCAGATTACCCAGCAGTGCGCCTTCCAGGCGGGTGCTGAATTTTTCCCCTTGGGCTTCCGCATCCATGGGCAGGGCAATGGTCGCCTTGATGTTTTTTACTCTGCCATCACGAATCAGCTTCAGATTCACCCGGCTCCCTGCGCGTAACAGGCCCACGGCATTGCGCAGGGCGCCACCATCCACTACGGTCTTGCCATCGATGCCGACAATGACATCACCTGAACGAATGCCCGCCTTGTCAGCCGCGGAACCGGGCAGAACCTGGGTCACTACCGCGCCGCGATGCTCCTTGAGGCCAAAGGCAGATGCCAGTTCCGGCGTCAGATCCTGCATCACCACACCCAGCTGACCTCGCTGCACTTCACCGTATTCAGCCAGTTGCCCGACAATGGCGCTGACCATGCTCGCGGGAATGGCGAAACCAATACCGATGTTGCCCGCGCCGCCCATGATGGCGGTATTGATGCCCACAAGCTTGCCCCGGGTGGTCACCAGAGCGCCCCCGGAATTTCCCGGATTGATGGAGGCATCCGTCTGGATAAAGTCCTCATAGCCCTCGATACCCAGCCCGGTACGGCCAAGGGCGCTGACGATGCCGTAAGTCACTGTCTGCCCCAGACCAAAGGGATTGCCTATGGCCACCACGAAGTCACCCACACGCAAGCTGTCGGAATCCGCCAGCGGCAGAGCCGACAGGTTGTCTGCATCTATCTGCAGAAGCGCGATATCCACCGCCGGGTCCTCTCCCAGCAACTTCGCGGTGAAACTGCGCTGATCCCGCAGGGTGACGGTAATCTCGTCCGCGCCATCGATGACATGGTGATTGGTAATGACCCAGCCTTTCTTTGCATCCACAATGACCCCGGAACCCAGGCTCTTGGACTCCTTTTTCATGGGGCGATCGCGGTACCCGTAGAAATGCCGGAAAAAGGGATCCACCAGGTATTCCCGCTGTTTCACCCCCACGATCTTGCGCGTGGAGATGTTCACCACCGCAGGGAGGACATTTTCCAGCACGGGAGCGATGCTGTGTCCCGGAGGCGGAGGCGCCGACCACCCGGCTGCCGGCAGCATCAGGCTCAGGGAGACAAACGCTGCATACAGGAAAGAACGGATGGCTGTTACTGACATCATGAATCTGGCTCCTCTCAATCTGCTCCGGGACAGCTGTCCCTCAATCAATACAAGGCCCAATCAGTGCACTTCGACATCGATGCGGCGACGGCGGGCACTGGAAGATTTGGGCAGTTCCACCCTCAGGACACCGCGCTTGTAACTGGCCGTCGCTTCCTCCGCAATCACCTCTTCTGGCAACGGCAGGGCACGCTCGAAACTGCCGTAGGCGCACTCGAGCACATGGTAACGGCCTTCGCTGTGCTCCTTCTGGATGCTCTTTTGACCACGGATGACCAGATAGTTCTCCACCACCTCGATGTCGAAATCCTCGCCTTCCATGCCCGGCGCCTCCACGCGCACTACGACCTTGTCGTCATCATCATACACTTCCGCGGCGAGCACCCCCCAGCCGCTGCTGCGCAGGGCCAGTTCCCGGTCTTCCTCCTGGTCACCATGACGGAAACGGGTAATGGCATTTGCGGCGCGCCGGTAGAATTGCTGCCAGCCTTCCACCAGCGTATCCCAGGCCTGGCTCATGCCGCTCTTGATCTGTTGCAGGGTTGACATAATGCTGTCCTCCTCGTTCGTTGATTCTCTCATCCCTGCTTTCCGGCAGGGAGCTGTACCTCACGCAAAGTGGGTGCGACACCCCGGAAATTCAAGGCCGGTTCCACCCGGTGCATGCCGACCGGAAACGAAACCTCTTGAAAACTGTCACAATCGTATCCATCTTGGACAGATGACAGCATCCTGCCATCTTGAACCTGAATCCCCGGGTCCAGGTTGAAGGGAAAGGCGGGATCTCTTCCACCATGAATATTCCAACCAGGAGGAAAACATGAAGAACAAACTCGCTCCCATGCTCGCCGGCCTGATGCTCCTGCCCGGAGCGGCTCAGGTGCTGGCACAGCAGTCAGCCGCTCCCGATGCTGCCGGGCAGCAGACGCCAGCTCCCGCTTACCTCGGCGTCGCGGTAGGTCCCGTGCCTCTGGCTGTGCAAGCGCAGCTGCCCAAGAACATTACCCACAACCAGGGGCTGATGGTGATGCGCGTCATGCCCGGTTCACCGGCGGAACAGGCCGGACTGCAACAGCATGATGTACTGCTCTCCATCAACGGCAAGGCCCTGATTACGCCTGATGAGCTGGTCAAGGCGGTAAACGAGACCGCAGCCGGCGAAAAAGTCAGCCTGGAATTCCTGCGCCATGGCACAGTCAACAAGGTGGATGTCACCCTTGCGGTAAAGGAAATCAACCGCCCCCCCATGCAAAGGCATCCGCGCATGGGCATCCCCCGTCCCATGATGCCCCCTGCCCCGCCCCTGTCAGACCAGGGCGGGCACGCCCAGGTATGGGAAAGTTTTCAGGCCATGACCGTGAACAAGCAGCCTGACGGCAGCTACAAGGCCAGCGTGGAATTCCTGGACGACAAGGGCAACAGGCAGCAATTCGAATTCCAGGGCAGCCGGGATGAAGTCATCGAACAGGTGAAGCAGGAAGCCAATCTTCCTGATAGCCAGAAACAGCAACTGCTCAATGCCCTGCAGGGCAACAATCCCGGCTTCCCGGATGATATGTTCCCGGCATTTCCCGATTTCGAGCAGCTGGAACGCGAATTCTTCCAGCCGCCGCCCTGGGCAAGACCCTACCGGCGGGGGTTCTGGGACTGATGCCCTCAAGCCATTGATCAGGCGGCTCTCTGCATGTAGGTCGGGCTTGAGCCCGACATCGGCACCACAACGAAGCGGTGGTGTCGGACTGAAGTCCGACCTACAGACACAGGCTTTCCCTATAGGAGCATTGCCAGTGAAAGTCAGCCCAGATCCACTTCAAGATTGTCGATGAGGCGGGCGAGCCCCAGAAAGGCGGCCCCGAGGATCACCAGTGACGTATCATCCTTGCCAGGCTCGGCCAGATCCTCCGCCCGGCGTATGCCAAGATAGTCAGGCTTGAGCCCGGCCTCGGCAATCATCCGGGTCGCTTCCTCTTCCAGCAGTGCAAAATCCCTTCTTCCTTCGCGCAGGGCATCCGCCGTGCGCCTGAGGGCGGCATACAGGGCTGGCGCCCGGGTACGCTGCGCCTCATCGAGATAGTTGTTGCGTGAACTCATGGCGAGGCCGTCAGCCTCGCGTACCGTGTCCACGCCGATGATCTCCACGGGCATGGCCAGATCCTCCACCATGCGCCGGATGATGAGCAGCTGCTGGAAGTCTTTCTTTCCAAACAAGGCGCAATGAGGCTGCACCATATTGAACAGCTTGCAGACGATGGTGGCGACCCCCACGAAATGTCCGGGACGCGAAGCCCCGCAGAAAATGTCCGACAGCCCCGGCACTTCCACGCGGGTATGCACATCCATGGAAAGGGGATAAATGGCTTCCACGGTCGGCGTAAAGACCAGATCCACATCCTCCGCCGCCAGCAGGGCTTTGTCTTCCTCCAGGGTGCGCGGATAGGCTTCCAGGTCTTCCTTGCGGTCGAACTGCAGGGGATTGACGAAAATGCTCACCACCACGGCATCCGCCACTTCCCGGGCACGTCGCACCAGGGTCAGGTGACCTTCATGGAGGTTACCCATGGTGGGCACCAGGGCCACACGCCCGGAAAGCCCGCTCACCGCCCGGCGCAGGGAAGAAACATCATCGACCTGTTTCACCGGAAACAGTGCTCCTCGGCGGGAAAACGCTCGTCGTGGACGGCTTCCACATAGGCGCGAATGGCCCCCTCTATGGAATCCGCCTCGGCCATGAAATTCCGGCTGAAACTGGGCACCTTGCCGGGAGTGATGCCCAGCATGTCATGGAGCACCAGCACCTGGCCGTCACAGCCGCGGCCCGCGCCTATGCCTATGACGGGAATATCCAGGGCCAGGCTGATCTCCCGGGCCAGCAGCTCGGGGACACACTCCAGCACCAGCATCTGGGCACCGGCATCCTGCAGCTCATGGGCATCGGAAAGAATGCGCTCGGCGCTGCGGCTGTCCCTGCCCTGCACCTTGTACCCCCCCAGCTGGTGTATGGACTGGGGCAGCAGACCCAGGTGAGCACATACGGGAACGGCCCGGTCGGTGAGATGCTTCACGGTCTCCACCTGGGCGTGGCCGCCTTCCAGCTTGACCATGTGGGCGCCGCCTTCCTTCATCAGGCGCCCGGCGTTGTCCAGGGCCTGACGGGGGGTGCCATGGCTCATGAAGGGCATGTCGGCAACAATGAGGGGGCGGCTGCAGCCCCGCTTGACCATGGCCGTGTGATAGACCATGTCCTCCACCGTCACCGGCAGGGTGCTCTCCTGCCCCTGCACCACCATTCCCAGGGAGTCGCCCACCAGGACGACGTCCACCCCGGCAGCTTCCGCCAGCCGGGCGAATCCGGCGTCATAGGCTGTAAGTACAGCAATCTTGCGCCCCTCGGCCTTCATCCTGTCCAGCGTGCTGATGGTAGTCTTGCTGTTCATTACATTCGTCTCGCGGCCTGCTCTTCGCAGGCATTCAGTAGATCCTGCGCCCGCCCCATGCCCGGTACCTGCAGATCCCGGTCGATTTCCGCCAGGGGCTGCAGGACAAAAGGACGCCGGGCAATGCCCGGATGGGGCACTTTCAGGCGTTCCAGGTCGATGACCTCCTGGCCATACAATAACAAATCCAGGTCCAGGGTTCTCGGCCCCCAGCGTTCATTGCGTACCCGATGATGCGCGTTTTCGATGCTTTGCAGGGCATCGAGCAGGGCCAGGGCAGGCAGGGCCGTATGCAGTTCCGCCACGGCATTCACATAGTCCGGCTGATCCGGAGGCCCCATGGGAGGACTGGCATACAAGGAAGAATGGCGCCCAAGCCAGGATTCTGGAATGCAGTCCAGCTCATCCAGGGCCCGGAGCACCTGCTCCGCAGGGTGGTCCAGGTTGCTGCCCAGACCGATGTAAGCCGTGATCATTTTGCCGGGCGTCTCTTGCGGGGACGACGACGGCGGCGACTGGTGGCCGGTTTGCCACCGCCCCTGGGGTCCAATCCCTGTTCTTCCTGGTAACGGGTCCACCAGGCGGCCAGTTCCGGGTCGGCCTCCCCCGCCTCGGCACGCAGCAGCAGAAAATCATATGCCGCGCGGAAGCGTGGATGGGCCAGCAGCCGCAACGGGCGTTTCCCCTTGGTGTTGTGAAAACGGGCCTGCAGGGTCCAGATCTCACGCATGGGGATAGAGAAACGACGGGGAATGGCCACCCGCTGCACTTGGCGGCCGATGACCAGGCTGCCCGCTTCCTGCAAGGCCTGGTAGAAAGGCACGCCATCCGCCTGCAGCTCCTCGGCGATACGCCGCAGGGGCTCCCAGAGCAACACGGCGAACAGAAAAGCCGGCGTCACGGGCTTGCCCTGGGCCAAGCGCCTGTCCGTGTTTTCCAGCCCCTTGAGCACCAGGGTCAGGGGAAACTCATGCTCCTCGTGAGACAGGGCTTCTTCCGTCTGGGGAAACAGCTGGCCGAAAAGACCGTAGTGGCGCAGCTTTTCGAAAGCGCTGACGGCATAACCACTGATGAACAGCTTGAGCACTTCCTCATAAAGACGTGCAGAAGGCACTTCCGCCAGCAGATGCCCCAGGCGGGCAATAGGTTCCTCGGTAGCTGCTTCGATATTGAAACCCAGCTTGGCGGCAAACCGCGCCGCCCGCAGCATGCGCACGGGATCCTCACGGTAACGGGTTTCCGGATCCCCCAGCAGGCGCAGCAGGCCAGCTTCCAGATCCGCCATGCCGCCGCTGTAATCGATGACGGAAAAGTCGGAGATATTGTAATAGAGAGCGTTGACCGTGAAATCCCGGCGCAGGGCATCTTCCTCTATGGTGCCGAACTCATTGTCCCGCAGCACCATGCCCTCGTCCGACTGCTCGGTCTGCTGGAACTGCATGCTGCGAAACGTGGCCACCTCGATGATCTCCCGGCCGAAACGCACATGCACCAGGCGGAAGCGCCGGCCAATGATGCGGGCATTGCCGAAACAGGCCTTGACCTGTTCCGGGGTGGCATCCGTAGCCACGTCGAAATCCTTGGGCTCGCGCCCCAGCAACAGGTCACGCACACCGCCCCCCACTAGGTGAGCCTGGTAGCCGCTCTTCTTGAGACGATACAACACCTTCAGGGCTGGTTCGGAAATGTTTGCCCTGGAGATATTGTGCTCTGACCGGGAAATGACGGTTGGCGTAACGATGGGTCGATTGTCCTGCAAGATTGCTTTTCGATTGGGGGGCAATGATAACGCCTTTGTATATAAAACGGTATCCGAAAACGCCCCCGGAGAAGGCCAGCCATCTACCCTGCCAGCCGTAATGTGTCCATGAAGAATCGGTGGTGGCCACTGCAGCCCGTGAACATGACCCCATCCTTATTGAGTCATATCAACTCAAAGGAAAAATGATTCCGCAAGGAATGAGCCAATCGAGAGGCGATTTCCGTTATTGCCAGTAGAACGGCCTCTGATGCAGATGCCACAGCAATTCATATACCTGGAGGGACTGATATGCACATGCCCAAACACCGCAAGGCCTTGTTGACCAGCTTGCTTGCTTCCGCGGCAATCGCCGGCTGCACCACCACCAATCTGCAGAGGGGTGAACAGGAAGGAGCGAAAGGTGACTACGCCTCCATGCTGAAGTGGTGCGAGGAGGCATCTAGAGAACCCAATGCCAATCCACGCGCCTTCAAATGCATGGGGGACGCCCACGCCAAGCTGGGACACAGAAGCCGAGCCGAAAAGGCCTATCTCACCTATCTGGACATGGTTCCCGGAGACAGCGACACCAGGATGGCCTTGGTGCGCCTTTACTATGACGACGGCAAATACAAACCCGCCCTGGCCCAGGCTGAAAAGGTCGTGGAAACCAGCCCCGCCAACTACGAAGCTTATTTCTATATGGGTGAAATCCATCGCATGAACAAGTCCTGTTCTCCGGCGAGGAAAGCCTACAAACGCGCCCTGGAAATCAACCCCGAGTACATACAGGCAAAAGCGGGCATGGAAAAGCTGAACAAGATCTGCCGTAAGCCATCCCATCCGCCGAAGGTGAAGAAGAAAGGCAAGATGCAAGGCGGCGGCAAGGCGCTCAGAGAAGGACAATGGTAACTGTCAGACGGATTTTGCTGGCCAGCTTGATGTTGCCATTGGCATCACTGGCCCTTGCTGGCAATCAGGAATTAATAGAAAGGGAAAAGGCTCGGGCATTTCTGCTTAACCGCCAGGTTGTGAACAAGCTTGGGGCAGTGCCGGAAAACGCGAGCATATCCCTCAGGGGAAGGGTGAAACAGCTGCCAAATGGCCGCATGGAAGTGGTAATCGATGATCTCGAGATCCACAGCGGCATAGAAAAAGGCAACTTTCCCTTCGACAGCGGCACACAACCGGCGGATACCGTCGAATACGTGATTTTTGAAGAGATTCCGCGCATGGAACATTCCAAACACTGAATGTCCCGTCCACGGTCAGGATTTCAAGTAGCAACTTCCGGAGGAAGAATGATGAAAAGACATGTCAACAAACTCATGATGATACTGGTAGCCATTGGCCTGATATTGCCCATGGCTGTTTCGGCGGCGGGCAACAAGCAGCTGATGACGATACAGAAGGCCAAGGATCTTGCCCGACGCGCCATCGTGGAAAGCGTCATCGGCCTGAAAATCCGCAGTAACGCCCTGTGGGCAAACCGCCCATCGGACTACTACAAGATCGAATCCAAGGTCGCCGCTTCCATCAAGGGCATCAAGTTCGAGCGCATCCAGTACGACAAGGAGAAAGACATTGCCAAGGCCACTGCCTACATCAACGTCGGTGCGGTGGAAAATATCATCGGCAAGGACATTGATTACGGCGACATCGTCATCCGGCGCACGGCCTTCGCCACCTCCACGCCCACCTATATGCCGGCGCTGAAGGCCCTGCGGGCAGCCGAACTCAACGCCTATGACGAAATGGCCAAGGTCATCGTTGGACAGGATATCGCTTCGGAATCCCGGGTGAAGAACTTCGTTCTGGAAAACGACCGGGTTCGCACCCGGGTACTGGCCGCCATCTGGGGCGCGGAAGTCAAGGAGTTCGGCTGGACGGAAGACGGCAACGCCTTTGTCACCCTGAGGCTGAATGCCCGCTGGGTGCGTGATGTGGTTGGCCAGACCATCCAGTACACGGAGGACAACTATGTGGAAGTCACGGGCTACGGCTCTCCCGTTGACGACCTGTCCGATACGGTCAACGGCACCAGCGCGGAAAACTTCGTTCGCAAGAAGAGTTCCGTGGAAGCCGCCAGCTTCGACATTCCCACCCAGGGTCAGGAAATCAAGGGAGCTCCCGCTGCTGTTGTGCCCGATACCTCACCGGACACCGGCGGTAGCCAGCTGATTCGCTGACAGACAGGGAAGGCAGCCTGCTGACGCAGGCTGCCTGGCAGGAGACCGGCCTGCAAGGCAAGACCAATCGGCATAGATGAAACAAGCAGGAGAAAAGATGTTGAGGGGGCTGACACATTTCGTACTTTGCTTGGTGGTTGTACTGGCCAGTACAACCGTCAAGGCTCAGGACCTTCACACTTGCCTGAAGGAACAGCGGGCCTATTTCACTTCGGAAATTCATGTTCCGGGGTTCAGCATCCAGGAAAAAGAAGGGACGGCCGACCAGTTGCGGGCCAACCTGGCTGATCAGGGCCTTATCATAATAGACCCGGACCTGGCCACCCGAGCACTGACCCGGCAGCAGCAACAGCTAATTGCCATGGGAGATGCCGTTGGCGCCCTGGAACTGGCCCGCAAGTTACAGGCCACGCTCTTGGTTCACGCCAAAATCCGGGCTTCCCAGCACCCCATAAAGGGAATGGCCGAGGGACTGTACAACGTATCGGTTCATATCGACCTCAAGGCCCAGTCCACCCTTTCGGGAAAGGAGCTCGCCATTACCCACAGGACATTCAGAAAAGCCGGCCTGAGCGTTTCCGAGCAGCTTCCCGAGCTCATGGAGCGTTTTCTTCCCCAACTGTCTGCCGATTTTCTGAAACAGGTATGCCGGCAATCGAAGAACGAGTCCGCCCCCATTGTGCCGCCGAAGGAAAATCCCGTGCCTGCCGCCGGTGCTGCCGGCGCCTCCCAACCCGAGGAACCTATCGATGCGTTGTGAACACAAAATGTTTTTTCAGTATGTGTTTCTCCTGTGCATGACCCTTGGCACACTTGGCCAGGCTTCCCCTGCCCTGGCGGAAGAAGCCTGGCCTGAAGACAATATCATGGTAGTCACCGCCGAGGGCTTGTCCGATGGTGAGTTTTACAAGGACAGGCGTGTCGCCTACGACGAAGCCCTGAAAGACGCCAAGCGCCAGGCACTGGAAAAAGCTGTAGGCGCTTTCGTGGACTCCAGCACCCTGATGGAGAACTATCAGACTATTTCGGACACCATCGAAACCCGTTACCAGGGCTTCATCAAACGCATCATCAAGATAGTGGACGGCAAGGTGCAGCCAGATGGGTTCTATCATGTCTGGATCAAGGCCGAGGTCTATACCAAACCGCTGGCCGAAAGCATGGCCGACTTCAGCCGCAGTCAGCGCCAGGGCATGATCAAGGCCCATGGCAACCCGACCTTTGCGGTGAAGATCGACGTCATCTCCGATGAAAACGAGCGCGTCATCCAGCGTTGCGATGTGTGCGAAACCGAAATTGCCAATCGCCTGCACGAATATGGCTATCGCCTGGTGGACTGGCAGGGCATGGAAGAAGACATTGCCGCCCAGTCCCGTTTGCTGAAACTGGAACAGGGGGAAATCGAAGCCGCCCGCTATGGCGTGGGACGCAAGCCCGTGGACGTGATGATCACTGGCCAGGTAAAGCTGCGGCGCAATCCCCCGGTTTACGTGGCC
>JALVEW010000239.1 GCA_027030425.1 Sedimenticola sp.
ATGGGGTCGTCGCTCAGCTCTGTCACCCTGTCCAGGGTGAGGAGTACGTGTTCGCCGGTGTCGATTTCCGGGTGGTAGCGCTCGGGTTGGGGGATGCCGAACAGGTCGTCGATTTCCGGCAGGAAGGCACGCAGTACCCGGCATTCCCGCAGGGCTTCGATGAAGCGCCGGGGAGAAGGGCCGAGCAGGGCCTTTTTCAGTTCCTGCCATTGGCGCTCCGGGGCGATGCCGTCCAGGAGATGGCGGGCGGCCATGTCCGCGGCCAGTTGGCAGGTATCCGGGGCGATGCGGAAATCCAGCTGGGCGGCCAGCCGCGCCAGGCGCAGCAGGCGCAGGGGGTCGTCCTGGAAATGGGGCAGGTGGCGGAGCAGGCGGTGCTCCAGGTCCTGCCGGCCATGGAAGGGGTCGATGAGCCTGCCGTCAGGCGTCATGGCCATGGCGTTGATGGTCAGGTCCCGCCGGGCCAGGTCTTCTTCCAGGCTGACATCGGGGCGGGCTTGCAGTTTGCCGTCCGGGCCTCGGCCCCGGGCCAGGGCGTATTCTTCCTTTGTCCGGGGGTGGAGGAAAACGGGGAAATCCCTGCCGACCTGCTTGAAGCCCCGGCTGAGCATGTCTTCAGGAGTACTGCCCACCACCACCCAGTCGTGATCCGAGGGCTCGAGGCCGAGGAGCCGGTCGCGCACGCTGCCGCCCACCCGGTAGCGTTTCAGGCCCTGTTCAGGGGGATTCGGGGGGGAGGAGGTCATTGTCTTGGGCGGGTTCGTTCATGCGGGCGATGATGGCTCTGGCGCGGGGAGCATCCCGGTCTTCCACCCAGACCTTGAGAAAGCCCATGGCGGGCAGTTCGCCCATGGCGCCCTGGAGGTAGTCGCCGCCTACCCAGGCGTCTATGCCTTCACCGATGAGACGGATCTTCACCAAGTGGGCTTCCAGGGAGTTGAGGGCTTCGAAGACGGGGGTCAATCAGCCCCCCATCTCGCGCATTCTTCTGTCCCGCTCTTCCGCGTCTTTCTTCAACTGGTCTTCCAGTCCCTTGGCATCGTTCAGGGCCTTGATCTGGGGGTCCCAGGGAGTGGCGACCTTTTTCTTTTCCTCGGGAGCGGGCTGCTCCGCCGGCTGGTCGGAGCAGGCGGACAGCAGCAAGGCGGCAACTACTGGCAGCAGGTATTTCATCAGCTTTCTTCCTGCCAAGTCAGGGCCTGGCCGTGGGTGCCCCGGCTGTCCGGCCCCATGAGCCACAGGTACAGGGGCATGAGGGCCTCGGGAGGCTTGATTTTGTTGATGTCCTCGCCGGGGAAGATGTTCTTGCGCATCTGGGTGCGCGTGGGGCCGGGGTCGATGCTGTTGACCCGCACCGGGCTGTTCTCCAGTTCCTCGGCCAGAGTCTGCATCAGGGCTTCCTGGGCGAATTTGCTGGCGGCATAGGCGCCCCAGTAGGCCTTGGCCTTGCGGCCCACGCTATCGGAGGTGAACACCACCGAGGCGTCCTCTGACTTGAGCAGCAAGGGCAGACAGACCTGGGTAATCATGAAAGGGGCGTTGATGTTCACCTGCATGACCTTCATCCAGTCCTGGGGGTCGTAATCCTTGATGCGGCTCAGATAAGGATTGATGGCGGCGTCGTGGAGAATGCCGTCCAGGCGGCCGAAGGTGTTTTCCAGTTTCTCGCCCAGTTCCTCGTAGTCGTGGGTGGTGGCGCCTTCCAGGTGCATGGGATAGATGGCCGGGGTGGGGGCGCCCAGCTCCTCGATTTCGTCGTACACGCTTTCCAGGTTGGGCAGGGTCTTGCTCAACAGGATCACGGTGGC
>JALVEW010000240.1 GCA_027030425.1 Sedimenticola sp.
CGTCATGTTCAGGTGTTCCTCAGCCACCCGGAACTCAAGCTTCCTGAAACCCTGAAAAAGGAAATCTTCCTGGTGGAGATGGCCTTGCCTTCGGAAGAGGACATCCTGGGGCAGCTTCGCCGGCACCCGGGTTCCGGCGGGATGCCGGATGAGGAACTGCTGCGCCACATGGCCGTGGCCATGAAAGGGCTGTCCCTGAACGAGGTGGGGCACCTGCAGAGCCGTCTGTATGCCTTGCCGGATCTGGATCCGGACACGGCGCTGAAGGAGATTCAGGAGGAAAAGTCCCAGCTGCTCGCCAAGGAGAGCGTATTGCGTTTCTATCCGCCCCAGCGTTCCCTGGATGAGATTGGCGGCCTGGACAACCTGAAGGACTGGGTGCGCAAGCGTCAGGACCTGTTCACCCGGGATGCCCTGGAGGAGGATGTTCCCCTGCCGGCGGGGGTATTGTTCATGGGCATCAGCGGCTGCGGCAAGAGCCTTGCCGCCAAGACCATTGCCACCGCCTGGAACCTGCCCCTGGTGCGCCTGGACATGAGCCTGGTCATGTCCGGCAGTTTCGGGTCGCCCGAGTATGCTTTCGAACGCGCCACGCGCATTGCCGAGGAGATTGCGCCGGTGGTGCTGTGGATAGACGAGCTGGAAAACGCTTTCGGTTACGACGAGCGGAATCCTTCCGGCGGCAATGTGAACATCTTTTCCAGCTTTCTTACCTGGATGCAGGAAAAGCCCGCCGGAGTGTTTCTTGCCGCCACGGCCAATCGCATTCAGGCCCTCCCGGCTGAACTCATGCGCAAGGGACGTTTCGATCAGCTGTTCTTCCTGGATCTGCCTTCATCGCGGGAACGGGCGGAGATATTCGCCATCCATATCCGGCGCAACGGTCAGTCGCCGAAAGACTTCGATACGGCTTACCTGGCGGCCGCGACCCGGGGATGGAGCGGCGCTGAAATCGAGGCGGCGGTAAAGTCCGCCCGCATCGAGGCCTGGCAGGAGGGCAGGGCGTTCAACGAGCAGGATGTCGTTCGCAACACCGCCAACATGGTGCCGTTGTCGCGCACCATGGAGGAACAGATACAGGCCATCAGGGACTGGTCCTTCCAGCGCGCCATCCCTGCGTCGGCAGCGGAATGAATGCTAAACTGAAACCATGAAAACCGGGAACACAAGATGATACGCATACTGCTGGTGGATGATCATGCCCTGTTTCGCTCGGGCATGAAAAGTATTCTGGAAGAGATCGAGGGCATGGAAGTGGTGGCGGAAGCCGACAGCGGCGAGAAGGCCGTGGATATCGTGCGCCAGTCACCGCCGGACGTGATACTCATGGACGTGAACATGGCCGGCATAGGCGGCATAGAGGCGACGCGGCGGGTGTTGCGCGTGGCCCCGGATGTGAAAGTCATTGCCCTCACCGCCCTGGATGACCTGCCTTTTCCCAACCAGTTGCTCGATGCCGGGGCCGTGGGCTATGTTACCAAGGGATGCCCGGCGGACGAACTGGCCCTGGCCATTCGCCGGGTGGTGCGGGGTGAGCACTACATCTGCAATGAAGTGGCCCAGCGCCTGAGCCTGTCCGCCCTGGTGAACAAGGGGGAGTCCTCGCCCCTGTCCAAGCTGTCTCCCCGCGAGATGCAGGTCATGCTGATGATCACCCAGGGCAAGACCACCCAGGACATTTCTGATTCCCTGTTTCTCAGCCCAAAGACCATCAGCACCTACCGGGCGCGGCTGTTCGAAAAGCTGGACATTCACAATGACGTGGAGCTGACCCATTTCGCCCTGCGCCATGGCCTGATCGAACTGAATGGCTGACCAGGCTGCTTTCGACGGCAACTGCACGGCCTGCCCGAGACTGGCCGGTTTTCTTCGGCAGCTG
Organism: Sedimenticola sp.; assembly: GCA_027030425.1. Taxonomy (GTDB): domain Bacteria; phylum Pseudomonadota; class Gammaproteobacteria; order Chromatiales; family Chromatiaceae; genus Thiolapillus. The sequence goes on from JALVEW010000240.1 coordinate 1,880, forward strand.
AAGCTGCAATTCCCCGACTACCATTGCCGTCCTGTTGCCCCTTTTGGCGATCCCGATGCGCGCCTGCTCATCGTGGGGCTGGCGCCGGGAATGCATGGAGCCAATGCCAGCGGGCGGCCTTTTACCGGGGATCATGCCGGGATACTGCTTTACCAGACCCTGTACGACTGCGGCTTTTCCAGCGCGCCGGAATCACTTCATGCCCGTGACGGGCTGGTGTTGAAAGAGTGCCGCATCACCAACGCGGTGAAATGCCTGCCGCCCCAAAACAAGCCCCTGGGGGCGGAAGTCCGGGCCTGCAATGACTATCTTGCGCGGGAGCTTGAAATGCTGCCGTCGGATTCCGTGGTGCTGGCCCTGGGCGGCGTCGCCCACCGGGCCGTGGTCAGCGCCCTGGGGCTGCGCCAGGTCGATCATCCTTTTGGCCATGGCGTGGAACACCGGCTGAATGATGACCTGATGTTGCTCGACTCCTATCACTGCAGCCGCTACAACACCCAGACCCGGCGTCTCACACCGGCCATGTTCCTTCAGATATTCCAGCGCGCCCGCCAATTGCTGGATTAAACAAGTTCCCTGTCCCTCTGGGAGAGGGACCATTCCTTTTTTCTCCCCTCTCCCTGTGGGAGAGGGGCCCGGGCGAGGACATGTAATTACCCAGCCTCCTGATCCATCCTTCCCCCCTGTTCCCGCGACTGCGTCCGCCAGGGCCGGCAGGCAATGGCAAAGGCTCCCACCAGGGTGAGCAGCAGCCAGTCCCGTCCGATGATGATCAGGGATGTCCAGCTGTAACCTCCATAGGGCTTCTGGAATTCCGCGTACAGATCCCCCGCCAGGATCACCACCAGCACCAGGGGCACGAACACCTTGATGAGAAAATCCCACCAGGGCCCCAGAGGGATGGAGGATATGCGGTTGATGTGCTGGCGCAACCGGGGGAGGCGGAACAGCCAGCCCACCACGAAGCATTCCATGATGCCCACGCTCACCAGGCCGTAATGGGTGACGAAGTGATCCACGATGTCCAGCCACAGCAGACCCGCGTGGGTGGTGAACACGATGGAGCCGAGAAAGCCCAGCACCGAGATGAAGGTCACCAGCTTCTGACGGCTGACGCCGAACTTGTCCACCATGGCGGCGACGAAGGCCTCGATGATGGACACGGCGGAGGACAGGCCCGCCACCACCAGACAGAGAAAGAACAGGGCGCCGAAAAAATTCCCGCCGGGCATCAGGCTCACGGCCTTGGGGTAGGCCACGAAGGCCAGGCCGATGCTCTGGGCCACCACCTCCGACATGGGCTGGTTCTGGGACGTGGCCATGAAACCCAGCACCGAGAACACCGCCAGCCCGGCGAACAGGGAAAAGCCGCTGTTGATGAGAGCGGTGAGCAGGGCGTTGCGGGTGATGTCCGCCTTGCGCGGCAGATAGCTGGCGTAGGCGATCATGATGCCGAAACCCAGGCTCAGGGTGAAGAAGATCTGGCTGTAGGCGTCTATCCACACCTTGGGATCCGACAGGCGGGAAAAGTCCGGGCTCAGGTAGGCTTTCAGCCCCAGGCCCGCGCCGTCCAGGGTCAGGGACCAGCCCACCAGGGCGATGATGAGCACCAGCAGGGTGGGCATGAGAATCTTGTTGGCCAGCTCTATGCCCTTCTGCACGCCCCGATACACCACCGCCCAGTTGATGAGCCAGACCACCGCCAGGGCGGCCAGTATGGGGGTGCGCACCTCGCCGATGTTTCCCGGGCTGTCGCTGACCTGGAGGAATTCCTTGAAGAAAAAGGCGTTCGGGTCATCGCCCCAGCCCAGGTCGAAGGACAGCAGGAAAAAGTTCATGCACCAGGCGATGACCACCGAGTAATAGAGCACGATGCCGAACATGACGAACAGCACCGCCCACCAGCCCAGCCATTCCCAGCGTTTGTCGATCTTGGCATAGGCCAGGGGCGCGGAGCCGATACGTTCATGGCCGATGCCGTATTCCAGAATCAGCAGGGGAATGCCCGCCGTGAGCAGGGCCACCAGGTAGGGGATGAGAAAAGCGCCACCGCCGTGTTCATAGGCGAGGTAGCTGAAGCGCCAGATATTGCCCAGACCGATGGCCGAGCCCACCGCCGCGAGCAGGAAGCCGAACTGGGATTTCCATTGTTCCCTTGCCATGAGGGTTCTCCCCTAATGTTGATGAATGGACTCGGATACATCCATATTCTTATGAAGTACACGAACAACTGTGATTTGGCCGGGGTGAGTCTGGTAATAGATAACATGACTGGAGACAGGGAATTTTCTATAACCAGGCTTGATGTAATCGCAGGCCCTGCCAAGCCCGGGATTCTCGGCCAACTGATGAAACATGCTGTCAAGTTGAGCCAGGTATTTGTCACGTTGCTCTACACCCCAATGCTGCTCCGTATATTCGGCAATGCCTGCCAAATCACTCTTGGCTGCGTTAGTGAGTTGAAAGCGGGACAGCATTCAATGGTTATTGTTGTTCAGTTCATCGATAAGTCCGGTAAGCGTATAGTTGGCTATGCCGCTTTCTTCGCCTTCATCCAGTAACTTTCGGAGGGTGGAGAGTTTGGTTTCTTCCTCCTCCAACAACCGAAGAGCGGCGCGAATCACCTCGCTTACGGAAGAAAAACGCCCTGTTTCCAGCTGTTTCCCTATAAAGCTTTCGAAATGGGGCCCAAGAGTGATACTGGTATTTTTGCTCATCTTGAAATGCCTTATGAGAGTACCAATGTTTGGTAAAATAGCAAGGCATGATAATAGCGTCAATTTCGCCTGGTAACTCCATTGCCAGTTCGTTGACCCCGGAAAAATCCTCTCGCGTGCCAGGCTGATCTGCGGCAAACTCTGTGCATCTTTTCCGGTTAGCGTTCATCCGTGAGTCAGAACGACGCATTCGATCACAAGGCCTTTCTCAAGACCCTGACCCACAGGCCGGGGGTGTACCGCATGCTCGATGGCGAGGGCAGGGTGCTCTACGTGGGCAAGGCCAAGGATCTCAAGCGCCGGGTGAGCAGCTATTTCCAGCGCGCCGGCAACAGGCGCATCCAGGCCATGGTGGCGCAGATCCGCGATATCCAGATCGTGGTCACCCACACGGAAGCCGAGGCCCTGCTGCTGGAGAACAACCTCATCAAGGAACTCAAGCCGCGCTACAACATCCTGCTGCGGGACGACAAGAGCTACCCCTACATTCATCTTTCCGACGACGAGTTTCCCCGCATCAGCTTCTACCGGGGGGCGCGCAAGGGCGGGGGGCGTTACTTTGGTCCCTATCCCAGCGGCGGGGCCGTGCGCGAGACCCTGTACCTGCTGCAGAAGCTGTTTCCCGTGCGCCAGTGCGAGAACAGCTATTACAGCAACCGCTCCCGGGCCTGCCTGCAGTACCAGATCAAGCGCTGTACCGCTCCCTGTGTGGGTCTGGTGAGCCGGGAAGACTACATGCGTGACGTGCGCGATATCGTGCTTTTCCTAGAAGGCAAGACTCATGACGTGGTGGATGGCCTGGTAGCGCGCATGGAACAGGCTTCCGCCGCCCTGGAATTCGAAGAGGCGGCCCGCTATCGCGACCAGATAGAAGCCATACGCAAGGTGCAGGAGCGCCAGTACGTGAGCGGTGAGAAGGGCGATCTGGATATCGTGGCCTGCGCCATTGCCGAGGGCCAGGCCTGCGTGCAGCTGTTCTTCATCCGCCAGGGACGCAACCTGGGCAACCGGCAGTTCTTCCCCCGGGGGGTAAAGGGCAGGGACGAGGGCGAGGTGCTTTCCGCCTTCCTCGGCCAGTACTACCTGGGCCGGCAACTGCCCGGAGAAATCCTGCTCAGTCACGCCCCCCGAGACAAAGAATTGCTGCAACAAGCCCTGTCGGAACAGGCCGGGCGCAAGCTGGCCCTGCGCGTTTCTCCCCGGGGGGAGCGGGCCCGCTGGCTGAAAATGGCGGTGCAGAATGCCGAAGTGGCCCTCAAGGCCCGCCTCTCCGGCAGCGCCAACGCCCGCCTGCGCCTGGAGGCCCTGCAGGAGGCTCTTGGGCTGGACGAACCCCCGGCGCGCATGGAGTGCTTCGACATCAGTCACACGGCGGGAGAAAAGACCGTGGCGTCCTGCGTGGTGTTCAACGCCGAAGGCCCCCTCAAGAGCGACTACCGGCGCTTCAATATCGAGGGCATCACCGGTGGTGACGATTACGCCGCCATGGCCCAGGCCCTGCGGCGGCGCTATACCCGCATCATGAACGGCGAGGGCAGCCTGCCGGACATCCTCTTCATCGACGGCGGCAAAGGCCAGCTGGCCACGGCGGCGGACATCCTGGAGGAGCTGGGCGTCCACGGCGTGCTTCTGGTGGGCGTGGCCAAGGGCCCCGAGCGCCGCGCCGGCCTGGAACAACTTTTCTTGTTGGAACATCAGCATCCCCTTATACTTGATGCCCATTCACCGGCCTTGCACCTGATTCAGCATATCCGGGACGAGGCCCACCGCTTTGCCATTACCGGTCACCGGCAGCGGCGCAACAAGGCGCGCACCCGGTCGGTGCTGGAGGACATCCCCGGCATCGGGCAGAAGCGCCGTCAGCAGCTGCTCAGGCAGTTCGGCGGCCTGCAGGGGCTTTCGCGGGCGGGGATAGAGGACATTGCCACCGTGGACGGCATCAGCACCCGGCTGGCGGAAAAGATTTACCAGGCATTTCACGGAACAGAATGATGTGGAGCATTCCCAATCTGCTGACTTTTTCCCGGATCGTCATGATCCCGGTGTTCGTCGGCATGTTCTACCTGCCGGCCCCCTGGAACCATCAGGTGGCGGCCCTGGTGTTCATGATCGCGGCCTTCACCGACTGGCTGGACGGCTACCTGGCCCGGCGCATGGAACTGACCTCGCCCCTGGGGGCCTTTCTCGATCCCGTGGCGGACAAACTCATGGTGGCCACGGCCCTGGTGCTGCTGGTGGCGGACAACCCCTCGCCCTGGATGGCGGTTTCCGCCGCGGTCATCGTGGGCCGGGAAATCACCATTTCCGCCCTGAGGGAGTGGATGGCGGAGCTGGGCTCACGCTCCAAGGTGGCCGTCTCCTGGGTGGGCAAGTTCAAGACGGCGGCGCAGATGGCCGCCATCACCCTGCTCATCTATCGCCATGAGCTGTTTGGCCTGCCGACATACAGGATTGGCGAGATCCTGCTGTACGTGGCGGTGGTGCTCACCTTGTGGTCCATGACCGTCTATCTGCGCGCCGCCTGGCCCAGTCTCTCGAAAGACGGAAAAAATGATTCTGATGCTTGACAATGGGCGCGGCGCCAGTAGAATACCGCCTCACCACGCGGGAATAGCTCAGTTGGTAGAGCACAACCTTGCCAAGGTTGGGGTCGCGAGTTCGAATCTCGTTTCCCGCTCCAGTTTCCCGATCAGCCCCGCGCTCCGGCGGGGCTTTTCGTTTCGACGACACAGGATCGTCGCCCTCTATGGCTGAGTGGCAGAGTGGTTATGCAGCGGCCTGCAAAGCCGTGGACCTCGGTTCGATTCCGGGCTCAGCCTCCAT
>JALVEW010000241.1 GCA_027030425.1 Sedimenticola sp.
TACTTGATCTGCTCGTTGATGCGGTCGGCGATGCCCGGCACGTTGGGCGCGCCTAGGATGGAACGGTTGCCCAGGGCCCGGGGGCCGAATTCCATGCGCCCCTGGAACCAGGCCACGGGGTTGCCATCGGCCAAAATCCTGGCCACCTGTCGGGGCACCTGGTCCAGTCTTTTCCAGGCGGGCTTTTCCTCCCGTGCCTCCACGGCGGCAATACATTGCTCCGTGGTGTAGGAAGGCCCCAGGTAGGCATGGCGCATGGGCTGGATGGCCTCGCCTTCGCGGCTGGCCACATACGAGGCGGCGCCGATGGCCGTGCCCGCGTCCGAGGCCGCCGGCTGAATGAACAGCTCCTCCACGTCGTCCCGGGCCAGGATGCGCTGGTTGAGCTTCACGTTCAGGGCCACGCCTCCGGCAAAGGCCAGCTTGCCCGTCTCCCGCAGAATATCCCCCAGATAGTGCTCGATGAGCCCCAGGGACACTTTCTCCAACAGGTCCTGCATGCTGGCGGCGTAATCCACGTAGGGGTCGTCAATCTCGTCGCCTTCCCGGGGCGGCCCCAGCCAGTCCACCAGCTTGGGGCTGAAGTAATAGCCCTTGCCCGCGGCGTCCTTCCAGCGGCGCAGGCCGATGACGTTCACCAGGCGGGTGTTCACCCGGAAATCCTTTTCGCTGTAGTCGATGAGGCGGGAAAAATCGAAACGGGACGGATCGCCGTAGGGGGCCATGCCCATGACCTTGAACTCGCCGTCCAGCATCTCGAAACCCAGGTATTCGGTCAGGGCGCCATAGACGCCCCCCAGGGAGTCGGGATCGTAGAACTCCCTGATCTTGTGGATGCGCCCGTTCTCGCCGTAGCCGAAGAAAGTGGTGGCGTACTCGCCCTTGCCGTCGATGCCCAGGATGGCGGTCTTCTCCTTGAAGCCGCTCAGGTGATAGGCGCTGCTGGCATGGGCCAGGTGATGCTCTACCATCTCCAGGCGGGCATTATTGATGCCCAGGTCCGCCACCAGCTTCTCCAGGCGGGAGCGGTTGCGGTGATAACGGCGGTTGCCGTGCAGCAGGGCCGTCAGGGCGCGGTCCGGGGCATACCAGTGGCGCGCGGCGTAATGCCAGCGCGCGGCGCTGCCGAACAGGGGAATCTTCGCGTAGGGAAAAGCCACCACGTCCACCTGGCCAGGCTGTATGCCGGCTTCCGCCAGGCAATAGCGGGTGGCCTCGTAGGGGAAACGCCCCTTGGCATGCTTGTCGCGGATGAAACGCTCCTCCTCTGCCGCCGCCACCAGCTCGCCATCGACGAACAGGGCCGCCGAGGGATCGTGGCTTACGGCACCCGCTACTCCCAGTATGATCATGAATTAACCCGATTGACCTGAAACTGCCGATATTCTACCCGAATCAGACATGCGGACAGGACCACGTCATCCAAGATTGCAAGTCATTGGAAAAAGCAAGGGTGGAGTCTGTTCGGAAAAACGCCGTAAATACATCCATGTAGGCTCCACGTCGGGATGGTTGGGGTCGGAGTCAAATGGGGAGAATGTTGGAAGGACATGATGGCCTGGAACAGCTCGATCCCGCTCCCTG
>JALVEW010000242.1 GCA_027030425.1 Sedimenticola sp.
GCCGGGTCGGTGATCAGCCAGGCCCGGCGGCGCAAGGGCCCCCAGCGTTCCTCGATCATGGCCAGGGGACGGGGGGTGGCGATGTGGTAGGCGCGCAGGCGATGGGCGTTCTCCCAGGAACGCGATGCCCGGCTGCGGGAAAAGGCGCGACGCAGGGCATGCAGCAGGTTCTTCAGGTTGTAGCGCTTCACCACCACTTCGTCCCCGCCCAGGCGGGTGCGCCACACGGTCTGGGAATTGCCGGGCTTGAGGATGGTTTCACCTTCCCCGGGGGCCAGGCTGCGCGATTCCAGCCAGGCGTCCAGAACATCCACGGGCAGGTCCCGGCGCTGGCAGATCCGCAGTCCCCGCCACTGGCGCACCAGGAACTCGCTGCAATTGCGATAAGCCTTGCGGCTGATGCGCCGGGCGCGGCGGTGCCGGAAGGCATCCGCGGCCCGGCTCACGCGGAGCAGCAGGCCAGACTCCCCGGACCAGCCGCGCGCTTCGACATAGGGCTGAAGCACATCCGCGGAGCGGTGCAGCTCGCGGCGGGGCAGATGGCCAAACAAGAAGCCCAGGTTGGCAATGGCCGCCGCCCTGTCCACCGGGGCGTCGCCGACAAGAAAATCGCCACCGTCGATGGCGTACAGGCAGCCATGGACATCCACGAGAAAATTGTTCAGGTGAAAATCCCGCTGGCGCAGCCCCGCCTGGTGCTGGGCCGCCACCAGACGCAACAGCTTTTCCAGCAGGGCCTGGCGTTCTTCGCCAGCGGCCGCCGTCCAGGCCTGGCGGAAGGATCTTGCCTCGGGGATGAAATCGAACAGCAGCACTCGATGGGGCCGATCCCGCACCCTGGCCTCTCCACGCAAGGCAGGCGTGGCGATATCCGCCGCCATCATGGCGCGGATGGCCGATGCGTCCTCCGCGGCTTCCTTGCGGCCATCCTCTCCCAGAAACAGCTTGAGCAGCACCTCACCCTCATCACTCCCGGCCTTGCAGACCAGGCGCCTGCCGGGCAGTAAACGCAGAATCTTCTCGCAGACCATCACCTGCCCATCCGCCAGTTGTAACTCGAAGGGCAGTGAGATATCGCGGCTGTATTCCCAATCCTTCTTCATTGAGGACGGGGCCGATAGCGGCTCAGGCCCAGCTTCACGGCCAGATAGCGCAGGGGTTTCTGGCGCAGGCGCCAGTTCAGGCGCCGGGAAACCTGCCAGGAAGGCTTGAGCCGCCCGGGGAGCAGCTCCAGGCCGGAAAGATGTTCGTCGTAGCCCAGGCTGGCATTGAACTCCCGGAAAGTCTCATCCAGCCAGGCCAGGTCTTCCTCGTGGATGCTCCCGGCAACCCGCAGGGCCAGCGCCGGATCGAATACCGCCATCAGGCCAGCCTTCTCCCCCTTCATGAAACGCGCATTGCCATGGCGGGCATCGGCAATGGCGGAAGCCGGCCTGGGCCAGTCCAGCATGGCCTGCTCCCAGGGCAGTTCCAGCTGTTCGCACAGGGACCGGAGACTGGTTTCAGCGTCCAGGGCCAGGTCCTCGTAGCGGAACACGGGGATACCCTGCTCCCGGGCAGTTTCCCAGGACCGCAGAAAACGCCGGAAGCGCAGGCGCAGGGGCGGGTCCTCGGCCGTCACGCCATTGCGGCCATAGGGCTTGTTCATCAGCGACATCCAGACGGCGCGCACGTCCCGCGCCATGAGCATGGGCCTGACTTCATACCCCTCATCCTCGAGAACCGCTATTTGCTCCGCCAGGCTGAAACAGCTGATGGTGGTCTTGTACCACAGCCAGGGCGTATCCAGGCCGGAAGGCGGAAGGGGTATCAGGTCGGTGTCACCGTCCAGGGTGCCATTCATGTCGGAGCGTTGCAGAAAACACCAGGACAACAGGGTGGAACCGCTGCTCTGCATGCCCGTTGCCAGGATAACGGGTTGCGCACTAGAATGACTCACTTCATTTCGCTCTTGGGCGTGACGGGTAGTCCGAGAATTATAGTCCCAGACGGCATTCCATGTCCTTCAGCAAACAACTCAAGCAAAAGCTGCGCAGCGGGCTTTCCATCCTGCGCAGGGATAAGCCTGCTGTGCTGGGCTTCCTGTTCCACGGACTGTTCGAGGACGCCGGGGAAATAGCCTCGGCTCAGGTGGATGCCCAGCAGGGAATCACTGTCGAGCACATGCGGCGCTTCATCGAACACTTCCTGCAGGCAGGTTACCGTTTCATCAGCCCGGAGCAGGATGAACCCGGCCTGGCGGAAGACGGCCGTTATGCCTGCATCACCTTCGATGACGGTTACGCCAACAACTTGCGCATGCTTCCCTTACTGGAGGAATACGGCATCCCGGCGACCTTTTACATCACCACTGGCAACGTGGAACAGCAGGAATGTTTCTGGTGGGACGTGGTCTTTCGCGAGCGTGTCCGCAGGGGCGTGGAAAAAGCGGAGATATCCCGGGAGCAGAAGATGCTCAAGAAACGGCATCATTTGGACATCATCACATATCTCCAGCAGCAGTTCGGCGATAATTGCCTGCAACCCTGGTCTGATACGGATCGCCCCATGACTGTTGCGGAATTGCAGGATTTCGCCGCGCATCCCCTGGTGCACATCGGCAACCACACACGCAATCACTACCTGCTGGACCGTTACAGCGACACTGAGGTGCTGGAGCAGATTCAGCTGGCGCAGAACGATCTCATGGAATGGACCGGCAGGACGCCGGTTAGTATCGCCTATCCCAACGGCAACTATTCACATGCCGTGGCGGAGGCCGCCAAGGACTGCGGACTCAAAACCGGATTGACGCTGCAGAAGAGCAAAAACCACCTGCCTCTGGCCGGCAACTTCGCGATGGGACGCTTCACCCTCTGGGGGAACCAGAACATCGACACCCAATGCAATATCTTTCGTTCGGACATCCCCCTATGAACCTGCGCAAATGGCTGAAAAAGAAACGCCGTCAAATGAAATTGAACCGCCTGGCCCGTGAGGGCAAGGCCTGCAACCCGAAAAAATGGGTCTTCGTGGTGGGCTGCTACAATTCGGGTACCACCCTGCTGCACGACGTCATCGCCAGCCATCCCTCTGTCGCCCACCTGCCCCGGGAAGGACAGTACTGCACGGATCAGCTCACGGTTCCCAGTGAAGTGGGCCTGACCCGCACCTGGGCGCTGGCGCCGGAGCTGTTCGTGCCCCGCCCGGGGAATGAGCCGGACGTGGAAAAGCTGAAGCGCCAGTGGTGCGGCATGATGTCCAACCCCCGGCTGCCGGTGTTCCTGGAAAAATCCATTCCCAATGCCGCCCGCATAGAATGGCTGGACAGACATTTCCCTGGCGCCCACTTCATCGCCCTGGTGCGCAACGGCTACGCCGTGGCCGAAGGCATCAACCGCAAGGCGGGGCAGTCCGTGGAAATCGCCGCCAAGCAGTGGCAGCAATCCAACCGCATCATGCTCGACCAGCTGGACAAGGTGGAACGCAAGCTGATACTCAAATACGAGGACGTTACGGCCCAGCCCGCGGAACAGATGCAGCACATCATGAACTTCCTGGGACTGGACGGCAGCAAGTTGCTGGCGGACCGCAAGTGGACAGTGCACGGCGTCACCTCCAACATCCGCAACATGAATGCCCGTTCCCTGGAAAGACTCAGCGAGGACGACAGGGAGTACATCCGCCGGGAAGCCGGTGAGCTACTGGACTATTTCGGTTACACGCCGGACCCATGAGCCCGCGGCAAAACACTTCCATCTACCTGGCCACTGCCATTGCCGGCATCCTGCTGTCCCTGTGGCAGATAGCCGGCGTGGAGCAGATCAATCACGATGCCGTCTACTACCTGTTGGCCATCGAAGGCGACAGCAGCGCCATCCGGCAAATCGGCAACTGGCTGTTCTATTCCCGCCTCATAGACTGGACCACCGCCCTCACCGGCCTGGCGCCGGAACAGGCAGCCTGGACAGTGAACATCCTGCTGGACAGCCTCACGGTACTGGCGTTCCTGCGCCTGGTGGAGGAACTGGGCGGAACGCGGCGCACCCTGGTCTGGGCGGCGCTGGCCGTACTCAGCCTGCCCTATTTCAACGACAATCGCGCCGAAATCATCCGCGACCATGGTTACTGGGCCTTCAGCCTGGCGGCCATGATCTTCTATCTGCGCCTGTTCCGCCGCTTCGCCTGGAAAGACGCCCTGGGCTGGAACCTTGGCATGTTCATCGCCCTGCTGTTCCGGGTGGAAGCCCTGGTGTTCCTGGTGCTGATGCCCCTGGGGCTGCTGGCCGCCGGCCCCGGCGGACTGTGGAAGGCGGCAAGAACCCTGATTCCCGTCGCCATCGCGGGCCTGGTTTTCAGCCTTGGACTGCTGTTTTCCTCCGGCATGCAGAACCGCCTGGTGGACAGCCTGGCAAATGCCGGGGCCCTGTTGCAGGTGTTCACGGAAAGCATTCCCCGAAAGGCAGCCCTGTTGCGCCGGGGCGTGGTTCCTCAGTTCTCCCAGGGCATGGCGGAAACCACCCTGTATCTCGGTGTGATCTGGAGTATCGTCAAGGATCTCATCAGCAGCATGAGCTGGCTGTATTTCGCCATCCTGCTGCTGCGGCGCTGGTTTCCCGCCCCGGCCCTGCCTCACGACTACCGCCGCATACTCTGGATCTACACGCCTTTGACCATCGTTGTGCTCTTCATCCATGGAGCGCAGCATTTCATCATGGTTTCAAGGTACACCCTGGCCCTGGCCCTGGTGCTCCTGCCCGTGGCGGTGTTCTCCCTGGACGAGCTGCACAGGAAATACCGGGAAGAGAACCGCAGCGGCCCGGTCCTCGCCGCGCTCATGCTCGGCATGCTGGTACTGGCCGCCGACAGCCTGCACAGCTCCTCCACCCCCAAGGCCTATATACTTCAGGCTGCAGAATGGGCCAGAACCAACATCCCGGACCGGGCCCGCATCGTCACGGACTACCATCCCGAGCGGGTATCCTGGTACAGCAACAGGAACAGCGGCAAACAGCTGGTGTTTCAGCGATTCAGGCCGGGTAAAACCCGGCTGGTGGATTTTGACTATGCTTTCGTGCGCAGCGGCGGAAAAATGGAAGACAGCAAGCTCTACCGCATTCTGTCCAGGCGGGGAATGAAGCCGGTTGCCCGCATCGAGCCGGAAAGGGGGCGTGGCGTGTTGATCTACAGGCTGAAACCGCCCCACATCAGCCAGCCAGCTTCCGCCACCACGCCCTGAGCCGGCAAGCGAACCTGCCTAGGTGGTCGGGGTCGGAGTCAAATAGGAAGGATGTTGGGAAAACCCAATGGCATGGAACAGTTTGACCCCGTTCCTTGTAACAGTTGGGTGGAATTTGACTCCGACCCCTTTGCAATAGAAACCGCCCCGCATCAGCCGGCCAGCTTCCGCCACCACACCCTGAGCCACCAGACTAGCGTTTTTTCCTTGCCGCCTTCTTTCTGGCGGTCTTCTTGGCGGACTTGGCCGGTGCCTTTTTCACAGTCTTTTTGCGCACCGGCGCCTTTTTTACTGCTTTTTTCTTGCCGGCGGCCTTCTTTACCGCGGATTTCTTGACCGCTTTCTTGCTGACCGGCTTTTTTTTCGCCACCTTCTTCTTGCTGACAGCCTTCTTGACCACCTTTTTCTTGGCGACCTTCTTACT
>JALVEW010000243.1 GCA_027030425.1 Sedimenticola sp.
GACGTGGTGAAAGGCGCGGGCGGCCGCGTGGATTTCCTGCGGGTCTCGATGCCGGAGATCTGGAAATGGCGAAGCTGCGCCACCTGGTGGGCATAGGCGGCATCCTGCCAGTGTTTTTCTCCGGGGGCCAGCCAGGGGCTGAAGTCCCATTTCGCTGTCCATGGCAGTCCGTCGGTTTCAAACGAGGCTTCCACATCGTAGTGCGTTACCGGCTTAAAGGCCTCGATTTCTCGTTCACGCTCGACCACCAGGCGCACCGCAGGCGTCTGAACACGACCGGCGGAGAGCGCCTGGCCGGTCAGGTCACGCAATACACCCGACACCCGGTAACCGACCAGGCGATCGAGGACACGCCGGGCTTCCTGAGCCCGCACCAGGTTGGCATCGATGGGACGGGGATGGGCCAGCGCGTTTTGCAGCGCCTCCCGGGTGATCGCCTGGAAGGTAACCCGCTCGGCGCTGGACAGGCGCAGGGTTTGTTGCAAATGCCAGGCGATGGACTCCCCCTCGCGATCCGGGTCGGTGGCAAGGAGCACGCGGTTCCCGCGTACGGCGGATCGCAAGCGTTTGACCACATCCGGCTTGGTGATCTCATAGTGGGGCCGGTACTCGGGCGGGGCAACCCCCATCTCCTTGCGGGGCAGATCCCTAAAGTGCCCCACACTGGCCACCACCTTGTAGCCTTGTCCGAGCAGGGCGGTGATCTTCTTGATCTTGTTGGGAGATTCCACGATCAGGACGGTCTGGCTCATGAGCTGCCTCCCCCGGATGCCTCCGTGGCTTCAGATGAATCCGCGCTGTCCTCGTCTGCGCCTTCCTCGTCATCGAGCAAATCCACGGTCGCCGTGGCGCCTGCCGGCGGTTCTTTTGTTTCATCTGCTTCATTCTTGATCGACGGCACGCGAATGGGGGGCGCGTAGCGTGATCGGCGGTCGCCGGCAAGGATTTCCGGCGGCAACTCACCCATCGCCGCCACGGCCTGGGCGCCGCGCTGCGTGGTCATGAGAATATCCTGGCGGGTAATCCCCAGGAGCTTGTGACGGGTCGGGGTCAGAAAGGCCCGGCGAATGGCCTTGGACGTGCTCGCAAGTACCGCCATGGCTGTGTCACGCGGCATGAGCGCCACATGGACGGCGGTGAGCAGGCTGAGAACCAGTTGGTCGAAGTCCTCGATGAGATAGGCGCCCATATAACCGTAGGGCGTTGGAAAATTCAAAGGCAGCTCGACAGGCTCCAAAGAAGCGGCCACTTCGATCTTGACGCGAGTCCGCGAACTGAGGTGTTTGTCCACCTCCTGTTGCCGGGTTTTGACTTGCTTGCGGGTGTCCTCGATGGCCTGTTCGGCCTGCAGGAGAATCCAGTCCGCATAGGGGTCATCCCGGCCGGCGGCTTCCCATACCCGGGTCATCATGGCGGAGAACGCCGTCAGTCCGATGATGCTGGGTTTGTCATCGGTTCTGCGCCGGCCCCGGAACAGTCGCTGGGCCTGACGGGTATGCAGGGTAATGTTGTAACTGCCACGCAGGCGCCCAGGCTGGGATGGTTGTGTGGAGGGGGTATCGGAAGGAGTAGGGGCTTTATTGTCTTTGGTGGTCATGCACATTGATCCTCTACAGTGAATGCGAAAGACCCCATAGCAGTACGCCAGCGTCAGCCGGTCGTCCATCACAGGGCAGCCAATTTACTGTGATCGCATCATCAGGTGTGCGATCTGGAGGAAAGCCGGACGATAAACGTCGGCGTGTGGATCCCCGGCAGGCGCCGGACATGCGGT
>JALVEW010000244.1 GCA_027030425.1 Sedimenticola sp.
CCCCCAGTCCCAGAAAGCTGAGGAAGGACTCCACCAGAATCACCTGGGGAATGGTCAGGGTGACATACACCACCACGATGCCGAGGAGGTTGGGCACGATATGGCGCAGGATGATGCGTGGCGTACTCACTCCGCAGGCCATGGCGGCTTCCACGTATTCCCTGCCCTTGAGGGTCAGGGTCTGGCCGCGCACGATACGCGCCATGTCCAGCCAGTTGATGGCGCCGATGGCAATGAATATCAGGTAAATGTTTCGTCCGAAGAACACCATGAGCAGGATGACGAAGAACATGAAGGGCATGGCGTAGAGAATGTCCACGATGCGCATCATGATGCCATCCACCCGGCCGCCCATGTAACCGGCGGTGGCGCCCCAGGTGATGCCGATGACCAGGCTCACCAGGGTGGCGATGATACCCACCATGAGGGACATGCGCCCGCCGTACAGGGTGCGCACGAACAGATCCCGGCCCACGCTGTCGGTGCCAAAGATATGGCCGTTCTCCAGGCTGGGGGGCGTGGAAATCAGCTCCCAGTCGATGGCGTCGAATTCGAAGGGACTCAGCCAGGGGGCGGCGATGACCAGCACCGAGATGATGAGCAGCAGCACCATGGCGGTCAGGGCTGCTTTATTGCGCAGCAGACGCGCCCACGCGTCCTGCCACAGGCTGCGGCCTTTGATTTCGACAGTTTGCGAGTGATTTGTTGCCACGGGGGATTTAGATGTCATGGATTCGTGGATCAGTGATACTTCTTCTTCAGATCCCGTTCCAGCGCCCTGGCATCAATGCCTTTGAGAACCTCGGTTTCCAGGTAGTGTTTTTCTTCCCGGCGATCATGCTTCTTTTGTTCGAGCAGACGCTGTTGTTCAAGATTCATGCGCACTTGGCGTTCCCGGGCTTCTTCCTCGCTCTCGCACTGGCGGAAACCGTCGGACCACCCCTGCGCGTAGTCATGGTCGGATTCAAAACGCCGGATATCTTTCCTGAATTCGTCAAACAGGTTGCCTCCCGCTTTCTTGCCGCTGTGGCAGCCGTCCTGGAATCCTTCCGCATAGCCTATTGGGTATCCTTGTTTGATCATGGTTTCTTTCTGGTCAACGCAGGCCGCGAGAAGTAATGTGGAGAAGGAGGCAGCGACGAATGTCTTGATATTCATGATGCAGTTCATCCTTTGTTGCTCGTTGATTGGCTCCCTGCCGGGCAGGGAGTGAGATGTCTATCCATATCAGACCTTGAGTATTGTATGCACCGAATCAAGATGAAGTTGAACAGAATGATCGGCGCCTTGTAAAAGATTGCTTTCCCTATCACCAGGGTTCTGTCTTGCCACAGGCTGCGGCCTTTGATTTCCGTGGCATTGGCGGGGGCCTTGTTCATGCTGCCGTGCCCTCCATGCCCTCACCCCCGGCCCCTCTCCCAGAGGGAGAGGGGTTTGGGGTGAGGGAAAAGACGCTTATCCATACCGCACCTTCGGATCAAGCAATGCATACACCAAATCCACGATGAAGTTGAACAGAATGATCAGTGCTCCATAAAACACCACCACGCCCATCACCAGTGTGTAGTCCCGGTTGAGTGCCCCCTGGACGAAATAACGCCCCAGGCCGGGAATGCCGAAAATCTGTTCGATGACCACAGAGCCGGTAATCACCGCCGCCGTGGCCGGTCCCAGGAAGGACACCACGGGCAGCAGGGCAGGCTTGAGGGCGTGGCGCAGGATCACCACCCGTTCCGGCAGGCCCTTGGCCCGAGCG
>JALVEW010000245.1 GCA_027030425.1 Sedimenticola sp.
TGTTCTCCCGCCTGAACAAGGCGGGAGCGGATTGAAACCTGGAAATCTACGGCATCCCCGCGCGCATCGGCGTTCTCCCTCCTGAACAAGGCGGGAGCGGATTGAAACATAATGCGGTAGGCCCGAATAGCATCCATCAAAGGTTCTCCTGTCTGAACAAGTGAAACCTTGTTGGCGTGTCAAACAGCATCCATGCGGGATTCTCTTGCGTGCTCCCCACGTCCGTGGGGATGAACCGTTCGCCGTGGAGGTGGTCATCGAGGACGAGGATGGCATCGGCGCCCCGGCTTTTGCGCTTGCGCTTGCTCTTTAGATACTTGTCGCTGAGTGGCGCCCAGGGCACGCCATCGGGGGATTCCTGGGCGTCGAAGCGGTCCTGGGTGTTGGCCAGGAGCTGTTCGCCGATCTCGGCCATGGGCTCGGCCAGGGAGACGCCGGCGCGGATGAGTTGATCCAACACTTTATTGATGCGCCGGTCATCGAGTTCGATTTTTATGGATGTGCCGGCCATTGTTGGCTATAATTTGCCACACGAAGGAAGAGCGTGGGGCTGCTCACCCAATACGCTTTTCCCGGCAACCGGGCCGAGCAGGGCTTGCGGTTTCATTTTTTTTCATCCTCATTCGCGTAAAGCAAAATCCCCTCCCGCAAACTGTTTACCCGTTTCATCTTGTATGGCATGAATGTCCAGGCTAATAACCTTCCGCCTTGGGCGTTTGCAACGAGAAGTAGCGGTCGGTTTTTTTCTGTCTGCACAATTTTTATTATGCGCATCCGTAATGCGACATAGCCGGTTTCTTTGTGCCTCTCGAAAGTCAGCCAAATCTCTTGTGGGTTTCGATCATATCTGCCAAAAATGGAATAAACGGCGCTCGATCTAGTTTGACATGTTTCGCCAGTATCTCTGCATCAACATGCAGCGCAAGGGCCATGCTTCCTACTGCTATCTTATAGATTCTGGTCTCCCCTCCTATGACGGTTTTAATGCGTTCAGCCATCTCTTCCGTGGTCGAAACGCCTGATGACACCTTGATTGTTGACGGGATCGCTGGAAGTGATTCCGGCAGCCCATAGGACCGCCAGTTTCCGTGTTCCCCACGACCGTGGGGATGAACCGCATACCGAGTGACAGCGGGAACAGGTTTTGATGTGTTCCCCACGTCCGTGGGGATGAACCGGTTGGCAGGGCATGGATGGTGGAAGAAAACGCGTGTTCCCCACGCCCGTGGGGATGAAAATGCCATGGGGTACGATTATGGCCTGATGACCGCCCGCTGTAGGAGGTCACAATCACTGTGAATGGATTATTGGGAACGCTTGCCGATTTGCCGCTGCCTTAGCGACGGAATGATTCGTTATGGCGCGCTGGTTTGGCAGACAGAAGAGGGGATACTGTGGATTGAGCCGCACTATCTGGATCCGATGGCCTGCTGCCCGGCGCTGCATGTTGCAGAGGGTGAGCCGTGTGAGCGGGGTGATGCGGTGTTGTGTGGGGGCTGGGAGTTCAGGGGCGCGTCAGAGCAGGAAATAGACGATGCACAGCGCTGGTGGCTGGAGCAGATTGGTGGAGATATCGAAAAAGAGCGGGCCAATCTTGAGCAAACGGTTCCTGAACTGATAGGCGAGATGAGAGGGTAGCGCTATGTGGAAAATGACAACATCAGGCTCGCTGTCTATTGTACGGGAGTGTGCCCCACGCTCGTGGAACCCCATCACCTGGCTGATTTCGTGCATGGTGGGTTCAGGTCATCCGCC
>JALVEW010000246.1 GCA_027030425.1 Sedimenticola sp.
GGGTAGGACGAATTCCTGCAACGGAGGTAAATCAGCGTTGAGGGCCTGAATCTGTGCTTCCAGTTCAGTGATGTGCCCAGTATTCAGGGTGACGGCGCCGGGCAGGGCGATTTCACCGCCCAGGTCGAACAGGCGCTGCTGGACGGCGGTGAGGGATTCCTCCAGGGCTTCGCCGGATTCCACGGCCAGCAGGCCCAGGGCGGCGTTGAGTTCGTCCAGGTCGCCCAGGGCCTGGATGCGGGGACTGTCCTTGTCCACCCGGCTGCCATTGGCCAGGCCCGTCCGGCCCTTGTCGCCACGGCGCGTGGTGATGCGGGTCAGGCGGGCCATAGCCAAAACCTGAAGCCATGGGTCCATCGGGGCGCATAGCACAAGCTCTTGATCCGTCTAGCTATATGAAAAATCTCACCAACAATCCGCAGGGAGCGGATTTTCACGCCAGCCCCGAAGGGGTGAGGCGCAGGGAAGCGCCGAATAAACCTATGGGTATGGCTGCGATTTTTCATTACGCTATCCGAATCAATATCTTGCACTCTGCGCTCCCTCTGAACCCACGGCTTCAGGTTGTCACCTCTGATAACGAATACCCAGGAAACCGGCCCGCCCCTGGGTGTTGTAACCACTTGCCAGTTCATAGTCTTCATCGAAGGCGTTCTCCAGTTTGGCGAAGATCTGCCAGTGGGGGCTGAGCCTGTAGGCGGCATCGAGGTTCACCAGAGTATAGCTGTCCAGGGTGATGCCGCCAAAGTCCTTGCGGTCGCCGGCGTACAGCAGGTCGCCGCCCAGGATCCAGGCGCCCCAGCGGTAGCTCAGGCGGGCGTTGAAGCTGTGCTTGGCGCGGCGCAGCAGGCGCTCACCGGTGCCGCGGTCCTCCGGGTCCTGCCAGTTACCGCCCAGGTGCAGGGCCAGGGCCTCGCCGCTGTAGTCGTAACCCAGCTCCAGGCCGTCGATGCGTACTTCCGCCACGTTCTGGTTGTAGCCAATCCAGGGAGGAGTGACCAGCACCCACTGGATCATGTTGTCGATATCGTTACGGTACAGGGAGGCGCGCAGCTCATGGGCATTGCCCAGGCGGTGCTTCAGACCCAGCTCATAGGAGGTGGATTCTTCCGGCTCCAGGTCGGGATTGCCGCCGAAGCCGTATCGCTCGTTGGCGCTGGGCACGCGGAAGGCGGTGGCGGCGCTGGCCCAGGCGCGGGTGCCTTGGCCGAAGTCATAGCCGTAGTTCAGGCTCCATGTGAGCTTGCTGCCCGCGTCCTCATGATCCAGGTAGCGCAGGCCGGCGATGAGGTGATGAGCGTTTCGGCTCAGGTCGTATTGGCCCCAGGCTTCGAGAATGTCCGTGTCCGTGTCATAGGAGGAGAAGGCACCATCCAGGGTCACGTCTTCGTTGCTGCCTTTGATGCCCAGCAGCGCCTGGTCCTGGCCCAAGGCGATGCGGTTGCGCCAGGACAACTCGGTGCGGTCCGTGTGCACGGCGTCGCTGCTCTGGTTCTGGTCGATGTGGTCCCGCACATGGGCCAGTTCCAGGGTGCTGGTCCAGTTGTCAGTAAAAGCGGCTTCCCAGCTCAGGCTGGAGCGGCTGTTGAGGAAATCCTGATCCAGGGGATTGCCGAAATAGTCCAGGTACTCGTTGTTGCCCTGGGTCTGCCAGTGGCTGACGTCGAAGCGGTGTATGCCCGCGTCGAAACCCGCGGCCAGGTCGAAGCTGGTGTTTTCATAACCCCGGTCGATGGAGGAGGCAGCCA
>JALVEW010000247.1 GCA_027030425.1 Sedimenticola sp.
AGCGCAAAGCCAGTGAGGAGCATTTTTCGCATCTTTCCGGTAATGGCAGTCACCTGGGATGCATCGGCTTTGCGCATGACCGCCTGTTGCAACTCGACGGCACTTTTCGCCACGGCTTCCCGCTGTGAGGATTCAGGCAGCTCCTTCGACAAATTGAGCACAGTGCCAGCAAAATCCAGCATTTCCTCGTATTCAACCGAATTCTTTACTTTTCCATCGACTACGGCCCCCGGGTAGTCAACACCAACGTAATCCACCAACTGTTGCAGGCGTTGCAATGGCGATGCGGCAAACAACGCGGGAACCATAAAAGCCCAGAGGAGCACCACAGAAAACAGTTTTTTCATCGATTTGGTCCATACCATTCCACACTTATGCGAATGATAATGGTTCCTGTTTGTATTTTCAAATTTTTCAACGGGAAAATTCTCTCAACGTGGAGGCTTGTTGCAACAGGGAGGCGGAGGGGCCTTGGCGTTGTCCCGGGCATTGGTATCCGAAAACTGGTAAAACCAGCCCTTTATCCGACTCCACCCGCCGGAAGCCAGCGGACAGTCCAATGTCTCCAGAGTACTTCCCAGCGCCTGATAATCCATTTTGGTGACATTGTAGGTGACCTCCAACCTGTCGCTGCCTGCTTCGATCTTGAACCCGCTCAAACCTTCCAGGGAGTTGAGGGCTTCCGTAATACGCGCGGCTTCGTCCCCGGAAGCAGGTGTTGCCAGACGAAGATTTCGGCGGACTGTCCAGCTGTCCCCTGTATCAACTGCGTGTTTCTTGTTCATGTCTCACCTCTTTGCTTTGCGGACAACAGCTGTCTTTATAGCTTGGCCCGTTTCAGACGCAGGGCATTGGCAATGACGGATACCGAGCTGAAGCTCATGGCCGCTGCCGCGATGATGGGAGACAGCAGCAAGCCGAAGAAGGGATACAAAACACCGGCGGCCACCGGCACCCCCAGAGAGTTGTAGATGAAGGCAAAAAACAGGTTCTGACGGATGTTGCGCATGGTTGCGCGGCTGAGGCGGCGGGCTCGCACGATTCCCCGCAGGTCCCCTTTCACCAGGGTCACCCCGGCGCTTTCCATGGCCACATCCGTACCTGTCCCCATGGCGATGCCAACATGAGATTGAGCCAGGGCAGGTGCGTCATTGATCCCATCGCCGGCCATGGCTACTATGCGTCCGTCTGCCTGCAGTTTCCTGACAATATCCGCTTTCTGATCCGGCATGACTTCGGCCTCGATCTGGTCGATACCCAGTTGTCGGGCTACGGCTTCCGCCGTGGTTCTGTTATCACCCGTAAGCATTACCACCCGAACACCTTCACCATGCAAATCCTTTATGGCTTCCGCCGTGGTTTCCTTGATGGGATCAGCCACGCCGATGAACCCTGCGGGTTTGCCGTCGATGGCCAGAAAGATTATCGTCTGTCCCTTTGCACGCCCCTCGTCAGCCAGCTGCTGCAAATGCCCTACATCCACGGAAAGACCGTCCAGCAAGCTACGGTTGCCCAAGCCAATGTGCCGTTCCTCGACTGTTCCACTCACACCTTGTCCGGTAATGGATTCGAATGCCGTGGCTGGAGACAGGCGTATGCCCTCCCCTTCAGCCTTGCGTACGATGGCCTCCGCCAGGGGATGTTCGCTGGCCCGCTCCAGGCTCGCGGCAAGACGCAGCAATTCCCGCTCGGTAAAACCTTCCCCCGGCCGGACTGAGACAACTCTTGGCCTGCCTTCGGTAAGTGTGCCGGTCTTGTCCACCACCAGGGTATCCACCTTTTCCAGTATTTCCAGGGCTTCGGCATTCTTTATCAGCACGCCCATGCCAGCGCCTTTTCCCGTACCGACCATAATAGACATGGGGGTGGCCAGCCCCAGGGCACAGGGACAGGCAATGATGAGTACAGCAACGGCATTGATCACGGCATGCGCCAGGCGGGGTTCCGGGCCCCAGAAACCCCATACGATCAGGGTAAGCACTGCAATCAATACCACGGCGGGCACAAAGTATCCGGCCACCACGTCTGCCAGCTTTTGGATGGGGGCGCGGGATCGCTGAGCTTCACTCACCATGTGCACGATCTGGGACAGCAGCGTGTCTGCCCCAACTTTTTCAGCACGCATGAGCAGACTGCCAGTGCCATTCACAGTGGCGCCGATCAGCGCGTCTCCCGGACCTTTTTCCACCGGCACGGATTCCCCCGTGACCATGGATTCATCCACGAAACTGCTACCTTCACTGACCTTGCCGTCCACCGGAATCTTTTCTCCCGGGCGCACACGCAGAATATCACCGGGCATGACCTGTTCCAGGGGAACATCTTCTTCACTGCCATCAGCGTTCACCCGCCGGGCACTGTTCGGCGCCAGCCCCAGCAGCATCTTGATGGCGGCATTGGTGCTGCTGCGGGCGCGCAGCTCCAGTACCTGTCCCAGGAGTACCAGAGCCGTAATGACCGCCGCAGCCTCGAAGTACACGGGAACCGTGCCACCTTCCTGGTGCATGTTGGGGGGGAAGATCCCGGGAAACAGCAAGGCCACCATGCTATACAGCCAGGCTACGCCCACGCCCAGACCAATAAGGGTAAACATGTTCAGATTCCAGGTGCGGACCGACTGCCAGCCACGCACGAAGAAAGGCCACCCTCCCCACAACACAACGGGGGTTGCCAGGAAGAACTCAATCCACTGCACCGCCCTCATACTCATACTGGAGGGCAGCCATCCCGGCGCCAAATCAGCAATCATGGCCAGAATGAAAACGGGAACAGCCAACACGGCGCTGACCACGAAGCGCCGGCTCATATCCTTCAGCTCACTGTCATCCTCTCCGACGTCCACGATTCTCGGTTCCAGGGCCATCCCACACTTGGGGCAGGTTCCTGGATGGTCCTGAACCACTTCGGGATGCATGGGGCAGGTGTAATCAGTGCGGGCCACTGCAACCGCCACATCCACCCTTTCCAGAGCCATGCCACACTTGGGACAGGCACCGGGCTGGTTCTCACGGATCTCGGGATGCATGGGGCAGGTATAGGCACCCTCCCCAGAAGAGAAGGAACTGCCTTGGGATTCAGCAGGGGAAGCCGTTACGGCATGAGAGCATTCATGTTCCGCATGAAGATAATGCTCAGGATCATCCTCAAACTTGTGCTCACAATGTTCGCTGCAGAAATGATATACCTCCCCGCCATATTCCAGTCGAAAGCCGCTGTCCCGTGACAGCTCCATGCCGCATACGGGATCCGTCACCGTGTCTGACTCTGTTTTTCTTACTGGATGTCCCATGTCTGCCTCCAGAACCGCCTGGTTCTTGTGTGTGTTTTCCAAAGAATCCAAAGCAGTTTCCATGCCAAGGCGGTGTAACATGGGTTTCTCTTTATTTTTCAGCCCCATGGCCTGTATCGCTTCGAAACGGCTTGGTGAGCAAGTCTGCTGCCTGTTTGACGAAACGATAATTTTCTTAAAGGTTCATGCCTATGAACATCCTGATGGTTGTTGCCCTGCTCCTTCTGTCCGGCATCATCCTGATTCCCTGGCTGGTGCGTCGCGCCTACCGTATTCCCGGCAGGCGCAATGGCCCGGCAGTGACGCCAGCAGATCTGGAGCTTCCGTACCGTTCATGCCTCATTCCCAGCGCCAACGGAAAGAAACTGGCTGCATGGTGGGTCGGCCCGGACAAGCCCGACACAAGACTTCCCCTGGTTCTGGTCATGCACGGATGGGGAGGCAGCACAGAACAAATGCTCCCATTCGCTTCTCTCCTGCATGCCGCTGGTTACCAGGTTCTGCTTGTCAACGCCCGCAACCACGGCAACAGCGACACCGACAACTATTCCTCCATGCCACGTTTTGCCGAAGATATCGAGCACAGCCTTGCCTGGGCCAAAGCACAAGGACATGTGGATTTGGGCAGGATATTCCTTTTGGGACATTCCGTAGGCGCAGCGGCCTGTCTGCTGGTGGCATCCCGGCGAGACGATCTGGCGGGGATTGTCAGCATCGCCAGTTTCTGCCATCCGGCGGAACTCATGGGCAGGCAGATGCGGTCCCATCACATTCCCTATATCCCCGTTGGATGGCTGGTGCTGCGCTATGTGGAGCGGGTCATTGGCTTTTCCCTGGATGCCATCGCTCCCTGCCACACCATTCACGACATCCACGTCCCGGTACTACTCGTGCATGGCAAACGGGACCGCACCATCCCTTACAGGGATGCCGAGCAGATTTACCAGAACCGCAGCGGAGATCAGGTTCAGCTGGTGTTGCTGGAAAATGCCGGACACAACTCCATCGGAGCCATAACCCGGCACGGGCAGCTGCTCATCGATTTCATGGCCCGTTGCCCTGATGCTCCGGGAGAAAAATCCACATGACTTTCAGATTGCTACCAGGAAAACTCCTTCTCCAACGGATCCCGCACCACCCAAACGTGAAAATGTCTGCCACTCTTCTGCCCGACACCCAGAGCGCCTTTGTCCAGGTAGAGCGCCCAGGCCCAGTCGGGTTCGAACATGCTGGTGGTGGATGACCAGTAACCCGCCTGCACCTCACGGAATGGCGCGTTTTCAGGCAGCGCGGGTGATGCTTGACTACAGTCCACCAGGGTTTCCAGTTCGTTGATATTCGGCAATCGCCAGCCCCGCTCCGGTTGGGCCTCGCAGAGATGACGAACCGCCGCAAGCGCCTCTTCCCAATCGACCCTTTGAGCCGTCAAACTGGCCACCACAGACCAGCAGAGTCCCGAAAGCCGGTCCAGCACCACTTCCTCGCCGACAACAAAACGCGGACTGGACCAGGGGCGTCCCATACGCAGCTCCCCGTCCTGCCCCGTGGACCGGCAAGCCAACACTTGTCCCCGGGCATCGTGGCAGTCAGTCTGCCCGGTAGCCGCCAGCAAACCATTGCCCTCCCCCCTGACCGGCCAGACCATGTAATACTGATCCTTGCCGCCATAGAACATCCTGGCGCCTTCCATGTGGACGCACCAGGCATGCGCCGGCGCAAGGGCCGCCGTGGTACTGGACCAGTACCAGCCGGAAAAAACATTCTCGAAGGGGTGATCCTCGGGCAATGCAGGCAGGCGGGTCTGGTAGCTCATGAGGCTGCGCAGCTCGCGGCGGTTGGGCAATCGCCAGTCTTGTTGTCCGTACAGAGCCTGCC
This sequence comes from Sedimenticola sp., assembly GCA_027030425.1. Classification (GTDB taxonomy): domain Bacteria; phylum Pseudomonadota; class Gammaproteobacteria; order Chromatiales; family Chromatiaceae; genus Thiolapillus. Next base: position 5,165 of record JALVEW010000247.1, read on the forward strand.
GGTTCAGATCCCGTATGAACGCCAGGGCTTCGTTCCAGTCCAGCGGAAACTCCGCCAACAGGGCGTTTCTCGGCCACACCAGTCCAGTGAGCCTGTCCTCAACCACATCTCCCGCGACACCAAACCTTGGAGACGGCCAGGAAACACCCCTGCGGAACTCCCCGTCCTGACCACTGCCCGGACAGGGAATCCTCAATCCACTGGCATCGTGACAACTGCGCTGTCCCGTGGCCGGGTACATGGCTTCAGCTGCCGCCAAGGCTGTTCCTTACACGCTCCAGCTTGGCCTTTACCTGGCCAGCAAGCTCCGCGATCTCCGGACGGTCCACCAGGGTCAGGACTGCCGCCGGGTCCATGAAGGATACGGTGATGCTGCCGTCTTCCTCCTCACGCACCACCACGTTGCAGGGCAGAAGCAGTCCGATGTCAGGCTCTGCCTGCAGGGCCTGGTTGGCCAGGGGGGGATTGCAGGCCCCCAGAATCCGGTAGGGACGATAGTCCACATCCAGCTTGGCCTTGAGGGTCTTTTTGATGTCGATTTCCGTAAGCACGCCAAAACCCTCGGTTTTCAGGGCTTCGATGACCTGTTTCTCAACCTCGGCGAAATCACCGTCTACGCGGGTGGAAAAGTAATACATGTTTTCTCTCCTGTGGATTCAGTAAGTATCCCCTTGGCAAAACCGGGGATTTCCCATTGTTGGTTATTAACCCTTGTTACGGGCAGCTTGCGCCGTCATCTGCGCCCATTTGGCGTAGATGGCGTCAGGCCAGTGGGATTGTACCCAGGCCAGGATGTCATTGATCTCCTCCGCACTCAGCTTGCCACCAAACGCCGGCATGCTCCCTCCCATGGGAACACCGCCACGGCGTACGATCTGTTGCAGTAATGGCATGGGATGATGCCAGGCATGGGCTGTACCGTTCAGGGGCGGTGGCGGCAGCTTGCCCTCGGCATTCACCTGCTTCCAGTTGGGGTCACCCGAAGCATCCGGCTTGTGACATTCCGCGCAGTTCTGCTGAAACAGTACCTCGCCCCGGGACACCTGTGCTTCGCTGTACCAGCGCTTCACCGGCGCAACAGGCCGCATGGACTTGTGAATGGCGGCAACTGGCCCCTGAGGCACAGCAGCCGGTTTGTTATCGGTATCGTCCTTCTCACTGCAGGCTGACAGTCCCAGCACCGCACCAAGGGACAGGACAAGAATGATTTTCTGGTTCATGATACTCATTACCTCTTGGTTAGAATATAGATGGTGGTTCAACAAGCGTCTTCCGAGCATCGCTTCCGGGTGCGAATGTGATACACGGCTGATACGGGGACAATGGCCACCAGCCCATCCCCGTCCAGCCCCGTGTGAGCGGCATCCATGATGAGCTCAGCAATGGTTTCCGCCCGGGATGCCGAGAGAAACACTTCGATACGCACATGGCTGACCATCCAGTCGTTACGGAAGAAATCCGCGTAATCGCCGTAGCCCTTGACATGGGTGACGCTCATGCCCGGAACCCCGGCTTCATGCAGTTTTTCCTCGATAGCCGTGACCACCGTGGGGCGAACAATGGCGATGATTTTTGCAAAACTCATGGGTGTTCCTCCTGGATTACTGAAGCATCACCTGCCGGAATTCCCCTCTGTTTCCAGATAAGAAACACAGCCGGCAGAACGATGAGGGTGAGCAGGGTGGCGCTGACCATCCCACCAATCATGGGCGCCGCAATGCGCCGCATGACCTCGGAGCCGGTGCCCCCTCCCAGCATGATGGGCAACAGGCCGGCAATGATGGCGGCTACGGTCATCATGATGGGGCGCACCCGCAACAGAGCACCTTCCACCACCGCCTTGCGCACATCGTCCCTGCCCAGGGGCCTGCCCTGGTGTGCAGCCTGGTCGGTGATGCGGCGCAGAGCCTGGTTCAGATACACCAGCATGACCACACCGATTTCCACGGAAACTCCAGCCAGGGCGATAAAGCCCACACCCACGGCCACCGACAGGTTGTAGTCCAGCAGATAGAGCAG
>JALVEW010000248.1 GCA_027030425.1 Sedimenticola sp.
AAATCCAGGTACTCGGAAATGTCCGTCATCACCGCCACGCCTTCCGGCGTGACGCTGGTGAAGAACTTGAACACCAGGGGAAATACCACGAAGTACGCGAAAGCCGCCCCCAGGTAAAACAGCACCACGCTGGAAGCCAACAGGGGCATGGCCATGCGCTTTTCGTGCTGGTACAGGCCCGGCGCGATGAAGGCCCAGAGCTGGTACAGCAAATAGGGCATGCTCACGAACACAGCGGCGATGAGGCTGAGCTTGAAGGGCGTGAGGAAGGGAGAGGCCACCTTGGTGGCGATCATGGAGGTGCCTTCAGGCATCACCGCCATCAGGGGCTCGGCAATGAAATGGTAGATGTCGTTGCCGAAAGGAAAGAGGGCCAGGAACACCACCAGCACCACCAGCACGGCGCACAGCAGGCGGTCGCGCAGCTCCAGCAGGTGGGACATGAACGGTTGTTCGATGTCGGTGACGGCGTCCTTGCTCATTTGGCGTCGATTTTTTCGCTGTCGGCCACGGGTTCGGAGGCCGCCTCATCCCGGGCAGCCTGCTCCGCAGTCTTCACCACAGATTCGGTTTCCTGTTTGACCTCGTTCAGGGCGCTGCGGGTATCATCGAGGATTTCATGCACGCCGGTGGACTTTGCCTGCTCTTCCAGCACCCGCTTGAGCTCCTCCGCCTTGAGCTCCCTTTCGATATCGGCCTTCACCGAGGAGAGCATGCGGCGGCCGCGGCCAATCCACAGGCCCGCCGTGCGCGCTACCTTGGGCAGTCGCTCCGGGCCGATGACCAGCAGGGCCACCACCGCGATCAGCAGCAGTTCGAAGAAACCGACATCAAACATGAAGGATCACGCCATTCAGGCGTCGGTCTTGTCCTTTTCCCGGGTGGCCTCACCTTCGATGACGTTTTCTTCCTTGGAGGTATCCGCCAGTTTCTTCTCGTCCTTCTCGTTTTCGCCATCGCTCACGGCCTTCTTGAAGCCCTTGAAGGCAGTACCCAGGTCGGAGCCCATGTTGCGCAGACGCTTGGTGCCAAACAACAACAGAACGATGACCAGCACGATCAACAGCTGCCAGATACTGATTCCACCTAAACCCATAATCTCAACTCCAAAACGCTTGATTTGCCGGGCACCCCGGCCCGGTGAAATGAATACGATCCTGCCTGCCCCTGCGGGGGATCAGGGAATAATAACCTCAACCAAATACGTGCAAAACAGTCCTGAGCAATCCATTTACGGCTCATGACGCCAAGCCGCGTTATGATCGCAGGCCAGGCTTTAGCCCGACAATCCACCACTGTCCACCGCTGTGTGTCGGACTGAAGTCCGACCTACAGAGGTCATCATATCGAATGGCCCATCAAGATACAGACTATTATGCACTGATAGCCCGGCTTGTTATCGAGGCGGACGGTGGTTCAGGTCAGGGATGTCGGTGGCACGGACGCCACCGTCAAGCCCCCATGGAAGGGTTTACGGCGTTCCCTGACCTGAACCACCGCCAGCCTTTACGCTAATGCCACTGATGATAACCTAATCCGCCTTGCGGCTGGCCTTTTCTTCCAGCCCTGAAAGCCCGAAACGCCGCTGCAGTTCCTGCAGCACGTCATCCGGCCCCAGGCCCTGCTGGGCCAGCAAAACCAGGGTATGAAACCACAAGTCCGCGGTTTCATAAATGATTTTGTCCTTTTCCCCGTCCTTGGCGGCCATGACGGTTTCCGTGGCCTCCTCGCC
>JALVEW010000249.1 GCA_027030425.1 Sedimenticola sp.
CATGAGCGTGGAGCTGCGCCCCACCCCCCATCTGCACGCGCCGGACGACGTGGTGCGCATCATGCGCAACGTGGTGCTCGCCCTGCTTCCGGTGTGCGCCTGGTCGGTGTGGCAGTTCGGCCTCAGCACCGCCGCCCTGATTCTCACCACCCTGGCCAGCTGCCTGCTCACCGAGCGGCTGTTCAGCCGGCGCAACACCCTGGGCGACTGGTCCGCAGCCATCACCGGCATTCTTCTTGCCCTCACCCTGCCTCCCGCCTTTCCCCTGTGGATGGCAGCGGTGGCGGGTTTCGTGGCCATGGGCCTGGGCAAGCTCCTGTTTGGCGGCCTGGGCATGAACGTATTCAACCCGGCTCTTGTGGGGAGGGCCTTTGTCCAGGCCGCCTTCCCCGTGGCCATCACCACCTGGACCCCCGCCCTGTTCGAGGGCCGCTTCAGCCAGTTCATTCCCACCACCTTCACCGCCCCCTTCATGATTCCTCCCGCCGTGGCGGAATGGAACAGCCAGGTGGCCATTGATGGCTTCACTGGCGCCACGCCCCTGGGCCTGCACAAGTTCGAGGGGGTGAGCACCCCGGTGCTGGATCTGTTCCTGGGCAACGCCGCGGGCTCCGCCGGAGAAACCTCCGCCCTGGTCATCCTTGTGGGCGGCCTGTACCTGGCGGTACGCGGCTTTCTGGACTGGCGCATTCCCCTGTTCGTACTGCTGGGAGCCGGGCTCAGCGCCGCGGCCTTCCATGCCCTGGACCCGCAACAGTATCCTTCCGCCGCCTTCATGCTGTTCTCCGGCGGCCTGATGCTGGGGGCCTGGTTCATGGCCACGGACATGGTGGGCTCCCCGGTGACCCCCTGGGGCGTGGCGGTGTACGGGCTGCTCATCGGCGTGCTCACCGTCGTCATCCGCCTGTTCGGCGGCCTGAGCGAAGGGGTAATGTACGCCATCCTCCTGGGCAACGCCGCCACGCCCCTCATCGAACAGCTCACCCAGCCCCGGGTGTTCGGGGAGAAGCGCTCATGAACATGCCCGCGACCCCGGCCCGCACCCCCACCACTGCCATGATGCTGGTGCTCACGGGTATCGCCATGCTGTCGGGCTTTCTGGTGGTGCTCACCGACCAGCTCACCGCGCCTCTCATTGCCGAGAATCAGCGCCTGGCCATCGAGGCGGCGGTGAACAAGGTCATTCCCGGCAGCGTCATCCATCGCCAGTTCCGTCTCCTGGACGGCAGGCTGCTGCCCGCGGATGAAAGCACGGGCGGTCAGATCATCCACGCCGGCTACGACGCCAGAGGCAGGCTCCTGGGCGTGGCGGCGGAAACCGGCGCCCAGGGCTACGCGGGCATGATCTACCTGCTCTATGGCTATGACCCGGCTTGCGAATGCATCCGCGGCATCAAGGTGCTGAAGATGGCCGAGACCCCGGGCCTGGGCGACAAAATCATGAGTGACCCGGACTTCCAGGCCAACTTCGAGCAACTGGATGCCCGCCTGGACGCCGGCCGCACGGCCCTGCTCCACCCCATCGTCACCGTCAAGCACGGCAGCAAGCAGGAAGCCTGGGAAATCGACGCCATTTCCGGGGCCACCATTTCCTCCAAGGCCGTGGGCAAGGCCCTGAACACCTCGGCGCAGAAGCTGCTCCCCCAGCTGCTGCCCCTGATCCCGGAACTGGAGAAGATGAACAGATGAGCCGCAGAATCGACAACCGCAT
>JALVEW010000250.1 GCA_027030425.1 Sedimenticola sp.
ATGTTGCTGCACTCCCTGGTGGATTTCAGCCTTCACAAGCCGGCCAATGCCATCTGGTTTGCTTTTCTCCTGGGCGTGTTTCTTCGCGAGAATACCGAGGAAGAGGAGATCAGGGAAAAGGCGCGCAAGCGCGTGAGAACCAAGCGAATGAAGAAACCCGTGGTTCCGGTTCCGGTGGTTCGCAAGCCGCGTGACCAGGTATCCATGAATGACTGGTAATGCCGCGGAGGCAATGCGGAAAGACATATGAAGATAAGTATTTTCGGCACGGGCTATGTCGGCCTGGTTACCGGCGCCTGCCTGGCGGAAGTGGGCAATGATGTGCTCTGCGTGGATATCGACGAAGACAAGGTCGCGGCCCTCAGGCAGGGCATCATCCCCATTTATGAACCGGACCTGGATGCGCTGGTGGAGCGTAATGCCGCCGCCGGCCGGCTGCGGTTCTCCACGGATGCAGCAGAAGGCGTCCGGCATGGCTTGCTGCAGTTCATTGCCGTAGGCACGCCACCGGACGAAGACGGCTCGGCGGATCTTCAGCATGTGCTGGAGGTGGCGAGAACCATTGCGAGCCACATGGACGACTACAGGGTGGTGGTGGACAAGTCCACGGTGCCCGTGGGTACCGCCGACAGGGTGCGGGAAACCATATCAGCGGTGCTGGAGGACAGGGGCATGGAAGTGGATTTCGATGTGGTTTCCAATCCCGAGTTTCTCAAGGAAGGCGCCGCCGTTGGCGATTTCATGAAGCCGGACCGCATCATCATCGGCACGGACAATACCCGGGCGGCGGAACTCCTGCACAGCCTGTATGCCCCGTTCAACCGCAACCATGACCGCCTCATCGCCATGGATATCCGCTCCGCCGAACTCACCAAGTATGCCGCCAACGCCATGCTGGCCACCCGGATCAGTTTCATGAACGAACTTGCCAACCTTGCCGAGGAGCTGGGAGCCGATATCGAGCAGGTGCGCCAGGGCATAGGCGCCGACAGCCGCATAGGCTATGCTTTCATCTATCCCGGCTGTGGCTATGGCGGCTCCTGCTTTCCCAAGGATGTCTCGGCCCTGGAGCGTACCGCCAGGGATGTTGGCTACCATGCCCAGCTCCTCGAGGCCGTGGAAGCCGTGAACAACCGTCAGAAGAAAGTGCTGTTTCGCAAGATACAGGAGCACTTCAGCGGTGAACTCCGGGGAAAGCGCATTGCCCTGTGGGGGCTGGCGTTCAAGCCCAACACCGACGACATGCGGGATGCGCCGAGCCGGGTGCTCATGGAAGCCCTGTGGGATGCCGGCGCAACCGTTTCGGCCTACGATCCCGTGGCCATGGAGGAGGCCAGGCGCATCTACGGCAACCGGGATGAGCTGGTCCTGGCCGACTCTCCGCAGCAGGCCGTGGAGGGCGCCCATGCGCTGGCGGTGGTCACTGAGTGGAACATTTTCCGCAGCCCGGACTTCCACTCTCTGAAAGAGGCCCTTGCCTTGCCGGTGATCTTCGACGGCAGGAACATCTATGATCCCGCCATGCTCAGGTCCCTGGGCTTCACCTACTACGGCATAGGGAGGCCCTGATGCTCATCCACCTTCCTTGCGGCGGCATTTCTTCAATCAATATATGGCCATGAAGATACTCATCACAGGCGCTGCCGGTTTCATCGGCAACGAACTCGCTCTCCGTTTGCTGGCGCGGGGCGACGAGGTCGTCGGCGT
>JALVEW010000251.1 GCA_027030425.1 Sedimenticola sp.
TCCTCTTCCCAGCCAAGAAAATAGAACAGCGGATACCGGGAGCGCAGTCCCCGGGTCAGCCTGCGGAAAGTCTTGCTGTTGCCCGAACTCAAGACGCCTCTCCGGACAGTGGCTTCGCACCCTGCAACATCAGGTCATAGACATCCCAGGCCGCCCTGGCCTGCTCCTCATCGATTTTCTGTACGGCATATCCTCCCTGCATCACCAGATAATCCCCTGGCCGCACCCCCTCGTCCTGCATGAGAAACAGGCTGACCTCTCTCTGCACCCCTTTCGCCTCACAACGCGCGGTGAATTCGTCCACAAACAGCACGCGCATGGGAATCCCCAGACACATCAGATACTTCCCCTCTCATCCACCATCTTCAAGTAACCGCCACAGACAACCGCACGAGGAACAGAGATTACTCCAATATTGATGCCCATCAAAATGATTCGCCGGATATGTACTATAAGTATAAACAGAAGCTGAGCGGAATGACGCTTAGGCGACGTTGGAAGGGAGGTGTGAAGCACCGTGGAAAGCACCCTGATTCTGGGAATCGGCAACACACTTTTGCAAGATGAGGGAGTGGGGGTGCATGTGATTGATTACCTCAAGGAAAGCGGCAAGCTCCCTGCTAATGTCTCGCTGCTGGATGGCGGAACCCTGAGTTTCTCGCTGGTTGCCGACATCGAGGATGCCGACAAGCTCATAATCATTGATGCCGCTGAACTAGGAGCAGCGCCGGGAACCGTTCGTTGCATGGAGAACGAGGAGATGGACAGCTTCATTGGCGGCATGCGCCGCAGCGTTCACGAAGTCAGTCTGCTGGATCTCATGGACATGGCCAGACTGACAGGATTTCTGCCCCGGCAGCGGGCCTTGCTCGGCATACAGCCGGAGGTGGTGGACTGGGGGGAGCAGCCGTCGGCCAGGGTGCGGGCGGCCATTCCGGAAGCAGCAGCCCAAGTGATTCGACTGGTGCGGAAGTGGACCACGAACACGGGAGCAGAAACCCAGGTGAGGGCGTCATGACAGCCGGGCCTGCCATGAAAACGCCGGTTTCGGAAACCGGGAATATCAAGCCCCTGTTGCATGAAATCCTGCACGCCCTGGATGAGCTCGTTTCAAAGGGGACAGAGCGAATCATCGACCTGCGCGCCCTGCCCTTGGCGCCGGGAGAGGAACAACGGCTTCTGCAGACACTGGGAGCCGGCGAGGTGAGCGCCAGGCTGGATGCCTTGGGGAAAAGCAGCATCCAGGAATCCCGGTTTTCCGGCGTATGGATAACGACGCATTTCGACAGTAACGGTGAAATCATGGGCCGCTACATCGAAATCACACGGCTGCCGGAACTGCTGGCCGCCCAACCGGAAGACATGGCTCAGGGGCTGGAAGCCCTGCGCCAGTTCATTGCAGCAGGACCCGAATCATGAAAGAAGAAGCAACACTGGGAGAAATCCTCCGGCAGCAGGGGGTCAGCCGCCGGGGATTTCTCAAGTTCTGCGCCACCACGGCCTCCCTGATGGCCTTGCCGCCATCCATGGTGCCCGCCATTGCCAAAGCCCTGGAGAACGCCCGGCGACCCTCGGTGATCTGGCTGTCCTTCCAGGAATGCACGGGGTGCACGGAGTCACTCACCCGCTCCCATGCGCCCACCATAGAAGGCCTGATCTTCGATGCCATCTCCCTGG
>JALVEW010000252.1 GCA_027030425.1 Sedimenticola sp.
GGGCCTTCCCCCTGCTCAAGTTCGATCCCGATGCCGGAGAAACCCTGGAAGACTGCATCGACCTGGAGGGCAACCCGGCCCTGGACCAGGACTGGCCCAGCTACACCCTGAAATACCTGGACGAGGAAGGCAGGGAACAGCACATGGAACTGCCCGTGACCTTTGCTGACTTTGCCGCCAGCGAAGGGCGCTTCCGCAAGCATTTCCGCATCGCACCCCCGGAGACATGGGGGCCGGAAATGATTCCCTTCCACGAGTTCCTGGACCTGGACGAGGACGAGCGTGAAGGCCACTATCCCTTCATCTGGGGCGTGGACGGCAAGAACCGCCTCATCCGCATCCTCTGTTCACAGGAAATCGTGAGGTCCGGCGAGGAACGCCGCCGGTTCTGGCGTCAGCTCAAGGGCCTCGCCGGCGAGCTGAACCGGGTGGACGTTGACGCTCTCGTCGAACAGACCAAGGCCGAGATGGCCAACCGCCTCAGCTCCACCCTGCTGTCCCTGGTGGCCTCCGGGAATACCGGCGCCCTCACCGGCAGCATCTCCGCCAATGGCAGCGGCACCAGCGACGCGCCCGCCACCGGGGCGACCGCCAATCCCGACTACGAGCCCGTGTGGATAGAAACCCCGGAATGCACCGCCTGTGACGAATGCACCAGCATTGCGCCGAACATCTTCGCCTACAACGAAGACAAGCAGGCCATCGTCGTCAATCCCCAGGGCGGCAAGTACAAGGACATCGTGCGCGCGGCGGAGAAATGCACCGCCGGCTGCCTGCATCCCGGCACCCCCTGGAACCTGCGGGAAAAAGACATCGACAAGCTCATCAAGCGCGCCGAGAAGTATCAGTAACCCATCACCCAGATAATCATGAGGACGAACAGCATGGCCATAGTCACATTGAACGGGGATATCATGAACACCAACGGCGAACTGCCCGGCACAGGCAGTCTGGCACCGGAATTCGAACTCACCAATGGCGATCTGCAAACCGTAAGATTGAGCGACTACGCCAACCGCAAGGTGGTGCTGAACATCGTGCCCAGCCTGGATACGCCTACCTGCGCGGCTTCAGCGCGACGCTTCAACGAGGCGTTCAGGGAACGCAGCGACGCCGTGGTACTGGTGATCTCCGCCGACCTGCCCTTTGCCCAGAGCCGCTTCTGCAGCACCGAGGGCCTGGAAAACGTGATTCCCCTGTCCATGATGAAGGATCGCCAGTTTGCCAAGGACTATGGCGTGTTGCTCACCAACGGCCCCCTGGCCGGCCTGGCGGCCCGGGCGGTGGTCATCATCGACGAAGCCGGCACGGTCATGTATACCCAGCTGGTGGAAGATATCGCCGATGAACCGGACTACGATGCGGTTCTGGAAGCCCTTCAGTACTGACATGCGGCCGGGATTCATCAGCAGGCGGAATGGGGGAAAGCGTCCATGAGACTGTTCCGCCGGCACAGTTTTTCCCACGGCGTGCATCCGCCGGCGCACAAGGAAGGCACGGCGCAGCAGCCCATCCGCCGCCTGCCCTTCCCACCTCGGCTCATCCTGCCCCTGGGCCAGCACATCGGCGCGCCGGCCAAGCCCCTGGTGAAAAAGGGCGAGGAAGTGGTGCGCGGCCAGCCCATTGCCGCTGCCGATGGCGCCATGTCCGTACCTCTGCAC
>JALVEW010000253.1 GCA_027030425.1 Sedimenticola sp.
AGATGGCCACGGCCGTTTCCCCTTTCATTGGCGCAGGCTCCGGCGCAGGGCCATGGCGGGACGGAAGATCCAGCCTGGCAGAAAACGGATGAAGGCATAGGCGAGGCGGGCGGACCATCCCGGCGACACTGCCTCACCGGGAATCCGCCACTCCCGTGACGAAAAGGGCTTGCCCCGGTTCTGATAGGCCTTTTTCAGATATTCCCGACGCAGGAAACGCCGCAGATGACCCAGTTCCCTGGAGGACAGGCTGCTCACTTCCACTTCCTCCAGGAAAGGGGGCACGGGTAGCGCCCGGTTCACCACCCTGTTCATGATACTGTTGGCATCATCACGATGATAGATGGCGCCGAGATATCGGCAATACACCATGCTTCCCACCCGAGAAAGGCGCAGCCAATAGTTGACATCCTCCGCCGGTTCCGCGCTGCCGAGAAACCACAGTCCGGCCTCTCTCACCCCTCGGGCTCTTAGCATGACGCTACTGCCCGAAAAAATGAAATAGCCATTTGCCAGTGTCCACAGATAATCACGCAGCAGATGATAATCCACCCCATCCCGTGAAGCATCCGCTTCCGGCAACTCGAACCCGCGCCGCCCTTCCTCCGGCTCCCCACCACGGGCTTCCACCAGATCATTGCCCACCAACAGGGCGTCGGGAAAGTATTCAAACCCTTCCAGCAGGAACTCCAGGTGGCGTGGCTGCCATTCATCATCCGCATCAATGAATGCCACGAACTCACCCCGGGCCATGCGCAGGCCGGTGTTTCTTGCGCTGGACAGCCCGGCATTTGCTTGACGATGAACATGGATACGGGGATCAGCCAGGGCAAGCACCTGATCCGGTCCGTTGTCGGTGGACCCGTCGTCAATAACAAGAATCTCGAAATCTGAATAGCTTTGCGCCAGAACCGATTCCAAACAACGGACAATGGTTGCCTCCTTGTTGTACAGCGGCACAACCACGGAGATTCCTGGAGACTTCATCCAATCCCCCCAAACAAGGCTACCGCATAATGCAATGACGACGGAACAAACCGCATCAGTTTATGTCCTGGATTTTCCGGGCGCGTGCCGGGAGGCCACATAGTTATTCGCAAGCCTTCTGGACATTGCCCGCGCATAAAGTTTTCTGAAAAAGCCGTTGTGTACCGCCGCCCAGGAAACCAGCCGTTTGACGCTCGGCCTGCGCCTGTCCAACCAGATGGAGGAATCAAACAAGCCGGAATGCACAATCGGCTTGTACAAGATTTTTACATCGACCCCCCGGGCATGCTCCCAGGCCCAGTCGTCCGCTTCCCTGACAATCCGTCCAGGCTGGCCAAAAGCCAGCTTTTCCGCACCCCCCTTGTTGAGGATATAGGCGAAGGACCCTGCTACTCTTCCCACATCCGAAACACGCAACAGTCTGTATCCACTCTCCAGGCCAATTCCCTGCCCCTCACCTAAGACAAAGGATTTTCTCGGAGAATATCCCAGCAAGACAACATCAAAATCCTCCGCGCCAATTTTTTTCAACAGGCGGCTGACCACCCGTGGCGTATCAAGCCAGAAAAAGTCATCTTCCAGTACCAATGCCGGCCATTTGTCCTCCTCCAGCAACCGCTGCCATACCCGTATATGGCTATCCATGCAGGCCAAGGCACCCATGTTGACCGAACGATATCCCCTGTCTTCAAGTCGCTTTTGCATCTGGTCGCTCACCCTGGACTCCACCCAGGACGGGGATAACTGTTGTGCGTCCGTGGCAGTGAATATCTCGGGTTCATATCCTAGCGATCGGCATTCCCGCTGCGCGTGTCTTCTCCTTGCCCCATGACGGGCCAGGTTTATCACCACCGTCCTCATTTCACACCACCAGGCATGGAATACCAATATTGGACAGAAAGCTGCCCACCTGTTTCTGTATGGGATGTTTTTGCTCAAGAATGGAATCACTTATCCTGAACAGCTTCCCCTGCTCCCCCAACAAGGCGAACAGGGTATACAAGGCGCTGGAGGCAAGAGAAACATAGGTAATATCACGGTCCCTGTTCGCCAGGGCTATTGATTCAACACTGACCCGGTAATCGACCACGGACACAGTCTTAGAATCATCGAAGCCCATTTGCCTCAGCCTGCCTGTTTCCTGCTCCCTGTCGGTACGCGGGTGCAAGGCCCAGTAAAGGTCCGCTCCTTCTTCATCCGCCATCCGCTTCAAGCGCCCGAGGATTCTCCCATGGATGTCCACGTAGCTTCTGGTATCGAGAATGCCCATCTCCACAAAGGGCTGCTGGATGAACACCACGCTGTGCCGGGGCAGGCGCTCCGCCGGCGCCTTGTCATCCAGGGAATGCTCAAGGGTTTCGGCAAAGCTCTCCCGGGAAAGCAGCCTGGCAGTCACCGGGTAGCCGGGGAAACAATGCGGAAACAGGGACCAGCCACCGGAAAGAAGATGACGGGGAATCCGCGCATGGCCGCCAAGCGCCCTCAGGCCACTGGAAATGGCCAACCCGGAAAGACGGGCACGCAAATCACGCCTGTCCCCTTTCCTTCCCCAGGCCATGTAGGAACCAACCCCTTCCTCGATCAACTCCACGCGAACCCTTCCCAGGGCGGCCGTAACAAGTCTTGTGTAGGGATTTTCAACGCTGTGCGTATACAGGGTACAAGCTTCATTGGCTGGCAGATGGGGATGAACCATATTCAGAAAAGCTTTCCGGTATTTTCCCAGGGCTCTCCAGGAGAAGGGAATATCCGGCACCGCGATGATTTCGTCGGCAGCAGCAGCAATGCCCGCCATTTCCTTGATGCCCCGCCGCAGAAACAGCTTTTGAAATCGCATGGATTCCTGCCGGCAGATGGTTTCGAGCACCAGCTGCTGATACTCCGTCATGGCAAAGGCAATGTTCATTGCCTGCTCACGAGAAACGCCGCGAAAGCCATATCCAGCGGCGTGTCTATGTCCACTGACCGTTCCTGGGGCATGCAGTAGGCCCTGGCGCCGGCAGGCAGAAAACCTTGTCCGGCAAGGAATACCCGGCTATCCAGCAGGTAGATTGCCCCGTTCAGACAGTAATACCTGGGCAGTTCCTGGCTTTGCCTGCTGTTGATGGTGGCGATGAAATCCTTCATGTCCCCATCCTCGGACAGGGTGGCGCACCAAAGCGGCGAATGACGCGCTTCGCTGACGGATATGATGGCCGGGGCCTGAGTCTCATGCCAAAGCTCAACGGCCCGCTGGATGTCCTCGACGGCGCGCAGCGGAGAAGTGGGCTGCAACAGCATGAAGGCATCAGGCAGGCGACCCTGGTGTCGCGCCCTTTCCAATACATGCCGCACCACCTCGACCAGAGACGCCTGATCCGTGGCCAGGTGCGCCGGCCGTTCAACCGCTGTGGAGTCCAGCCGGGTGGCCAGCTGCAGCACGGCTGGGTCATCGGAGCTGACGTAGATTTCCCTGAAAACTCCTGATTCCCGCGCCCTGTCTATGCTCCACTGCACCAGAGGCCGCCCTCCCAGCTCCAGCATGTTCTTGCCGGGCAGGCGCTTGCTGCCGGCACGCGCCGGAATGATGGCCACGATATCTCCGCCGCCCGCTTCTGCTTTCCCCCTCACCCTTCCGGTTCTCCCTTTTCCCCGCGGGCCCGGACCAGGTCCTGTTCACGCCCTACATCCAGCCAAGGCTCGTGCATGGGATAGGCCAATACCGCCCTGCCCCGCTCCTGTTGCCAGGCGAAAAGCTCGGGCATGTCCACCTTTCCTTTTCCCCTCAGCTCCCGGACCAGGCCCGGTTCCAGAACATAGATGCCTGCGTTGATATGGGCGCGGTGGACGGGCTTTTCCTCGAAGGCCACGATCTCCACCCCCCGAGTCTTGACCACGCCGAAAGGGTTCTGCCATTCATGGCTGCGCACGGCCATGGTGGCCGCCGCGCCGTGGTGCAGATGAAAATCCAGAAGGTCCCCGTAGCTGATGTCCGTGAGTACATCGCCATTGGTTACCACCAGGGCTTCTTCAGGCAGGGGGTCGAGCAGTCCCAGGGCGCCCGCCGTGCCCATGGGAGTCGGTTCATGGATGTAGCTGATATCCACGCCCAGACGCCTGCCGTCCCCGAAATGGTCCTCGACCATGTGTCCAAGATAATGCAGCGCCAGCACGAAACGGTGAAAACCGTCTTCCCTGGCCCGCACAATGATGTGTTCCAGCATGGGCTTCCCGGCGACGGGCAGCAGGGGCTTGGGGCAGTTCTCCGTATGTGGGCGCAGCCGGCTTCCCTGGCCGCCCGCCATGATGACCATGATGTTGTCCCTTGGAGCGGCCCTGGACAGTTCATTCCACAGATGCAATCCCACCACCTGGCGGTTCTCATCCACAACGGGCAGCTGCCGGATCTTGTTTGCCTGCATCAGCGCCAGGGCCGTTTTCCTGTCCATGTCCGGCGGCGCCACGAAAGCATCGCGGTGGATGACCTCATCGACGGCGTCGTCCAGCGTCAGCCCCCGCAACAGCCCCCGCCGGATGTCGCCGTCGGTAACGGTACCCAGCAGCTTTTGCCCGGCATCCACCACCAGCACAATCTGCTGCCCACTGCGATCCAGGTTCTCTATGGCGTCCCGCAGGCTGGCATCCGGGCCAAGCAGGGTGCTTTTCCAGGCGCTCATGCTCATCCAGTCGCTCCAGGCATTTCAAAATCGATATCATGAAAAGGTTTGATACGCAGGTCCTCCAGGGGCACGGATTCGAGAATCTTCACCATGCGCCCTGCCGCGCCTCCCTGACCATAGGGGTTTTTCGCAAGGGCGGCCCGTTGCTGAAAGGCAGCGGACAGGGCCTCGTCCAGGGCGGCGCGAATATCACCGGGACGCCCTGCGCAGTCCAGGACGCTGTCCGCCCGCAGCCTTCCCCGCTGACGGTCGCCTATGTTGACGGTGGGCGTTCCCAGGCTGGGCGCCTCCAACAGTCCGCTGGAGGAGTTCCCCAGAACCACGTCGGCAAGCTTCATGAGGGAAAGGTAACGCTGCTGGCCCAGGGAGGCATGGACAAAGACGTTTTCCCTGGACGCCGCGAATTCTTCCATGCGTCCGCGGATGCGGTTGTTCCCCGGGTCCGCGTTGGGCAGGGTGATGATGATGTGATCATCCCGGCGCTCCGCCAGCACGCTGAGCAAAGCCTCCAGCGATTCTGCGCCGGATTCACCAGCCAGGGTCTCGGGTTGCCAGGTCACCAGCAGGTTTCGCGTTCCCAGCCCATGCCCCAGGGCGCTTTCCAGGGCTTTCCTGTCGAGAAGGGGCTGACGCTGTATGGCATCCACACCCAGCCCCCCCACCAGATACACTCGCTCCGGCATTTCTCCCATTTGCACCACCCGCCGGGCATAGGCCGGGGCGGCGACGAAATGCAGCTGCGACAACTTGGTAACGGCATGTCGGAAAGACTCGTCCATGGCGCCCTCGGTGATTTCTCCCCCATGGATATGTCCCAGGGGAACCCCCGCCAGAACCGCGGCAGAAGCAGCCGCAAGAATCTCGAATCTATCCCCCAGCAGAAGCAGGATATCCGGTTGCAGGCGGCTCAGGGCTTGGGCAAAGCCCCTGAGCCCCTGCGCCATGGCACCGGATACGGCAAGAGGGGAGTCGTCATCGAGGTCCAGGAACACTTTTTCATCGATGCCAAAGCCATCCGCCTCGATTTCCCGCCATGTGTCGCCGTACCGGGAAGACAGATGCATGCCAGCGGCTATGATTTGCAGCTCCAGGCGCGGCGAGCGCCGAATCTCCTCCATCAGTCCACGCAACAGACCGTAGTCGGCGCGGGTGGTGGTGGCCACGCATACCTTCCGGCTCACCATTCTATGACCTCATCAGTGTCATAGTCCCGGCCGGCGGGGCGGCCCAGCAGTTCCTCCCAGCGCATGGGCGAAATGCCTTTTCCCGGCCGCTTGACGGAAAGCTTGTCTTCCGTGAAGCGCTCGCCCTTGCGAATGGGACATGCCGCGACTATGGAGCGCCGCGCCACCGGGCGCATTGCCATCTCCCGCGCCGTGGGCCGTTTCACGCCATCCCCCAGGGCGGACTCCACATGGCGCACGGCCCGCACCATGTCAGCAAATTCTTCCGGCTCCATGCTGGCGGCATGGTCGGGGCCGGGCATGTTCCTGTCCAGGGTAAGGTGTTTCTCGATGACCACCGCCCCCAGCGCCACCGCCGCGATGGGCACTTCCATTCCCAGGGTGTGATCCGAATAACCCACGGCCACCCCCAAAGCCGAGCCCATGCTGGTCATGGCCTTCAGGTTCACCTCCTCCATGTGCGTGGGATAGGCGGTATGGCAGTGCAATACAGTAATGTCACGTCTGGCCACGCCATTGTTCTCCAGCACCAGAAGCGCCGCGCGAACCTCATCCATGTCGGACATGCCCGTGGAGAGTACCACCGGAAGTCCCTGCCGGGCCGCGTGCCTGAGATAGGGGTAATTGGTGAGCTCTCCCGAGGGAATCTTGATGAACGGAATCCCCATGGCCACCAGCATGTCCATGCTGTCATTGTCGAACGCCGTGGAATTGAAGGCGATGCCCCTGTTCCCGCAGTGCCGGACCAATGCCTGGTGCATTTCCCGGCTCATCTCCAGCTGACGGAGCATCCGGTACTGGCTCTCCCCGGGCACCCCGTCCCGCTCCTGGTAGGCCGCCTTGGGGGTTCCGGGAACCACCAGGCGCCGGGCGCGGAATGTCTGGAACTTGACCACGTCCGCCCCGGCCGCGGCGGCCGCATCCACCAGGGACAAGGCCGTGTCCAGGGAACCGTTGTGGTTGACCCCGGCTTCGGCAATTATCAGGGCGCCTGGCATCTTTCTTCTCCGGATACACGGCTGCCGGCGGCAAGATCACGGTAAACCCGGCTTCCCATGCCCACCAGGCAACGCTCGCCAAGGCGCACTCCTTCCCTGATGATGCTGCCGCTGCC
>JALVEW010000254.1 GCA_027030425.1 Sedimenticola sp.
GTCTTGTAGCCCAGGGCCACCAGGGCGCTGACGGCATCGCCGTCAGCGGAAGAAGCCGGCGCCGCACCGCTGGAAAGAACAGGCGCAGCACCTGCGGCCTCCACCTTTTCCAGGCGGTCGCGCATCTCGATAATCAGGCGCTCAGCAGTCTTCTTGCCGACGCCGGGCAGCCGGCACAGGGCCTTGACGTCACCGGACTGGACATGAAGGGCGAATTCGTCCGCGGTCATGCCGGAAAGAATGGCCAGGGCCATCTTCCCACCCACGCCGTTGACCCTGAGGAGCGCGCGGAACAGAGAGCGGTCGCTTTCGCGGATGAAGCCGAACAGGCTGTGGGCGTCGTCACGCACCATCAGGTGGGTGTAGAGCACCACTTCCTGGTCGCCGTCGGGCAGATCGTAGAAGGTGGACATGGGCGCTTCCACCTCATAACCCACGCCATTGACCTCCAGCAACAGGGAGGGCGGCTGCTTGGCCAGCACCCGACCACGCAACAGGCCGATCACGACATCCCCCCCAGCTTTTGCGCATTGGCGTTGGTATGGGCATGGCACAGAGCCACGGCCAGGGCGTCTGACTCGTCCAGCCCCATGGGCTGCCGCAGCCCCAGCAGCAGGCGGATCATGTGCTGGACCTGTTCCTTCTCGGCAGCGCCCGTGCCCACCAGGGCCAGCTTCACGGCACGTGGCGTGTATTCAAATACGGGCAGTTCCGCTACCACGGCAGCGGTAATGGCGGCGCCCCGGGCATGGCCCAGCTTCAGGGCCGAGGCGGCGTTGGCCGCCATGAACACCTGCTCCACGGCTACCTGTTCAGGGGCATGTTCTTCCAGCACTCCGGAGATGCCTTTGAATATCTCGGCCAGGCGGGCGGAAAAATCCCGGCTTTCGGTGCGGATGCAGCCGCTGTGGACATGGCGGCTGCGGCGGCCATCGGAGTCGATGACGCCAAATCCCGTCACCCGGGAGCCCGGATCTATGCCCAGTATTCTCAACCGCCCAGGGACTCCATGATTTCGTCGGAGATCTCGGCATTGGAATAGACTTCCTGCACGTCGTCCAGGTCTTCCAGGGCATCGATGAGACGCATGAGCTTTTCCGCCCCTTCCTGGTCCATTTCCGCCTTGGTGGTGGCCTCGAAGCTCACCTCGGCATGGTCCGGGGCAAGACCGGCCTCCTCCATGCCCTGCTTCACATCGGAAAACTCCTCAGGCGTGGTGAACACGTCGATGCTGCCATCATCGTTGGTGACCACGTCGTCGGCGCCGGCCTCCAGGGCTGCTTCCATGATGGCATCCTCATCGGCCCCGGGGCCAAAGCTGATGATGCCCTTCTTCACGAACAGGTAGGCCACGGAACCGTCCGTGCCCAGGTTGCCACCGTGCTTGGTGAAGGCGTGACGCACCTCGGACGCGGTACGGTTGCGGTTGTCGGTCATGCAATCCACCATAATGGCGGTGCCGCCGGGGCCATAGCCCTCGTAACGGATCTCCTCGTAATTCTCGCCTTCCATGCCCCCGGCGCCGCGCTTGATGGCCCGGTCGATGGTATCCGCCGGCATGTTGGCGCCCTTGGCCTTGTCCACGGCCAGGCGCAGGCGGGGGTTGGCGTCGATGTCGCCCCCTCCTTCCTTGG
>JALVEW010000255.1 GCA_027030425.1 Sedimenticola sp.
GCCATTTATGAACAGGTCAGGGACAAGGCACCACGCAGGTTGCCGGATATCGAAGCCGCCTGCCGTCTGTCCGGCCTGGAGCCCTTGAACATCACCGAGAACTCCCTGTTCGTCAATGTGGGGGAGCGGGCCAATGTCACCGGCTCGGCCAAATTCAAGCGTTTGATCCTGAACGAGGAATACGAGGAAGCCCTGGACGTGTGCCGCACCCAGGTGGAAGAAGGCGCCCAGGTCGTCGATGTGAACATGGACGAGGGCATGCTGGACGGCAAGGCGGCCATGATCCGCTTCCTCAACCTCTGCGCCGCCGAGCCGGACATTGCCAAGGTGCCCTTCATGATCGACTCCTCCAAGTGGGAGATCATCGAAGCCGGCCTGCAGTGCGTGCAGGGCAAGGCCATCGTCAACTCCATCTCCATGAAGGAAGGCGAGGACAAGTTCCGCGAGCAGGCGCGCCTGTGCCGCCGCTACGGCGCGGCGGTCATCGTCATGGCCTTCGACGAAACCGGCCAGGCGGACACCTACGAACGCAAGATAGAAATCTGCGAACGCGCCTACCGCATCCTGGTGGACGAGCTGGATTTCCCCGCCGAGGACATCATCTTCGACCCCAACATCTTTGCCGTGGCCACGGGCATAGAGGAACACAACAACTACGCCGTGGACTTCATCGAAGCTACCCGCTGGATCAAGGAACACCTGCCCCATGCCCTGGTGTCCGGCGGCGTGTCCAACGTGTCCTTCTCCTTCCGCGGCAACAACCCCGTGCGCGAGGCCATACACGCGGTGTTTCTGTACCACGCTATCCGCGCCGGCATGGATTTAGGGATAGTCAACGCCGGGCAGCTGGTGGTCTATGACGAGGTGCCGGAAGAACTGCGCAAAGCGGTGGAGGACGTGATTCTCAACACCGACCCGGAAGCCGGCGAGCGGCTGGTGGAGCTGGCGCCCAAATACGCCGGGGACGGCGGCGCCCAGGACAAGAAAGAAGACCTGGAATGGCGCTCCTGGCCCGTGGAAAAACGGCTGGAGCATTCCCTGGTGAAAGGCATCACCGAATTCATCGACGAAGATACCAGGGAAGCCCTGGAAAAGCTGGGCCGCCCCATCAATGTCATCGAAGGCCCTCTCATGGACGGCATGAACGTGGTAGGCGATTTGTTTGGCGCGGGCAAGATGTTCCTGCCCCAGGTAGTCAAATCCGCCCGGGTGATGAAAAAATCCGTGGCCTGGCTGGAACCTTACCTGGAGGCGGAAAAGGCCGAGTGCCCGGCGGAGAACGCGGGCAGGATTCTCATGGCCACGGTCAAGGGCGATGTACACGACATTGGCAAGAACATCGTGGGCATCGTGCTGCAATGCAACAGCTACGAAGTCATCGACCTGGGCGTCATGGTGCCCGCGGACAAAATCCTGCAGACCGCCAGGGAAGAAAAGGTGGACATCATCGGCCTGTCCGGGCTGATTACCCCCTCCCTGGATGAAATGGTGCACGTGGCCAAAGAAATGAAACGCCAGGGCTTCACCATCCCCCTGATGATCGGCGGCGCCACCACCTCCAAGGCCCATACGGCGGTGAAAATCGAGCCCGAATACGAACATGGCGCGGTCTATGTGCCTGACGCCTCCCGCG
>JALVEW010000256.1 GCA_027030425.1 Sedimenticola sp.
TAACGGTTCTTATCTTCACTCATGTTTATTTCTCCGAGTCCGTATTCTCTTCGTCAAACGGAATGTTCCGTTGTGATTCAAGGCGTTCTTTGTTCTTTGGATTGAACACATAGGAGTAGATCCAGACCATGGCCAGGAAGGCTCCCACAGTAAGGATCAGGCCGATCCAGTCGTGCAGGGTCATGGCCGCCCAGTTGGTCTGGAAATATTCCTGAAGATTACTCACGGTAATCCACGCCTTCTTTGAGATCTGCCATGGTGCCCAGTACCTGCAGATAGGCAATCAAGGCATCCACTTCGCGAACGCCATCCACCTTGGCTGCAGCTTCGATGTCGGCATCCGTATAGGGAACGCCGATCATGCGCAGGCCTTTCATGTGGGACTTGAGCGCCTCGCCGTCAACGGTGTTCTCCGCCAGCCAGGGATAGTTGGGCATGACGGATTCCGGCACGACGGTGCGTGGTCCCATGAGGTGCTGCAGATGCCACTCGTTGGAGTACTTGCCACCCACACGCGCCAGGTCAGGACCGGTACGCTTGGAGCCCCACTGGAAGGGATGGTCATACATGGACTCGGAAGCGAGTGAGTAGTGACCATAACGCTCCGCTTCGTCACGGAAGGGACGCACCATCTGCGAATGACAGAGGTAACAGCCTTCGCGAACATAGACATCACGGCCGGCCTGCTCCAGAGCGGTGTAAGGACGGATGCCATCGCCAGGCTTCCAGGTGATGCTGTCGCCCACCTTGAAGTTGGCGACGCTGATGGGTTTGCGATCAGCTGCGGCTACATTGCCCTGCCAGACGATCTCGGGATGCTTGTTGTGCTCCATGGTTTCGTCCAGATAGAACAGCGGAACGATTTCCACCAGACCACCCACGGACAGCAGCACCATGAGCAGGACGAACATGACAAAAACATTACGTTCCGCCTTGTCCTGCAGTTTGGTCGAATAGATTTTTTCAGCCATTTTCAGTTTCTCCTGTTATCCGGTTAAGCAGTAGCCGCGGCTGCAGAAGAGCTGCGTTGGGCGGATGCCTGGCGAATGGTCATGATCACGTTATAGAGCATGATGACACCACCGACCCAGAAGATCATGCCGCCGATGGCGCGCATGGCGTAGTAGGGGTGCATGGCTGCAACGGATTCGGCAAAGGTGTAGGTTAGGGTGCCGAACTCATCGTAATCACGCCACATCAGGCCTTGCATGATGCCGGATACCCACATGGCTGTAATGTACACAACCGTACCAATGGTGGAGGTCCAGAAGTGGACGTTGACCAGCTTGGCGGAGTACATCTTGGTGTTCCACAGTTTCTCCACCAGGTGATACAAAGCACCCGCGGAAACCATGGCTACCCAGCCCAGGGCACCGGAGTGTACGTGGCCCACGGTCCAGTCGGTGTAGTGGGAGAGGGCGTTAACCGTCTTGGAAGACATAACAGGCCCTTCAAAGGTGGACATGGCATAGAAAGCCAGGGACATGATCATGAAACGCAGGATGTAGTCGGTGCGCAGCTTGTCCCAGGCGCCGGAGAGGGTCATCATGCCGTTGATGGCGCCACCCCAGGAGGGGATGATCATGGCCAGGGAGACGGCGGCGCCCAGAGAGCCGGTCCAGTCAGGAAGGGCGGTGTACTGCAGGTGGTGAGCACCCAGCCATACATAACCGAACATCAGTGCCCAGAAGTGCAGCACGGACAGGCGGTAGGAGAATACCGGGCGGTTGGCCTGCTTGGGTACGAAATAGTACATGATGCCCAGGAAGCCGGCGGTCAGGTAGAAACCTACAGCGTTGTGTCCCCACCACCACTGGATCATGGCGTCCTGTACCCCGGAGAAGACGGAATAGGACTTGAACAGGCTCACGGGAATGGCGAGGCTGTTGACTACGTGGAGATAGGTGATCATCACGAACATGCCCATGAAGAACCAGTTGGACACGTAGATGTGGCTGGTCTTGCGCTTGGCCACGGTCATGATGAAGTTCAGTCCGAAGGACAGCCAGACCACGGCGATGGCCAGGTCGATGGGCCATTCCAGCTCAGCGTATTCCTTGGATTGAGTGATACCCAGGGGCAGGGTGATGACAGCGGCGACGATGATCAGGTTCCATCCCCAGAAGGTGAACCAGGCCATTTTCGGACTCCACAGGGAGGTGCTGCCGGTCCGCTGAACGCTGTAAAAGCCTGTGGCAAACAGGGTACAGCCACCAAAGGCGAAGATTACCGCGTTGGTGTGCAGGGGACGCAGACGACCAAAGGTGATCTCGGCGATGTCGAAGTTCAGGAACGGCCAGGCCAGTTCCGATGCGATGTAGGTGCCCACAAGGGTACCCACGACCAGATAGACGACGGCCATGATGGCGAACCATCGGACCACGTCAAAGTTATATTTCGTTTCTTCCACGAAAACCTCCCAATTCAGATTTCGAAAAAAACAACCCAGAAGCTTTTAAGTTAGCGGTAGTGCGGAACCCTTTTCTTGAGCACAGGGAGGCGTGCCGGAAGGCGCACGCGGCGGACCTGTTTCACAAAAAAAGGTTCCCGACCGGCGTGATTATACAAAGATTAGGGATTGGTTATATGAGAAATGTCAGTTTTTTGTACTGAAAATTGATTTTCATCAGGTGAGGGCAAAAAAGCATGCAGAAAGCAGGGGAATTGTGCCCAGCTAGTATTTATGCACTAATAAAAAATTATTATTCTACGAGTCAGGAGCGGAGTAATTCCGAGAGGGCGGTTTCATCCAGGATCTCTATGTTCTTGGCGCGAATACTGACAAGTTCCTGGTTGTGCAGGCTCTTTAGAGTACGTATGACGGTTTCCATGGCGAGCCCCAGGTAGTCAGCAATGGCTTCCCTGGACATGGGCAGGCGGAACCTGTGGGCGGGAAAGCCGTGGGCCTCGAAACGGCTCGCGAGGTTGAGAAGAAAAGCGGCCACGCGCTGTTCCGCCGTTTGAAGACCTGTCAGGGAGCGTTCCCACTGCAGTTGGCGCGCATGGATGGCTGCCGCGCCCAGCAGGTAGGACTGAACCCGTATCAGCTCATCCTTGCCCAAGGTTTCCTCCAGCATGAGAAAATCCAGCTGGCATACTGAGCCCTTTTCCAGAACGCGGGTGGTGTGATTGCATTTCTGCTGCCCGATGTTCTCGATGCCGGCCAGCTCGCCGGGCAGGTAGAAGCCCATGACCTGGCTTCTGCGGCCAAGGATGGTCGCGCTGCTGATACAGGCTCCGGAATGTACAAGGTAGAGATAGCGGAAATCGTCGCCTTCGCGGTACAGCACCTCGTTCTTTGCCACGGGATGGTCGCGCAACACCACGCGATTGAGGGAGCTGCAGTCCGGGGTCTCCAGCCCAAGAACCTTGGCGGTCTGGTACAGGGCGCAGTTGCGGCAGGCAACAGCTGTGGCGACCTTCAGTTCCATGTTTACCGTAAGGGCCTCGAGATGTGCCGGTTACCGGGGACGTTGCAACTGGTCCAGGCAGCCGTTCTGCTCGGAAAGCAGCTTGAACAGCTGATCCATGTCCAGAATCTTGATGTGCTTGCGATCCACCTCCAGGATTTTTTCCTCCTGAAAATGGGTGAACAGGCGGCTTACGGTCTCCAGCGCCAGCCCCAGATAGGAGCCGATTTCCCGCCGGGACATGCTCAGGTTGAATTCCGTGGCGGAAAACCCGTAGCTGTGGAAACGAATGGACAGGCTGAGCAGGAAAGCGGCAAGCCGTTCTTCTGCGGTGCTCTTGCTCAACAGCACCATGAGGCCGGTTTCCTTGGAGATTTCCTTGCTCATCAGGCGAAACATCTGATGCTGTAGATTTGGAATGGTTGCGGTGAGTTCCTCAAGACGGGAGAAGGGCACCTCACAAACGGCGGTGGTTTCCAGGGCTTTGGCGGAACAGATGTGTTTGCCGGTTTCGATACCGTCCAGTCCCACGACTTCTCCGGGAAGATGAAAGCCCACCACCTGTTCGGTGCCGTTAGGGCACTGGGTGTAGCTCTTGATAGTGCCGCTCTTCACCACGAAGATGCTGCCGAAGCTGTTTCCAGTCTGGAAGATGTGGTTGCCCCGGTGAAGGGGGCGGTTGCGCTGCACGATGGAGTCCAGCCTTTCGATGTCATTGTTCTCCAGGCCGAGGGGCAGACAGAGTTTTGCCAGCCCGCAGTTCTTGCAAGCGGTCTTGAGCTTTTCGAGGGAAACAACCTTAGTTTGTGGCAACGTCGTTCTCGGTGTGGGATGGCCGGAATGATCCATGTATTTTGAATGTAAACCTGATCCAGATCAACTCTTGACGCCACAAAGCGCTGTGTGCCTGTGACGGATTGGTACTGAACTTGCAAAAACAAAAGCCATCGACTGGTGTCGATGGCTTTTGGTTGGCAGTCCATGCGATGTCAGGCTGCCGTGCAGCGCTCCGATATTACTTGGAGGGTGCTGCGGGCGCTGTCTGGGGAGCAGGGGGAGGCATCATGCCAGGATAACCGTACCCGGGACCAGGACCATAGCCGTAACCGGGACCATAGCCATAGGGAGGGTAACCATAGGGACCATAGCCATAGTAGTTGTTGTAGCGGTTGTAACCGCGACCATAGCCGCTGCCGCTACCGCGACCGCTGAACCCCATGTTGAAGTCGGCGTTGCCGGTGCCGTCACCCATCCAGTCACCCATGTTGTCCCAGTTGTTGTAACCGCCACGGTCACCCCAGGGGCCGCCCCACCAGGCGCTGGCGCTGGACATGGTGAAAATGGCAGCGCCGGCAATGGCGGCTGCGCCCAATGTTTTTACAAGTTTTTGCATTTGGAAACTCCTTTGATGTTCATGATAGTTATTTGGCGTCCCCCAAGGGAGTGCCGATACAGCGCAAGAATCAGCGCGGAGGGCTACGGGTCGGTCTGGGCTTTGCCCGTGATTCCGTGCCTGAAACCCGTGTTTGTTTACGTTCGATCAAACCAGACCGAGAGTGTAAGGTTTGCTGTGGTTATTCTCGCAACGGGAAGATAAATATAGAGCACCCAATGCAATAGCGCCAGTTTTATTTCATTGTTGGCTTGGATTCATCGATGCGCCTGGAAGGATGGCGGCAGCTTTTCGGGGCGGGGGAATTTCATTGAGCGCCTGTTCCTCCTCTGATAAAATTCCTTTCCGTCCGTTGGCTTCCCCGATCACCGAATCTCAGGTCTGATGACAAAATACATATTCATTACGGGCGGTGTCGTATCCTCCCTTGGCAAGGGCATTGCGTCCGCTTCCCTGGGAGCCCTGCTCGAAGCGCGGGGCCTGAGAGTCACCATGCTCAAGCTCGACCCCTATATCAACGTGGACCCGGGCACCATGAGCCCTTTCCAGCATGGCGAGGTCTTCGTCACCGAGGATGGTGCGGAAACGGACCTGGACCTGGGGCATTACGAGCGTTTCATCAACACCACCATGGGGAAGCACAACAATTTTACCAGCGGCCAGGTGTACGAGAGCGTTATTCGCAAGGAGAGGCGGGGAGATTACCTTGGAGGCACGGTGCAGGTCATTCCCCATATCACGGATGAAATCAAGCGCCAGATCCGTCTGGGCGCCGATGATTCCGACGTGGCCATGGTGGAGATTGGCGGTACCGTGGGGGATATCGAATCCCTGCCCTTCATGGAGGCCATCCGCCAGATGGGTGTGGAGCTGGGAAGGGAAAATGCCTTGTTCATGCATTTGACCCTGGTGCCCTATATCTCCACTTCCGGAGAGATCAAGACCAAGCCCACCCAGCACTCCGTAAAGGAGTTGCGCTCCATCGGTATTCAGCCGGACGTGCTGCTCTGCCGCGCCGACCGTCCCCTGCCGGACGCGGAAAGGCGCAAGATCGCCCTGTTCACCAACGTACAGGAGCGGGCCGTCATTTCCGCCGTGGATGCCGATACCATCTATCGTATCCCCCTGCTGCTGCATGAGCAGGACCTGGACCAGATCGTGGTGGAACAGCTCAAGCTGGACGTGCCGCCGGCGGATCTTTCCGAGTGGGAAAAGGTCGTGGACGGCCTGTTCAACACCAGCCGGGAAGTGGATATTGCCATGGTGGGCAAGTATGTGGACCTTACCGAGTCCTACAAGTCTCTGAACGAAGCCCTGATCCATGCCGGCATAAAGACGGGTTCCAAGGTCAACATCCATTATTTTGATTCGGAAGATTTCGAATCCGGGGATTTGAGTGCCCTGGCGGATATGGATGCCATTTTGGTACCCGGCGGTTTCGGCAACCGGGGGGTGGAAGGCAAGATTGCCGCCGTGCGCTATGCCCGGGAGAAGGGTATCCCCTACCTGGGAATCTGCCTGGGCATGCAGGTGGCGGTCATCGAGTATGCGCGGAATGTTGCCGGTCTCAAGGACGCCCACAGCACCGAGTTCGACAAGAATACTCCGGCGCCGGTCATCGCGCTCATCACCGAATGGCTGGAGAAGGACGGTTCCGTGGTGCAGCGGGACGAGCGCTCCGACCTGGGGGGCACCATGCGCCTGGGCGGCCAGGAATGCATTCTTGCCGAGGGTTCCCTGGCGCGCAAGCTGTATGGCAAGGAGCGCATTGTTGAGCGTCATCGCCATCGTTACGAATTCAACAACCAGTATGGTGAATTACTGCAGGAGAAAGGCCTGCGCATCACCGGCACTTCAGCTGACGGCACTCTGGCGGAAATCGTCGAATTGCCGGATCATCCCTGGTTCCTGGCCTGCCAGTTTCATCCTGAATTCACTTCCACGCCGCGTTACGGACATCCCCTGTTCACCGGCTTCATTGAAGCCGCCCTGGAACACCAGAAGAAGGAAACCGCC
>JALVEW010000257.1 GCA_027030425.1 Sedimenticola sp.
CAAATCCGGCCTGGCCCGTACCCGGGCCAACTTCACCGACGGCCTGGCCAGCCTTGTGCTGGGCCGCAAGAAGATCGACGATGAACTCCTGGAAGACCTGGAGACCCTGCTGCTCACCGCCGACGTGGGCGTGGACGCCACCCGGCGCATCATCGACGAACTCACGGACCGGGTGGCGCGCAAGACCCTGTCCGACCCCCAGGCCCTGGTGGACGCCCTCAAGGAACTCCTGGAAGAAATTCTGGAAAAAACCGATGCCCCGGTGAAGCAGCCCGCCCCCGGCCGACCCCAGGTGATTCTCATGGTGGGCATCAACGGCGCCGGCAAGACCACCACCATCGGCAAGCTGGCCAAGCAGCTCCAGGACGAGGGCCAGACGGTGATGCTGGCCGCCGGCGACACCTTCCGCGCCGCCGCCGTGGAGCAGCTGCAAACCTGGGGGGAGCGCAACGACATCCCGGTCATCGCCCAGCATTCCGGGGCGGATTCGGCCTCGGTAATCTACGATGCCCTGGAAGCCGCCACCGCCCGGGGCATCGACGTGTTGATTGCCGACACCGCCGGCCGCCTGCACACCAAGACCAATCTCATGGACGAGCTGGCCAAGATCGCCCGGGTGATGAAGAAAATCGATCCCGACGCGCCTCACGAGGTCATGCTGGTGGTGGATGCCACCACGGGCCAGAACGCCGTCAACCAGGCCGAACAGTTCAGCAAGGCCATTCCCCTCACGGGCATCACCCTGACCAAGCTGGACGGCACCGCCAGGGGCGGCATCATCTTCGCCATCGCCGAAAAAATGGGCATTCCCATCCGCTTCATCGGCGTGGGCGAAGGCATAGAGGACTTGAGGGTGTTCGACCCCAGGGCTTTTGTGGACGCCCTGTTCGAAAGGGAAGACGGCGACGGATGATCCGTTTCGATAATGTCAGCAAGACCTACCCCGGCAGCTCCGGCGGCCTGCGGGAGGTCAGTCTGCATATCGAACCCGGCGAAATGGTGTTTCTCACCGGCCATTCCGGGGCCGGCAAGAGCACCCTGCTCAAGCTCGTGGGCCTGCTGGAACGCAGCAGTCGGGGACAGGTCTGGGTGAACAAGCACAATCTCAACCACCTCAAATCCCGCCAGGTTCCCCTGCTGCGCCGGGAAGTAGGCATGATCTTTCAGGATCACCGCCTGCTCACGGACCGCACCGTATTCGACAACGTGGCCCTGCCCCTGGTGGTCACGGGCGTGAGGCACCAGGAAATCCGCCGCCGGGTGCAGGCGGCCCTGGACAAGGTGGGCCTGCTGAAAAAGGCCAGGTCCCTGCCCCTGACCCTTTCCGGCGGTGAGCAGCAGCGGGTGGGTATCGCCCGGGCCGTGGTGAGCAAGCCTCCCATCGTGCTTGCCGACGAGCCCACGGGCAACCTGGACCCGGCCCTGTCCCGGGAGATCATGGACCTGTTCCGCCAGTTCAACCAGGTGGGGGTGACCCTGCTCATCGCCACCCACGACCTGGCCCTCATCCAGCCCCTGGGCCGGCGCACCCTGGTGCTGGATCAGGGGCGGCTGGTACAGGACGGAGTGCCCCGTGAGCCGGCGTAAACGCAAGACAGGATTCAGGCGCCGTCTCAGCCTG
>JALVEW010000258.1 GCA_027030425.1 Sedimenticola sp.
GCTGGCGGCCATGTGGCTGTACAACCGCAAGCATGGCAAGGGGTTTTTCGAGCTCACGGACTTCATTGCCCCCTATATCACCATCGGCCTGTTCACCGGGCGCATCGGCAACTTCATCAACGGCGAACTCTGGGGCAAGCCCACGGACCTGCCCTGGGCCATGCGGCTGCGCTGCGATGAGTTCGTCAGCCTGTGCCGGGACAAGCTGGGCCTGCCAACCGGCACGGAATGGACCCCGCCCCTGCACCCCAACCAGCTCTACGAGGCCCTGGGAGAAGGGCTGCTGCTGTTCGTCCTGCTGTGGTGGTTCTCCAGCCGCCCTCGCCCGCACATGGCCGTATCCGCCCTGTTTCTCATCGGCTATGGCATCTTTCGCTTCCTCATCGAGTTCGTGCGCATGCCGGATGTGCAGTTGGGCTATCTGGCGGGTGGTTGGTTCACCATGGGGCAGTTGTTATCATTGCCCATGATTATCGCGGGAGTGGTGCTGATGGCGGTGGCTTACCGGAGGGCGGGGCACAGATGAAACAATACCTGGAACTGCTGCAGCGGGTGCGCACCGAGGGCGCGCCCAAGGGTGACCGCACGGGCACGGGGACGTATTCGGTGTTCGGTCACCAGATGCGTTTCGATCTGAGTGAAGGCTTTCCCCTGGTCACAACCAAGAAGATTCATCTCAAGTCCGTCATCCACGAGCTGCTCTGGTTTCTCAAGGGCGACACCAATACCGCCTACCTGCGCGACAACGGCGTGACCATCTGGGATGAATGGGCGGACAAAAGCGGCGATCTTGGCCCCATCTACGGCTATCAGTGGCGATCCTGGCCGGCTCCGGACGGCTCCGGCATCGACCAGATCCAGCAGATCGTGGAGCAGATAAGAACCACCCCGGACTCCCGGCGCATCATCGTCTCTGCCTGGAATCCCGCGGATCTGCCGGATGAGCGCATCTCGCCCCAGGAAAACGTGGCCCAGGGGAAGATGGCCCTGGCGCCTTGCCATGCCTTCTTCCAGTTCTATGTGCGTGACGGGCGCCTCTCCTGCCAGCTCTACCAGCGCAGCGCCGATATATTCCTGGGGGTGCCCTTCAACATCGCCAGCTACGCCCTGCTCACCATGATGGTGGCCCAGGTCTGCGGCCTGAAGCCGGGGGACTTCATTCACACCCTGGGAGACGCGCATTTGTACAGCAACCACCTGGAGCAGGCGGATCTGCAGCTTTCCCGGGAGCCTTTTCCCCTGCCAACCATGAAGCTGAACCCTGAAGTACGGAATCTGGATGATTTCTCCTATGAGGATTTCGCCATCCAGGATTACCAGTGTCATCCGGGGATACGCGCTCCCATTGCTGTTTGACGCATATCGGCGAAAAAAGGCGCAGATCTCGGAAAATCGACGAAAATGCTCTCCTCTTGGGTAGAGAGCACCCCCAAGTTGTACCAGAATTATCCTTACGGTTTGTGAAAGAATTCCCCTTTCATGTTGATGTTTGTCAATACGTCCCCACGTAATTATCAGTATATTAGACTCATCTTAAATACTAATGCACCCGTATGGAGGTTGCCATGTCTGAAGAAGTACTGAAACTCGATTGCGCCGAATGGCGTGAAGTGGCCGGTGAGAACCCGTCTGAAATGGAAGTGGTCATCGAGATGATGATCGAAGCTGAAGAAGAACTTTGCGTGGATCAGGCTGCCTGAACCGGCTTCATGAAGCTCCGCTTGAAACCCGCCGCTGGCGGGTTTCTTATTGCCCGGTCATAATGCGCGCCATGGACAAGCCCCTCATCAGCATCATCAGCGCCATGGCGCGCAACCGGGTCATCGGCCACGAAAACCGGCTGCCCTGGCATTTGCCGGCAGACCTGGCGCATTTCAAGGCGGTGACCATGGGCAAACCCATGGTCATGGGGCGCAAGACCTGGGAGTCTCTTCCCGGCCTGCTGCCGGGCCGCCCGCACATCGTGGTCAGCCGGAACCGGGATTATCAGGCAACAGGCGCAACGGTTGTGCATTCCCTGGAAGAGGCCATCCAGGCCGCAGGCCAGGTGGATGAACTGATGATCGTCGGCGGCGCGAACCTTTACGCCCAGGCAATGTCTCATGCCCGTCGCATGTATTTGACACTCATTGAAGCGGATGTGCAGGGCGATGCCTGGTTTCCGGTATTCGACATGGACGAATGGCGGGAGACGGCCCGGGAGACCCATCGGGCAGATGAGCACAATCCCTTTGGTTATCAATTCATTACACTGGAGAAGCAGTCATGAGGAAAGGCAAGGCCAAGGGCCTGGTGATGCAGCGGCGATACCGCAGCCAGGTGGTTCGGGACAAGACGAAGTACCGGCGTCACAGCAAACACAAAAAAGCCTCCAATCACGGGGGCTTTTTTATTGCCGCTGTTTTTTGACCTCGCTAAAAGGGAACCGGTAACTCCCGGCTTTGGCCAGCATTTGCTGCCTAGCCCAGTTCCGCCAACAGGCTTTCCATCATCCGTTTTGCCTGTCCCAGATAACCGCCGCCGAACATATTGGCGTGGTTGAGGATGTGGTAGAGGTTGTAGAGGGTGCGGCGGGTGCGGTAGCCGGGATCCAGGGGCCAGGCGGCGTTGTAGGCGTCATAGAAGGCCTTGCCGAAACCCCCGAACAGCTCGGTCATGGCGATTTCGGCCTCCCGGTCCCCGTAATAGGTGGCCGGGTCGTAGATCACGGGATTGCCCTGATGGTCATGGCCCAGGTTGCCGCCCCAGAGGTCGCCATGAAGCAGGGAAGGGGCAGGGGCATGATCCATCAGCGCAGGGAAGGCGTCCAGCAGCCGCTCGCCCAGGCGCTGTATGTCCCGGCCCAGTCCATTGCGCGCTGCCTCTTCCAGCTGGAATCCCAGGCGATGCCTGCGCCAGAAATCCACCCAGTCTGCCGTCCAGTCGTTGGGCTGGTGGGTGGAGCCGATGGTGTTGTCGCGCTTCCAGCCAAAGGATTTGGCCTGGTGGCGGTGCAGGGCGGCCAGTTGTTCCCCCGCCAGGGCGTTGGAGCCTGATCCTCCCAGGGAAATGTATTCCATGACGATGTAGCTCTGTCCGTCCGCGGTGCCCGTGCAAAGGGGCCGGGGAACGCGGATGGCCCCGGCGTCCGCCAGTTCCTGCAGCCCTTCGGCTTCTGCCTGAAACATGTCCAGGCGGCTGGCCTGGTTGAGCTTGACGAACCACTGGGTGTTTCCGTCGGACAGCCGGATGGCGGTGTTGATGCAGCCGCCACCCATGGAGGAGGGCGCTTTGGGGTGGAAGGGCATGCCGGAGGCTTCCCCGATGTGACGGGCGATCTGTTCCCAGGCGCTCAGGTTTTGTCTCCCTGTTCCAGTTTGCGTTGGATGAAGCCCTTGGCCTTTACCAGGCTGCTGCCGGTGAGGTCGCTGATGACCTCGTCCGCAATCTGGGCGATGGTGCCCACCACGGAGCGGGGGTTCTTGGTGATGGTGTTGCCCGCCCAGAGCATCCTTTCGGAATGCACGGAGAAATAACGGAAGTGCATGTTGAAATAGTTGTCCGAGCCGATATAGCCAGGGCGATAAATGGCGCGGTAGCTGGTGTAATAGTAATCGTAGAAATACATGCTGGAGAAGGCGTCCGGATACCAGTCCAGGCGGCTGGGCACGTTCTTGTATTCCTTGTCCACGCCCTTGATCTGGGCCAGTAGTACGCCGTCCACGCCTGTTTCTTTCACCAGCCTGACGATTTCCTCCTTCTCGTCGTGATCCGTGGCATGGGGGCTGTAGTCCGAGCTGGGAATCATGTCCACGCCTTTCTTGCGGGCTTCAGCCACAAAATGCTGCTCGAAAAAGCGGCGGGTGACCGGGTCCTTGACCATGGCCACCAGGAGAATGCGCTTGGCCGGTGGCTCGTCGATGTCCTTCGCCTCCCAGCTCTCCCGGATCTTGGTGGAGGAACAACCGCCGGCCAGCAGTGCTAGAATGAGCGCGGCTAAAAGGAAACTCAGGCGGAAGAGGGGCTGCATGTTGCTGTGACGCCGGGGATTTGACATGGCAGGATGATACGGAGTGGCAGGGCGAATGGCAAATTCGTCTTGTGTCCGGGATTCTCCGGCATGGCGCCCCTGGGTGCCGGGGCCGGAAATTCAAATATTAGAATATTGTTATACACAAATTTTCCCGCGCCTGCCCGCGCTCATGGGCTGAAACGGGACCTGATCCCAGGCTGGCATGCAAGTGATTGAAATCTATCGTGATTCCTTCAAATTCATCTAGAGGCCCTCAATTCTCCAAACCTAG
This sequence comes from Sedimenticola sp., assembly GCA_027030425.1. GTDB lineage: Bacteria > Pseudomonadota > Gammaproteobacteria > Chromatiales > Chromatiaceae > Thiolapillus. The sequence goes on from JALVEW010000258.1 coordinate 4,284, forward strand.
AAAAATCAATCAGATGGTGCCTATGCCGACATTTTTCCCACAGAGTTATCCACAGGTGGCAGGCCCTTGGTGAATCGCCTCATCCTGCGCTTGGCCCTGCCCGCGCCCGTATTCGGCCTGTTCGACTACCTGCCGCCGCCCGGCGTGGATCCTGCCGTGCTGCGGCCGGGGCAGCGCCTCATGGTGCCCTTTGGTCCCAGTGAGCGTTGTGGCCTGCTGGTGGAACTGAGCGGCGAAACCGACGTTCCGGCGTCCCGCCTCAAGGCCGCCTGCAGGCTCCTCGATGAACAGCCCCTGCTGGATGAGGCCCACCTGGATTTCCTGGCATGGGCCGCGGCCTATTATCATCATCCGCCTGGGGAAGTGCTCATGTCCGCCCTGCCGGTGCGCCTGCGCAAGGGCAGGCCCCCCCTCAAGCCCAGGCCCAGTCAGGCGTTTCTGCGCCAGGTCCCGGATGGGCAAGCACGGGCCCTGGAAAAGCGTGCTCCCCGACAGGCGGAAGTCCTGGCCTGGATGCGGGAGCAGGGGGGGAGCATTCGCCTGGAGGATTTTCGCCGGCGTTTTCCGTCTGGGCGTTCTGTCCTGAATGCCCTGTGCGCCAAAGGCTGGGTAGGGCTGGGCATGGGGGAGGGCATGCCTGCCAAGGCCCAGACGCCCCCCCATGATCTCGAGCCTGAACAGCAGGCGGCGGTCCAGGCCATCACCGCCGGCCTGGATGAATACGGGGCTTTTCTCCTGGACGGCGTGACCGGCAGCGGCAAGACCGAGGTCTATTTCCATGTTGCGGAACAGGTGCTGGCCGGGGGACGCAGCGTGTTGCTGCTGGTGCCGGAGATTTCCCTCACGCCTCAGCTGGTGCGCCGGGTAGCGGCGCGGTTGGCGGTGACCGTGGCGGTGATGCATTCAGGCCTGAGCGCCGGTGAGCGTGAACAGGCCTGGCAGCTGGCGCGCACCGGTGGGGCACAGCTGGTGCTGGGCACCCGCTCGGCGGTGTTTGCGCCCATGCCGCGACTTGGGCTGGTGCTGGTGGACGAGGAACACGATGCCTCCTACAAGCAGCAGGAGGGGTTCCGCTATTCCGCCCGGGACATGGCCCTGGTGCGCGCCCGCCGGGCGGCCTGTCCAGTGGTGCTGGGGTCAGCCACCCCTTCCCTGGAAAGCCTGAAGAATGCCGCGGATGGCCGCTACCGCTGGTTGCGCCTGACCCGGCGAGCAGGGGGCGCCGAAGCCCCCGTCATGCAGGTTCTGGATGTGCGCAACCAGCGTCTTGCCGGAGGGATGTCGCCCTCGGTGCTGCTGGCCCTGGAACAGACCCTTGGCCGGGGTGAGCAGGCCATGGTGTTTCTGAACCGCCGGGGATATGCGCCGGTACTCAGTTGCTATGGCTGTGGATGGCTGTCGGACTGTCCCCGTTGCGATGCCCGTCAGACCCTGCACCGGGGGCAGGGCAAACTCATCTGCCACCATTGTGGAAGTGAGCGTTCACTACCAAAGCTGTGCCCGTCCTGCGGGTCCGGGGAGCTGCATCCCCTGGGGCAGGGCACGGAACAACTGGATGAAGTGTTGAGCCGGCGTTTTCCGGATTATCCCCTGGTGCGCATCGATCGGGATGCCGCCAGCCGCAAGGGCAGCCTGGACAGGCTCCTGGCACGGGTGAAGCAGGGCGGTGCGGGACTGCTGGTGGGTACGCAGATGCTGGCCAAGGGGCATCATTTTCCAAACCTGACCCTGGTGGTCATGGTGGATGTGGACAGCGGCCTGTTTTCCGCCGACTTCCGCAGTGCGGAACGCATGGCCCAGCTCATCGTCCAGGTGGCGGGGCGGGCGGGCAGGGCGGAACTCCCGGGCCGGGTGCTGCTGCAAACCCGCTTTCCGGAACATCCCCTGTTGCGGTCCCTGGTGGAGAAAGACTACAACGCCTTTGCCCAAGAAGCCCTCAAGGAACGGGAAATGGCGGCATTGCCCCCCTATAGCAGCCAGGCCCTGATTCGCGCCAGCGCCCGCCGCCTGGATACGGCGGAAGGCTTTCTGCAGCAGGCGGCGGATCTGGCTGGGCAGCTGGCGCAGGGCCAGGCGCTGGTGTGGGGCCCGGTGCCGGCGCCCATGCAAAAACGCGCTGGCAGGCACCGCGCCCAGCTGCTGCTCCAGGCCGGAGAGCGCCCGGTGTTGCAGCGCCTGCTGCGCGTCCTGGTGCCGGCCCTGTCCTCGCTGCCGGATGCGGGCCGGGTGCGCTTCTCCGTGGATGTGGATCCTGTGGATTTGTACTAGGCATTATGGATGTACAAAGTGCCGGCCAGTCCCCTCTCCCCCGGGGAGAGGGTGAGGGGGGAAACCGGGTTTTCTCCTTACTTCCCAAGCTTTCCGAGCGTGGAGGAGAGAGTTGCCAGATGTATGTCTTCCCTAACGACCGTTGGGCAAAGACTCGATGAGCTCGATGATGGACTTGTTGCGGTAGCGCCACCCGCGAAACAGTTTCCACCAGGCGCCCCGGAGGTACCACAGGGGCAGGC
>JALVEW010000259.1 GCA_027030425.1 Sedimenticola sp.
AAAACGGCCTCGCGGCCTGCCGGGAAATGGAGGGCGTGGCCGAGGTGCGGGTGCTGGGGGGCATTGGCGTGGTGGAGCTGGAGGCGCCGGTGGACATGGCCAGGATTCAGCCCGCTTTCGTCGAACAAGGTGTCTGGGTGCGCCCGTTCGGCAGACTGGTCTATCTCATGCCGCCTTATGTCATCAGCGACGAGGAGCTGCAAAGGCTCTGCGCCGCCGTGACCCGGGTAATCGACGAAACAGCATGACGGTAGTCATCGTCCTGTCCTCGCCGGACTACACCCGCGAATCGGAGGCCCTGGCGGCCAGACTGGGCTGCCCCCTGACCGATACCCCGTCTCCGGAGGTGGACTTCTACCTGGAATACAGCCAGGACAGGCTGCAACTTCGTCCCTCGGGAAAAAACGCGCCCGGCCCGGTATTCGTGGACTTTGTCGGAGGCAAGGTGGCGCACCGCCTTCGCCAGGGGGAAGGTCGCCGTTCTCCCCTGGCCCGGGCCGTGGGCATGAAACCGGGATTCACCCCCCGGGTGCTGGACGCCACGGCGGGCCTGGGACGGGACGCCTTCGTGCTGGCCACCCTGGGTTGCGAGGTGCGCATGGTAGAGCAGTCTCCCATCGTCCACGCCCTGCTGGAAGACGGCCTGCGCCGGGCGCGGGAAACCGGGGAACTGGCGGATATCATCGGACGCCTGTCCCTGGTTCAGGGAAACGCCCTGCCCCTGCTCGCCGCCCTGCCCCCGGACGAATACCCGAACAGCGTCTATCTCGACCCCATGTATCCCCACAAGGGAAAGGCCGCCCTGGCGAAGAAAGAAATGCAAAGCCTGCAGCGCCTTCTCGGCCAGGACACCCAGGGTGCCGAACTGCTGCAGCTGGCGCGCCGCCGCGCACGCCGGCGTGTCGCGGTGAAACGCCCCGCCCGCGCAGGCTTTCTGGGCGGCCAGAGGCCGGATTTCCAGGTCAAGGGCGTCAAGACCCGCTACGACATCTACCTGCCCCAGGCCTGACGAATCAGGAGCCCAGCAGGTACTTGCGCAGAAACATCACCACCACCTGCTGATAGACGTCGCGGTTCTCTTTCTTGCGGTAACCATGGCCTTCGTTGAGGGCGTTCATGTACCACACGGGCAATCCCCGGGCCTTCAGGGCCTTGACGATTTGTTCCGCTTCGCTCACCGGCACCCGGGGGTCATTCTGCCCCTGTACCACCAGCATGGGGATGCCTATCTTGTCCACGTTGTTCAGGGGGCTGATTTTTTCCAGATGGGCGCGCATGGCCGGATCCCGCTCATCCCCATATTCCACCCGCCGCAGGTCCCGGCGGTAACTCTTGGTGTTCTTCAAGAAAGTGACAAAGTTGCTGATGCCCACAATGTCCACGGCGGCCTTGAGGCGATGGCTGTAATGCACGGCACTGGCCAGCACCATGTAGCCGCCATAGCTGCCGCCGAACACGGCGACACGGTTACTGTCCAGCTCAGGCTGGTCGGCGACCCAGTCCAGAAGAGCGCCGATATCCTTTACCGAATCTTCACGCCTGAAGCCATTGTCCAGGGACAGCCAGGTCTTGCCATAACCGGATGAGCCACGCACATTGGGCACCAGTATGGCCACGCCCAGCTTGTTCAGCCACATCTGGTAGGTGCTGGAGAAACGCGGCCGGGCCTGGCCTTCCGGCCCGCCGTGGATGGAAATCACCACGGGGAAAGGCCCCTTGCCCTTGGGCTTGTACAGCCAGGCGGGAATCTTCCGGGGCTTGCCATCCACTTGGTCGAAAGTCGGATAATGAATCAGCTCGGGTTCGATGAAAGCGGAGGTGTCCAGGCCACCCACCTCACTCCATGTCCAGCGCTTCAGCTCCCCGTACTCCAAAGGCTTGTCTCCCAGGGCCAGCACAAAACTGTCCGTGGGCGTGGTGGGGGTATTCAGGCTCATGGCCAACCGCCGGCCATCGGGACTGAATTCCAGGCCAGAGATCAGCCCCAGGGGTAGACCCTCCACCTTGCGGTACTCGAAGCTGCCGGTGTCGAGCAGATAGAGCTCGCCACGGCCATCCACATTGGCGGTGAAGGCGGCCCGCCGGCGGTCCTTGCTGACTGCCAGGCTGTCCACATCCCAGGGTATGTCCACACTGATGTAACGGATATCCTTGTCATCTTCCAGTGACTGCCAGGCCAGTTCCCTGAACTCCCCCTGCCGGTCGGTGATGAGGAAAACACCCTTGTCCTCTCCATCGAAGGCGAATGGCAGATTTACCGAGTCCCTGCCCTCGCCTGCCACCACCAGGCTCCTGCCCGTATCCAGGTCCAGAACCAGGGCCCGGGAAATGGCGGCGCTCACGTAATTGGTGATGAGCAGCTTCCTGCCATCGGTGGAAAAATCTTCCGGACCCCACCAGCTGCCGTCGGGTGACTCAAACACCATGCGCGCTTTTTCCGGCTGGTCATGTTCCATCAGCCAGATGTCGTTGGACTTGCCATTGCGCCGGGTGCTCTGCCAGGCAATGCGCTGGCCCCGGCGGTCCCAGACCACAGCGCCGTTGCGGGACTTTCCATCACTGAGCATCTTCCAGTCACCGCTGGCGGGGTCCAGGATGAACAACTGGGCGTATTCACTGCCTCCGGCATCCATGGTGAAACTGAGCAGGTCTCCCCCGGGTTGGCGGACGACACTGCCCACGGGCTCGTCGAAAAAGGTCAGCTGATAGCGGGCAGCGCCGGGAAAGGCCACGCGATGAATCTGGCGCACGTCCCCAAAGCGGGTACTGATAAAGAGATTTCTTCCATCCCGGCTCCAGTCCAGCACCGCGGCGGAACGCGTGTTCTGATAGCGTTTCAGGTCCCGTTTCACTTCTTCGGGAATGGGGGGTATGTCCTGCAGCACCAGCTGGCCGTCGTTGAGCATGGTGGTTTCCGCCACCACAGCCCGGGAGAACAGAAGAACAGCCGCAAAGGCAGACAGGGAACGGGATGAAATCATGGACGGGCGTGACCTGTTAATGTTGGTTTGAGACGCCAGTATAGCAGCCTGAATGGTGGCCAACCTTGAAGGAGAAACCCTACATAAGGTATACTGATTAGATTTCCATAATCTACTGATATACCACCCCAAGGTTGCGCTTATGTCAGAAAAACCCGCCAAAACCCTTCCCCTGAAGCAACTCATCGCAGCAGGTGTTTTCATTCTCATCGCCATCGGCCTGGCATTCGCCAGCCCCAGCACGGAAGTCGCCTGGGTAGTCGCCATCCTGGTGCTGACCATCTACCTGTTTGCCTTCGAGATCGTGGATGTGGACGTGGCGGCGGTTTGCATCATGGTGCTCCTGGGCCTTACCTCCCTGTTTGCGCCCCTGATGGGTCTGGAAGAGGGACTGGTGGACAATCAGCATCTTTTCGATGGTTTTGGCAGTAACGCGGTCATGTCCATCATCGCGGTGATGATCATTGGCGCGGGGCTGGACAAGACGGGTCTCATGTCCAAGGTGGCAGCCTTCATCCTCAAGATAGGGGGCACCACGGAGAAACGCATCATCCCCATCATTTCTGGCACCGTGGCTTTCATTTCTTCCTTCATGCAGAACGTGGGCGCCGCCGCCCTGTTTCTGCCAGTGGTATCGCGGATTTCCGCCCGTTCCGGCATCCCCCTGTCCAGGCTGCTCATGCCCATGGGCTTCTGCGCCATTCTTGGTGGCACGGTCACCATGGTCGGTTCATCCCCCCTGATTCTGCTCAATGACCTGATCCTGACTTCCAACAAGGCCCTGCCTCCCGAGCAGCAGATGGAAACCTGGGGACTGTTTTCCGTGACCCCCGTCGGCGTGGTGCTGGTGGCTACGGGTATCGTCTATTTCATCCTGGCCGGACGCTTCGTCCTCCCGGTAACCGAAGGTGACAAGGACAGCAGCTCCACCACGGCATCCAGCACCATGGATTACCTGCACAACACCTACGGCATCGATTATTCCCTGTACGAAGTGGTGGTTCCCGAAGACAGCCCCCTCATCGGAAAGAAGCTGGATGACGTGGAAACCACCTATCGCATCCGCATCATCGCCAGCAAGCGCAGCGGCCAGGAAACCCGGGTGGGACCCAATACCATTGCCCGTGACACGGAATTTGAGGCAGGCATGGTGCTGGGCATCGTTGCCGCTCCCGAGCACCTGGATCACTTCGTCGAAAAATACCACTTGAAGAAGCGCGATTCCCTGCGCACTTTCGCTGAATCCCTGGCCGCCACCAAGGCCGGTATCGCCGAGATCGTCATCCCCCCAAGCTCCAACCTCATCGGCAAGAGCGCCCGGGACGTATGGATGCGCAAGGTCTATGGCATCGCCATGGTTGCCCTGCACCGCAACGGTGAAACCCTGGGCGAAGGCGACAATATCCGGGACCTGCCCCTGCAGGCGGGTGACACCCTGGTGGTGCACACGGCATGGGACAACCTCACCCGTCTGAAGAAGGACCGCAACTTCGTGGTCATCACCACAGAATTCCCCCAGGAAGAAGAGCGGCCTCACAAGCTGGGCTGGGCAGCAGTGTTCTTTTCCATTGCCCTGGCCCTGGTACTTTTCAGCGACCTGCGCCTGTCCGTGTCCCTGCTCACCGGCGCCGTCGGCATGGTGATCTCCGGCGTGCTGAAAATCGAGGAAGCCTACGAGGCCGTTTCCTGGAAGACCGTATTCCTGCTGGCTTCCCTGATTCCCCTGGGACTGGCGGTGGAAACCTCCGGCACCGCCCGGTGGATTGCTGAACAGACCCTGTCCGTGGTAGGCCACATGCCCGTCTGGGTCATTCAACTGGCCGTGGCGGCTCTGGCGACTTTCTTCACCCTGGTCATGTCCAACGTGGGCGCCACGGTATTGCTGGTGCCCCTGGCCGTGAACATCGCACTGGGCATCGACGGTGCCAACCCGGCCGTATTCGCTCTCACCGTGGCCATCGCCACCTCCAACTCTTTCCTTATTCCCACCCACCAGGTCAATGCCCTCATCATGGGCCCCGGAGGGTACAAGGTGAAGGATTTCATGCGTGCTGGAGGGGTGATGACCCTGCTCTTCCTCGTCGTTGCCATCACCATGATGAACCTCATTTTCTAAGGAGTCTTCCTTGAACAACAAGCTGGTCCGATTTCTTCCCTTCCTGGCTTGGTGGCCGCTGGTCAACCGTGACACACTGAAAAAGGACTTCATGGCCGGCCTGACCGGTGCCATCATCGTTCTTCCCCAAGGTATCGCCTTTGCCACTATCGCCGGGCTGCCGCCGGAATATGGCCTGTACACGGCCATGGTCACGCCCATCATCGCAGCCCTGTTCGGCTCATCCCGGCACCTGATTTCGGGCCCTACCACAGCTATCTCCATCGTGGTGTTTTCATCCATCAGCCGCTACGCGGAACCCGGTTCTCCAGAGTTCATCCAGATGGCCCTGACCCTGACTTTCCTCGCTGGCGCCTACGAATTCGGTTTCGGCCTGGCCCGCCTGGGCACCTTGGTCAATTTCGTTTCTCATACGGTAGTGGTGGGCTTTACCGCCGGCGCCGCCATACTCATCGCCACCAGCCAGATCAAACATGTTCTGGGGGTGGAGATCCCCCGGGGAGAATCCTTTGCCAACACATGGGTGGATATATTCCACCATCTGGGCGACATCAACTGGTATGTATTAACCATTGCCATGGCCACCCTGTTGACAGCGGTTCTGGTAAGAAAGCTGTCACCCAAGGCGCCACATCTGTTGATCGCTCTCATCGTGGGTAGTCTGGTTGCCCTGGTTCTGGGAGCGGCGGAACATGGCGTCAAGCTGGTGCCTCAGATACCACCCCATCTGCCACCGCTTTCCAAACCCGACTTCTCTCTCGCCACCATTCAGGAACTGGCTCCCGAAGCTTTTGCCGTGGCATTGCTGGCACTGATCGAAGCCGTTTCCATATCCCGGGCAGTTGCCACCAAATCACATCAGCTCATTGACAGCAACCAGGAATTCATCGGCCAGGGCCTTTCCAACATGGTGGGCAGTTTTTTCTCCAGTTACGCCGGCTCTGGCTCTTTCACCCGCTCCGGCATCAATTACGCGGCAGGCGCGGTAACCCCCATGTCGGCAATCTTTGCCGCCATTCTGCTGATGCTGATCGTATTGCTCATCGCTCCCCTGACCGCCTATATTCCCGTGGCGGCCATGGGCGGCGTGATTTTGCTGGTGGCATGGAATCTTATCGAATTCCATCAGATCAAGGTGCTGGTGAAGGCCAGCGCCTCGGAAACAGGCATTCTCATCACCACTTTTCTGGCCACTCTATTCCTGGAACTGGAATTCGCCATCTACATCGGTGTGCTGCTGTCCCTCGTCATTTTTCTCAATCGTACTTCCCATCCAGACATCATTACCCTGGCACCCGACCGTGATGATCCCAAGGGCAAGCTCATCGATATTGAAACCAAACCCCTGGCCCAGTGCCCTCAGCTGCGTATATTGAGAATCGATATGTCCATCTATTTTGGCTCGGTCAATCATATTGAAGCCAAACTCATGGATATCGCTGAAAAACAGGGCATTCACCATATTCTTCTGGTACTCTCCGGCGCCAATTTCATCGACGTCGCGGGAGCAGAGATGCTGGTTCACCAAGCCAAGGCCCTGCAGGAAAAAGGTGGCAATCTCTATTTCTGCGGCATGAAAGGCAAGGTTTGGCAATTCATGGCCCAGGGTGGTTTCATTCGAGAAATCGGTGCTTCCCAGTTCTTTGAAACCAAGCC
>JALVEW010000260.1 GCA_027030425.1 Sedimenticola sp.
CTGGGTCGAGGTGGTACGCAAGCCGGATCCGCAAACACGCATGGACCTGTAACACCCACGGTGTGCCGCAATGAAACTGAATGTTGATTTAACCGCATTGCATCAATGTGCGGATGCCATGCGAACCAGCCCTGATAAGACCGACTCTGGTGGAACCTGTCCCGTCTGTGACGACTGGGGGTATTTGTACGAAGGCGGCATGTCGCCAAACCCCTGCATCGACAACAAAACGCCCTGCCCGCGCTGCAATCCCGCCCCGGATACAGAACCGCCCTGAACCGAATTCTCCTGCCTCTTTGTTACTCCCAAGCCTGGCACCACTTTTCTGCTTTGCCGGGCGCCTTTTACCCGGCATCCCCTGCCGGGTTCTTTTTCCCCATCCCAGTCTCGCATAACCCATGCGCATGGGTTATCATGGCCGCAAATCGGATGATTATTCCGCCCTGGCAGCGTGGGTAAAACGCTGCGCCTTTGCCACCTTGTGTGGCGCCCTTAAGGATGTTCTTCGGACCGGCTCCCTGTTGTACAGGGGCAGCATCCGGCATCGTGTCCGCCGGTCCATACAGTTCATTCAGGCCTACCTACCAAGCCCCACTAGCTTGGCCGGCACAAGGCGACCCACTGAATGACTGCAATCTACCGGGCGTGTGTCGGAACATGCGCCCGGTATCCTCAACCGCTTTTTCTCCTTCCAATCATCACCCGTTGCTTTCCCTGTGCGCAGGCCGCCCTGCTGTGTTTCTGTGCACAGGGAAGGCGACTGGCCTTCCCCCACCCGCTTGCCTGTCAGCGGACAATCGACAGCGCCCCGGGCGCTCAGGCGCTCTTGTCCACCACCCCTGCATCGGGACATGAGAATGAAGGCTGTTGCGAGGCGGCTCGATTCTTCAGGGGACCTGTGTTGCACACACGGGCCTGGCGGCCAATCCCCGCCCAGGCCCGTACTCCGATGGCGGATCGGCCTGCCGCATAAATTACCCGCGACCAATAATCAATTTCCCCTGTTCCGTATTGCCTCCCCTGCAGTAGCCTCGATCCCGTGCAGATATTCCCACTAACTGACGTTTGCACGCGGCAGGCGGGAGAAATCCTGCCTGCCAACCCGAACAACGGATGCCAGGATCAACGATGGACACACTCAGAATGCTTCTCACCTTGTCCGTGCTGCTGTTTGCGGGGCAGGCCCCCGCACTCGCATCATCGGATGCGCCAACCCACAACCAGCCGCTGCACGCCGCCTTCTTCCGCTTTGGCTCGGATCAGCTGACCGGGGATGCGCGGGCAGCGATCACCCATCTGGCGCAGTCGCTTACCCCCCGGCGTAAGCTGCGACTGGTGGGCTACACCGACGACATGGGGCCGACCGAATACAACGAAGACCTGGCACGCCGCCGCGCCCGGGCAGTGAGCGATGTGCTGGTCGGGGCAGGCTATCCACGGGAGCTGCTGCAGATCGAGGGGCAAGCCGGCGCCGTGGCAAACGGCAACCGCCGGCAAATGCGCCGCGTCGATATTTTCACTGCGAAGGCTCAGTCCCCATACGCTGATAACACGCCATTCGATGCCAGCGCTTCTGACATCGCCGCCAACCCGGAGG
>JALVEW010000261.1 GCA_027030425.1 Sedimenticola sp.
AGGAGCACCGCTTCGGTGTGCGTCACAAGGAGCGCCTCAAGGCCCTGCGCGCCGAGGTGGACATTCTCACCCTCACCGCCACCCCCATCCCCCGCACCCTGAACATGGCCATGTCCGGCATGCGCGACCTGTCCGTCATCGCCACGCCCCCGGCCCGGCGCCAGCCCATCAAGACCTTCGTCCAGCAATGGAACGACGTGGTCATCGGCGAAGCCTGCCAGCGGGAGCTGCAGCGCGGCGGCCAGGTCTATGTGTTGCACAACGACGTGGCCAGCATGGCGCGCATGGTGGCGGACATAGAGAAACTGGTGCCCGGCGCCCGGGTGGATTTCGCCCACGGGCAGATGCGCGAGCGCGAGCTGGAACGCATCATGCGCGATTTCTACCACCAGCGCTTCAACATCCTGGTGGCCACCACCATCATCGAGAGCGGCATCGACGTGCCCACGGCCAACACCATCATTATCAACCGCGCCGACAAGCTGGGCCTGGCCCAGCTGCACCAGCTGCGCGGCCGGGTGGGCCGTTCCCATCACCGCGCCTATGCCTATCTCATCACCCCGCCCCCCAGGGCCATGACCCGGGACGCGGTGAAGCGCCTGCAGGCCCTGGAAGCCCTGGAGGACCTGGGCGCGGGCTTCACCCTGGCCACCCACGACCTGGAGATCCGCGGCGCGGGCGAGCTGCTGGGCGAAGACCAGAGCGGCCAGATACACGAAGTGGGCTTCACCCTCTACACCCAGATGCTGGAACGGGCCGTGCGCGCCATCCGCGAAGGCCGACAGCCCGAGCTGGACCGCCCCCTGGATCATGGCACGGAAATCGACCTCAACCTCCCCGCCCTGCTGCCCGAGGACTATTTGCCGGACGTCCATATCCGCCTCATCCAGTACAAGCGCATCGCCTCCGCCGCCAGCGCCGAGGAACTGCGGGAACTGCGGGTGGAGATGATCGACCGTTTCGGCCTGCTGCCGGAGCAGGCCAAAAACCTGTTCGACATCACCGAACTCAAGCTGGACGTACAGCCCCTGGGCATACGCAAGATCGAGGCCGGCCCCCAGGGGGGCAAGATTCATTTCGAGGAACAGCCCGCCATCGATCCGGCGCGCATCATCCATCTCATCCAGACCCGGCCCAGGCAGTTCAAGCTGGATGGCAGTGACAAGCTGCGCTTTTTCGCCGATCTCGAAGAGCCGGAGAAGCGGGTGGGAAAGGTGCGCGAACTGCTGCGGATGTTACAGTAGCAGTGACTATGCGGTGCTACCACCATCGAGGGCATTATTCGGGTCATTCGAGTTGATGAAAAGACATGCGCCTGTAGGTCGGACTTCAGTCCGACACACAACGGTGGATTGTCGGGCTAAAGCCCGACTTACGATCACAAGGCGGCTTCGCATCATGACGCTTAAATGGGTCGGTCAGGACTATTTTGTACATATTTAGCCGTAAATACATAATGGATGGACGATACGACTGATGGCCAGCAACCGGGAACGCCTGCGCTTCATCGCGCAAAAAATCCGCGAAGGCCGCATTCAGGATCTGCTGGGCCTGGCAGGCCGCAAGCTGGGACGCGGAACAGGGCCGGTAGAGCGT
>JALVEW010000262.1 GCA_027030425.1 Sedimenticola sp.
CATCACGCCATCGCCGGCCTGCGCTACCTGGATCACGAGGACGCGGGCAGCAAATTCACCTGGAGCCTGAACTACGGCTACGACTTCGGCCAGGGCACCCGCGCCTGGGCCAGCGCCGCCACCGCCTTCCGCGTCCCCAGCGCCAACGAGCGCTTTGGTTTTGGCGGCAATCCCGATCTGGAACCCGAAGAATCCACCTCCTATGAGCTGGGCCTGAAGCACCGCTTGGGCAATGCCCATGAGCTGAGCGCCTCTCTGTACCGCAACGACATCGACAACATGATCCAATGGGTGCTGGTCACCCCTCCCTTTATCGGCTACAACCAGAACGTGGCGGAAGTGCGCATCGACGGCCTGGAGTTGGGTTACGACTACAGCGGCGAGGCCCTGGCCCTGCACCTGGGCGGCAACTGGCAGGACCCGGAGGACCGCGGCACCGGCGAGCGCCTGCTGCGCCGCGCCAAGCACAGCTTCAACGCCCGCCTGAGCTACCGCTGGGGCGCATGGACCCTGGGCGGCGACCTGCTGTACGCCGGCAACCGCAAGGATTTTGGCGGCGTCACCCTGGACAGCTATACTCTGGTGAACCTCGATGCCGCCTACAGGCTCAGCCCCCACTGGCAGATCTTCGCCAAACTGGAGAACGCCTTCGATGAAGACTATGAACTGGCCAGCGGCTACAACACCCAGGAGCGGGCCGGTTTCCTGGGTATTCGTTATCAGAGGTGACAACCTGAAGCCGTGGGTTCAGAGGGAGCGCAGAGTGCAAGATATTGATTCGGATAGCGTAATGAAAAATCGCAGCCATACCCATAGGTCTGGTGAGATTTTTCATATAGCTAGACGGATCAAGAGCTTGTGCTATGCGCCCCGATGGACCCATGGCTTCAGGTTTTGGCTATGGCCCGCCTGACCCGCATCACCACGCGCCGTGGCGATAAGGGCCGGACGGGCCTGGCCGATGGCAGCCGGGTGGACAAGGACAGCCCCCGCATCCAGACCCTGGGCGACCTGGACGAACTCAATGCCGCCCTGGGCCTGCTGGCCGTGGAATCCAGCGAAGCCTTGGGGGAATCCCTGACCGCCATCCAGCAGCGCCTGTTCGACCTGGGCGGGGAAATCGCCCTGCCCGGCGCCGCCATCCTGAACAGCGGCCATGTCGCTGACCTGGAAGCACAGCTCCAGGCTCTCAACGCCGATTTGCCCCCGTTGCAGGAATTCGTCCTCCCTGGCGGCAGCCGCGCCGCCGCCCAGGCTCATCTGGCCCGGGCCGTGTGCCGCCGCGCCGAGCGCAGCCTGTGGGGACTTTCCCGCGGGGAAAAGGTAAACTCCGAATCCCTGAAATATCTCAACCGCCTGTCCGACCTGCTGTTCGTCATGGCGCGCCATCTGGCCCGGCAGGCATCGGATGAGGAAACGACCTGGAATCGAGAACCGTGAAACAACCCAGTGTAATCATCGGCGTCGGCGAAATGGGCGGCGTCTTTGCCCGGGGCTTTCTGCGCCTGGGGCACCCCGTCTATCCCGTGACCCGGGGCCAGAACCTGGAACAGGCCGCCACTGAGATCCCCGAACCG
>JALVEW010000263.1 GCA_027030425.1 Sedimenticola sp.
ACATGGACACGGGATCATCGGATTTCTCCCCCAGGCGGAAGGCCGTTTCAGGAGATGCCGGCCCCAGGAGGATATCCACGTCCTCGAAGGCCTTGCGGAAATCGCTGGCGATGACCTGGCGCACCTGCTGGGCCTTGAGATAATAAGCATCGTAATAACCCGCCGACAGGGCATAGGTGCCGATCATGATGCGACGCTTGACCTCGGGACCAAAACCCTCGGCCCGGCTGCGCTTGTACAGGTCCTCGAGATCAGAGGGGTTGTCGCAGCGATGGCCGAAACGCACGCCATCGAAGCGGGACAGGTTGGAAGAGCATTCCGCCGGGGCCACCACATAGTAGGCCGCCACGGAATGATGGGAATTGGGCAGGGAAACTTCCACCAGCTCGGCGCCCAGCTCCTTCAGTTTTTCCATGGCCGCTTCCATGGCCGCCTTCATGCCGGGGTTCAGGCCCTCCTCGAAGAATTCCTTCACCACGCCGATCTTCAGGCCCTTCACCTCCTGGTTCAGCTGCCCGGGGTAATCGTCCACGGGACGGTCCACGGAAGTGGAATCGCGCTCGTCGAAGCCGGCCATGGCCGCCAGGAGATATGCCGCGTCCTCGGCGCTGCGGGTCATGGGGCCCGCCTGGTCCAGGCTGGAGGCGAAGGCAATCATGCCATAGCGGGATACCCGGCCATAGGTGGGCTTGAGGCCGGTGATGCCACACAGGGCCGCGGGCTGGCGGATGGAGCCGCCAGTGTCCGTGCCCGTGGCGGCCACGGCCAGACGCGCGGCAACAGCGGCCGCGGAACCGCCGGAAGAGCCGCCGGGCACCCTGTCCCTGTCCCAGGGATTCTTTACCGGGCCATAAAAGCTGGTTTCGTTGGAAGAGCCCATGGCGAACTCGTCCATGTTGGTCTTGCCCAGCATCACCGCGCCGGCATCCTTGAGACGGGTCACCACGGTGGCATCGTAGGGGGAAATGAAGTTGTCCAGCATGCGCGAGCCGCAGGCGGTCTTGACACCCCGGGTGCAGAAGATGTCCTTGTGCAGGATGGGAATGCCCGTCAGGGGGCCGGCCTCGCCGGCTGCCAGGCGCTTGTCGGCCGCGGCCGCCGCGGAAAGGGCTTCTTCCTCGGCGAGGGTCACCACGGAATTGAGTTCCCCGTCGAAGCGGCGGATACGGTCCAGAAAATGACGGGTCAATTCCTCGCTGCTGTACTCTCCCGCCGCCAGCCCGGCGGACAGCTCGGCAATGGATTTCAGATGCAGCTCACTCATCACTCGATCACCCTGGGTACCAGATAGAGGCCGTTTTCCACCGCGGGCGCCACCGCCTGGTAGTCCTCACGATGATTCTCCTCGGTCACCACATCCGGCCGCAGGCGCTGGGGCATGTCCAGGGGATGGGCCATGGGCAGGATGTCACTGGTATCCAGCTCGCTCATGCGTTCCACCAGGTCCAGGATACCCGACAGCTCGCCCTTGAGGGCATCCACTTCGTCGGCGGTCACGGCAATGCGCGCCAGGTAGGCAATTTTCTCGACTTCTTCAGCGTCCAGACTCATCGATTTCCTTCCACGGCAA
>JALVEW010000264.1 GCA_027030425.1 Sedimenticola sp.
ATGGGGCGCGTATTGTCGCACAGGGGCGGATTATTCCGAAATCAGGCATTCAGCAAGGCAGAACCCCATCATCTGGGTGTTGGCTGGGGTAGCATCTGCTCGGAAAAACGCCGTAAATACATCCATGTAGGCTCCGCGTCGGCATCCTTGCCTCCGAGGTTTTCCGAGCAGATGCTACCCCAGCTTTATCAATAACTTATGAAGACTAGAAGGCGTACTCCTGTTCAGCAACGGTTCAGGCAGCTTTATCTACCCTGTAAGCGTGTTCAATACCGATGGAGGAAACACCATGAAGACATTCAGGAACATTCTGGCCCTCATTTCCCTGTTGTTGCTGGTTCCGGCTGTTCCCGCCCAGGCGGGCGGCCTGTACAACAAGGTGGATATCCAGATCATCTCCGACGACCGGGGCAAGTTGCGGGAATATCCTGTGGATTCCCATGGCAGGAAGCAGCGCAGCTACATTGCCGTGCGTGACGGCGAGCGTTACCGTATCCGCGTGCGTAACCGCAGTGGTCAGCGTATCGGCCTGGTTATCGCCGTGGATGGGCGCAACATCATCACAGGAGAAAAATCCTGGCTGGGGCGCAGGGAAGCCAAGTACGTGCTCGGTCCCTGGGAAACGGCGGAGTACGAGGGCTGGCGCACCAGCCGCAACCGGGTGAACCGCTTCTATTTTACCGATATCGAAGATTCCTATGCCGATGCCTGGGGTGACCACAGCGCCATGGGCGTGATTGCTGTGGCGGTGTACCGGGAAAAGGAGCGGGAGCACTATGGCTACAAGAAGAAGCGCGACGGCATGATTGCTCGCAGCGAGGCAGCGCGGAGTGGTTCAGCGGGCACGGGTTTTGGTGAAAGCGAATGGTCGCCTACCCGCAAGGTGCGTTTCGAGCCGCGAAAGAAACCGGCCTTCAAGAAGTTCATTAAGTATGAATGGCGCCGCACCCTGTGCCGCCGGGGCATCATCCGCCACTGCGGACACGATCATGACGACGGATACAATCGTTTCTGGGATGATGACTGGGATGATGATTATGCCCCCTATCCCTGGCAGTTGCGCCAGCGCTGATAATGCCGGCAAAGCCGCCCCGGCTCGTCGGGGCGGCTCATTTATCGGATTTGGCCAGCCAGACCAGGCCCATGCCGCCGGCAATGACTGCGGCAAAGGTAAACAGGGATCTGCCCAGTCCATGTCCCTGGTTTACCAGGGCTGATACGCCGCCGTAGAACAGCATGAGGGCGGTAAATACGATTCCCAGGGTGAAGAGGATTTTTTTCATGGTGGCCTAAGGTCGAGGGGAACAAATCGGCGTATCATACCGGGTTTGATCACTACAGGGGGCGAGATTGCTAATGAGCAACAGGTTCTTTCGTTGGATATTGCGTTACCGCTGGTTGGTGGTGATGGGCAGTATATTGCTTATTGCCCTGGCCGCATCCGGTGCCCGCTTCCTGGGATTCAGCAATGACTATCGCATGTTTTTCAGCGAGGAGAATCCCCAGCTCCAGGCCTTCGAGGCCATGCAGAACACCTATACGAAAACAGACAATGTGCTGTTCGTGATCTCGCCGAAAGACGGAAATGTGTTCACGCCGAAAACCCTGGAAACCGTGGAGTGGCTGACGAAAGAAGCCTGGCAGATTCCCTATTCCCTGCGGGTGGATTCCATCAGCAACTACCAGCATACCGAGGCCGAGGAAGACGACTTGCTGGTGGCGGACCTGGTAGAGGATGCCATGGGGCTATCCCCCGGGCAGTTGGAAAAGATTCGCCGCGTGGCCCTGAATGAGCCCCTGCTGCGCAACCGTCTGATTTCTCCCGATGGCGCTCACACGGGTATCAACGTCACCGTGCAGCTGCCGGGCAAGAAGCTGGACGAGGTGCCCGAGGTGGCTGCCTTTGCCGAGAATCTGGCCAAGCGGGCAATGGAACACAACCCGGATGTGGAAGTGCGGGTTACGGGCCTGGTGATGATGAATGCCACCTTCCCGCGCATGTCCCAGCAGGACATGCAGACCCTCTATCCCTTGATGCTCCTCATAATCCTGGTGACCATGGCCTTCATGCTGCATTCCATTTCCGGGGTGCTGGTGTCCATGCTGGTGCTGCTCATGTCCGTGGTTGCCACCCTGGGGCTGACGGGCTGGCTGGGCATACAGATGAGTCCGCCCACCACCACGGCGCCAGTAATGGTCATGACCCTGGCGGTGGCGGACTGCATACATATCATCTCCCTGTTCCTTCAGGGGCTGCGCAAGGGCGAGAGTCGGGAGGAAGCCATGATGGAGAGCCTGCGCCTGAACCTGGGGCCAGTGTTCCTTACCTCCATCACCACGGCCATCGGTTTCCTCAGCCTCAATTTCAGCGATGCGCCGCCCTTCCGGGATCTGGGCAACATGGCGGCCATGGGCGTGATGGTGGCCTGGGCCCTGTCCATGACCTTTCTGCCCGCGGCCCTGATGATTCTGCCCGTGCGTCCCGGTGAGCGCCACACCCGGGGGCAGGGCAGCATGGAGAAGCTGGGAGAGTTCGTCATCCGCCAGCGCAAGCCCTTGTTCTGGGGCATGACGGCTTTCATCCTGCTGCTCATCAGCCAGGTGCCCCAGAACCGGCTCAACGACGAGTTCATCAAGTATTTCAGTGAGGAAGTGCCCTTCCGCGTGGACACGGATTTCGCCGTGGATCATCTCACGGGTATTTATCTGCTGGAGTTTTCCCTACCTGCTGTGGGCGAGGGTAAGATCACCGACCCGGAATACCTGCGCCATGTGGATGCCTTCGCCAACTGGCTGCGCACCCAGCCGGAAGTGCTGCACGTGAACACCTATACGGACATCATGAAGCGCCTGAACAAGAACCTCCATGGTGACGACCCGGCCTGGTACAAGCTGCCGGACAACCCGGAACTGGCGGCCCAGTACCTGCTGCTGTACGAGTTTTCCCTGCCTTTCGGTCTGGATCTGAACAACCAGATCAACGTGAAGAAGTCCGCCACCAAGCTCACGGCCAGCCTGAAAAGTATTTCTTCCGAAAGCCTGCTGGCCCTGGAGCGCCGGGCGGAGGCCTGGCTGCAGGCCAATACGCCGGACTACATGCACGTGCAGGCGGCCAGCCCATCTCTCATGTTCGCCGACATCGGTCATCGCAACATCCGCGCCATGCTCAAGGGCACCACCGTAGCCCTGGTGGTCATTTCCCTGATTCTCATGGTGGCCCTGCGTTCCTTCCGCATTGGTCTGCTCAGCCTGATACCCAATCTGGTGCCCATTGGCATGGCCTTTGGCCTGTGGGGTATCTTCGTGGGACAGGTGGGCTTGGCTCTGTCCGTGGTCAGCGGCATGACCATGGGCATCGTGGTGGACGACACGGTGCATTTCCTGAGCAAGTATCTGCGCGCCCGGCGTGAGCAGGGGCTGGGGAGCGAAGATGCCGTGCGCTATGCTTTCCATACCGTAGGCACGCCCCTGCTGGTAACCACCATCGTCCTCATGCTGGGCTTTGGCGTGCTGGCTCTGTCCGATTTTGAGCTGAACGCCGGGATGGGGCTGCTCACCGCCATTACCATCGGCCTGGCGTTGCTGGCGGATTTCCTGTATCTGCCGCCGCTGTTGATGCAATTTGGAGAAACAAAAAAATGAAAAAACTGTTACTCATACTATTGGTGTTTTCCGCTTTTCCCGCCACGGCGGAAACGCCGGAAGAAAAGGGTCTGGCCATAGCCCGGGAAGTGGATGCCCGTGACACGGGCTGGGGTGATTTCCAGGCGGCCATGAGCATGCTGCTGAAGAACCGTCACGGGGAGGAGAGCTTGCGCCAGATGCGGGTCAAGAGCCTGGAAGTGGAGAACGACGGAGACAAAAGCCTCATTGTCTTCGACCAGCCGCGGGACGTGAAGGGCACGGCCCTGCTGACCTTTTCCCACAAGGTGAAAGACGATGACCAGTGGCTGTACCTGCCGGCCCTGAAGCGGGTGAAGCGCATCGCCTCGCGTAACAAGTCCGGCCCCTTCATGGGCAGTGAATTCGCCTTCGAGGACCTGGCTTCCCAGGAAGTGGAGAAATATACCTACAAGTTCATCCGCGACGATGAGCTGGATGGCAAGCCGGTGTTCCTCATGGAACGCTATCCCGTGAGCAAGTATTCCGGCTACACCCGGCAGCTCGTCTGGATAGACAAGGAACGCTACATACCGCTGAAAATCGAGTTCTATGATCGCAAGAATTCCCTGCTCAAGGTGCTTGTGTTTCGGGGCTACAGGCAGTACCTGGACAAGTACTGGCGGGCGGATGAAATGTTCATGGACAACAAGCAGACGGGCAAGAGCACCCTGCTCACCTGGAAGAACTACCAGTTCCGCTCCGGGCTTAAAGACAGCGATTTCACTCGCAACAGCCTGAAACGCGCCCGCTGACATGAAACGGCTGTTGGGCTTTCTGCTGTGTATTGGAAGCGGCCTGGCCGGTGCCTGGGAGCTTTCCGGCAACGCCGCCGTGGAGGGCAGGGGCTTTTTCCAGGAAGCGCTGGATGGGCGCCAGTACAGCAATGACTGGTCGGTGAGCCTGGAGCCTGAATGGGCCCACGAATGGGATGAGGGACGGCAGAGTTTCGTGGTGCGCCTGTTTGGCAGGCTGGATGCCCGCGACGATGAACGCAGTCACTGGGATGTCCGCGAACTGCAATGGATTTACGCCGGCGATGGCTGGGAGACCCGCCTGGGCATAGGCAAGGTCTACTGGGGCGTCACCGAGGCCATGCACCTGGTGGACATCATCAACCAGACGGATCTGGTGGAAAACATCGATGGCGAGGACAAGCTGGGCCAGCCCATGGCAAAGCTCTCCCTGGAACGGAACTGGGGCACCTTGGACTTCTTTCTCCTGCCGTATTTTCGAGAGCGCACTTTCCCCGGCGTGGAAGGGCGTCCCCGAACCCAGCCGCGTATCGACCCGGATCTGGCTTTCTATGAGTCTTCCCGGGAAGAACGGCATCTGGATATTGCTGCGCGCTGGTCTCACTACATTGGTGAGTGGGATATTGGCCTGAGCTATTTCCGGGGCACCGGGCGGGATCCCCTGTTCATGCCCCGGCTCCGGCCCGATGGCGAGGTGGTTCTCGCGCCCTATTACGAGATCATCGACCAGGCCAGTCTGGATCTGCAGGCCACCCTGGGAGAGTGGTTGTGGAAGCTGGAAGTCATGTACCGGGATAGCAACAGCGACCGTTTCACCGCCGCTACCGGCGGCTTTGAATACAC
>JALVEW010000265.1 GCA_027030425.1 Sedimenticola sp.
GCCAGGAACAGGCTGCTGGCCAGCATCACCAGGCCGATGCCACCCAGGGCCGCCAGGCCGGACAGGGCCTTTTCGCCCAGGGATACGTTGTCCGCCGGGGGGAAGAACAGGGTTCGGAAACGGCCCGGCTTCAATGTCCGGCCCGCTTGTCCAGCATGGCCTGGAGATGGGCCGGAAGGTTCCTGGCGCCGGAAAAATCCGCCTCACCCCTGGCGTTCACGAAACGGGAGTTGTGCAGGTCCGCTTCCCTGAAGCTGGCGCCGTCCAGGTGTGCGCCGTTGACCAGGGAGTGGGTGACCGTGGCTCGGCTGAAGTCCGCACCTTCCAGAGAAGCGCCGGTGAGTACCGTGTCGTGGAAGAAGCTGCCCACCAGCTTGCTGTCGATGAGCACCGCGCGTTGCATGAAACAGCCGGTAAAGCTGCTGTGACTGAAATCACCCTCTTCCATGATGATGTCCTTCATGTAGGCATCCTGGAAGTTGGCCCCCCTACCCCGAACCTCAATGAGATTGGCCCCGAACATATCAGCCCCCACGAAGCGGCTGCCGTCGAGCACGCTGCCGTCGAAAACCGTGTGAAACAGCTGGGCATCGAGAAAGTCCGCGCCAAGGATGGCGCAATTGGTGAGGCTGGCCCACCTGAAATCGGCTTCCTTGAGGCTGGCGCGGGACAGGTTGCAATCCGGCAGCCGGGCATTGGAAAAATCCACGCCGTTGAGCAGGGAGCCGCTCAAGTCCAGTCCCTTCAGATGCTTGCCGGCGAATGAGCAGTGACGCAGATCCGTATTAGGCAGGGGCCGGTCACAATTCCCCTTGGGAACCGCCACAAAGGGATGCGGCGCTTCGGCCCAAGCCGGAAGGGACAGGGCAAGGATGAGCAGCAAGCTTATTCTAGAAACCACGGACACTCCTCAATTATTCTCGCGGACATATTTTCATGTTTTCCCGCCGGCGGTCAAACAAGCTTCGATATAGGACGATCATACTAATACAGGGTTTTTGTCGTTCTTCCAATATCTTGTGCTAGACTTTTCACAACACACCGCAAGGTGATGGACTCCCCTTCCACGAGCAATTAGGGCAAATATCCCAAAAATGTCGGAATTACTGAAACGCCTGAAAGAGTCGTCGCCTTTCTATGACGGAAACGCGCCCTTCATCGAGAGCCTGTACGAGGCCTGGCTTCAGGACCCCTCCAGTGTAGCGGAAAACTGGCGCCGGCATTTCGAAACCCTGCCTGGAGTGAATGGCTGGGAAGGAGACGATGTCTCCCACCAGCGCATCATCCGGGATTTCCGCCGCATGGCCCGGGAGAAACCGGCGGCCCTGTCCGGCTGCGACGAAACCCTGGCCGCCCAGGCCGCCGCCAAGCAGGCTTCAGTGCTGCGCCTCATCAACGCCTACCGGGTGCGTGGCCACCAGCTGGCAGACCTCGACCCCCTGCACCTGCGCCCGCCACCGCATCTGCCCGAACTTACCCTGTCCTACCACAACCTCACGGAAGACGACCTGGAGCGGGTATTCAACACCGGTTCCCTGTTCGCGCCGGAGCGCCTGCCCCTGAAGGAGATCCTGGACCTGGTGAAGAAAGTGTACACGGGCACCGTGGGCTCGGAATACATGCACATCACCGACACGGTGGAAAAGCGCTGGATTCAGCAGCGCCTGGAGACTTACCGCACCCGCCCGGAACTGTCCGACGGGGACAAACGCTGGATTCTGCGCATGCTCACCGCCGCCGAGGGCTTGGAGAAATACCTGCATACCCGCTACGTGGGCCAGAAGCGTTTCTCTCTGGAAGGAGGGGAGTCCCTGATTCCCCTGCTCGACGAACTCATCCAGCGTGCGGGGCGAGACGGCATCGAGGAAGCCGTCATTGGCATGGCCCACAGGGGCCGCCTGAACGTGCTCACCAACATCATCGGCAAGCCCCCGGCAGAGATCTACGACGAGTTTCAGGGCATGCACAAGGCCCACGGGGTGATGACCTCGGGCGACGTGAAATACCACAAGGGCTTTTCCAGCAGCATCGAAACCCAGGGCGGACTGATTCACGTAGCCCTGGGTTTCAATCCCTCCCACCTGGAGATCATCGGCCCGGTCATCGAAGGTTCGGTGCGCGCCCGGCAGAAACGCCGCCGGGACGAACAGGGCGAGAAAGTGCTGCCCATCGTGCTTCATGGCGACGCCGCCTTCGCCGGCCAGGGGG
Source organism: Sedimenticola sp. (assembly GCA_027030425.1). Classification (GTDB taxonomy): domain Bacteria; phylum Pseudomonadota; class Gammaproteobacteria; order Chromatiales; family Chromatiaceae; genus Thiolapillus. Next base: position 2,209 of record JALVEW010000265.1, read on the forward strand.
TGGTCATGGAAACCCTGAACCTGTCCCAGACCCGGGGCTTCAGCACCGGCGGCACCGTGCATATCGTCATCAACAACCAGATTGGCTTCACCACCTCGGACCCCTTCGACAGCCGCTCCACCACCTATTGCTCCGACGTGGCCAAGATGGTCCAGGCACCCATTTTCCACGTCAATGGCGACGACCCCGAAGCCGTGATTTTTGTCACCCGCCTGGCCCTGGACTACCGCAACCACTTCCACAAGGACGTGGTCATCGACTTGGTCTGCTACCGCCGCCAGGGCCACAACGAGGCCGACGAGCCCGCCGTCACCCAACCCCTGATGTACCAGAAGATCCGCGTCCATCCCACCACCCGCACCCTGTACGCGGAGCGCCTGCTGGCGGAGGGCGTGATTACGCCGGAGCAGGCGGAACACATGATCGAGCACTACCGCTCAGAACTGGACAAGGGGGAAATCGTCAGCCGCCCCGTGCTCTGCGAGATCAACAATCCCTACCGGGTGGACTGGCATCCCTTTCAGAACGTCCCCTGGGACCATCCCACCGACACCCGCATTTCCCGGGACGACATTCAGCGCCTGTATGGAAAGCTGCTGGATTTCCCCGAAGGCTTCAAGCTGCATCCCCGGGTGCAGCGCATCATGGAGGACCGGGGACGCATGATGCGCGGCGAGCAGCTCAGCGACTGGGGATTCGGCGAGAACCTGGCCTACGCCAGCCTGGTGGACCAGGGCGTGCCCGTGCGCATGTCCGGCCAGGACTGCCGCCGGGGCACTTTCTTTCACCGCCATGCCATGATCGCGGACCAGGAGAGCGGCGAGCAGTACATTCCCCTGGCGCACCTCAACCCCGGCAGGGCGGATTTCGACATCATCGACTCCCTGCTTTCCGAGGAAGCCGTCCTCGCCTTTGAATACGGCTACGCCACGGCGGAGCCCAATACCCTGACCATCTGGGAAGCCCAGTTCGGCGACTTCGCCAACGGCGCCCAGGTGGTCATCGACCAGTTCATCACCTCCGCCGGCGCCAAGTGGGGCCTGCTCTGCGGCCTGGTGATGCTGCTGCCCCACGGCTACGAGGGCCAGGGGCCGGAGCATTCCTCGGCACGCATCGAGCGCTACATGCAGCTGTGCGCCGAGCAGAACATCCAGGTGTGCATTCCCAGCACCCCAGCGCAGATGTTCCACCTGCTGCGTCGCCAGGCCCTGCGCCCCTACCGGCGCCCCCTGGTAGTAATGACGCCCAAGAGCCTGCTGCGGCACCCGCTGGCGACGTCGCCCCTGGACGCCTATACCGATGGCGGCTTCCACACGGTCATCGACGAGATCGATCCCCTGGACAGAAAAAAAATCAGCCAGGTCATCATGTGCACCGGCAAGATCTATTACGAACTGCTGGAAGCCCGCCGGGCGCGGGGGCTGGAGCACATCGCCCTGGTGCGCATCGAGCAGCTCTATCCCTTCCCCCGGGCCGACTTCGACGCCATGGTGGCGGGCTATCCCAACGCCTGGAGCTTCGTCTGGTGCCAGGAAGAGCCCCAGAACCAGGGCGCCTGGGATCAGATCAAGCATCGCTTCTCGCGCATCGTCAAGGGCGGCAAGCAAGTGTTCTACGTGGGCCGCCGCGCCGCCGCCGCGCCCGCCACCGGCTACTACCCGGTGCACGTGGAGGAACAGAAAAAAATCATCGATGACGCCCTGAACGGCCATTTCGATCCGGAAATCAACCAGAGAATGATATGAGTACAGAGATCCGCGTCCCCACCCTGCCCGAGTCCGTCACCGACGCCACGGTGCTGAGCTGGCACAAACAGCCCGGCGACCCAGTGCGTCGGGACGAGAACCTGCTGGACCTGGAAACCGACAAGGTGGTGCTGGAAGTGCCCTCCCCCGTGGACGGCGTGCTCACGGAACAGCGCGCCAAAGAAGGCGATCTGGTGGAAGCCGATGACATTCTGGCCATCATCGAGCCGGGCAAGGCGGCAGCACCCACGCCAAAGCGGACCACGGTCAATACCCCCCCGGCGGAACCGGCGCCGGCCGCCAGCGGAAACGACCCCGTGCTTACTCCAGCCGTGCGGCGCCTGGTGAAGGAACTCAAGCTCGATCCCACCCAAATCACCGGCACCGGCAAGGACGGGCGCATTCTCAAGTCCGATGTCATGGCCTACCTGGACAAGCAGACCTCCGACAAGGACCCGGACGCGGAAACCGTGGCCAGCATGGTTGGCGACGCGCCCCTGCCCAGCGCCCCGTCACGCGCGGAACAGCGGGTGCCCATGAGCCGTTTGCGCGCCCGCATCGCCGAGCGCCTGGTGGAAGCCCAGCACACCGCCGCCATTCTCACCACTTTCAACGAAGTCAACCTGCAGGCGGTGAGCGACCTGCGGGCGCGGTACCGGGAGCGTTTCGAACAGGAACATGGCGTACGTCTGGGCTTCATGTCCTTTTTCGTCAAGGCCACGGTGGATGCCCTGAAAAAATATCCCCTGCTCAACGCCAGCGTGGACGGCACGGACATCATCTACCATGGCTATTACGACATCGGCATCGCCGTGGGTTCCCCCCGGGGCCTGGTGGTGCCCATCCTGCGCAACGCCGACCGGCTTTCCTTCGCCGAGATCGAAAAGACCATCCGCCAATTCGGCCAGAAAGCCAAGGATGGCAGCCTCAGCTACGAGGAGCTGAGCGGCGGCACCTTCACCATCTCCAACGGCGGGGTGTACGGCTCCATGCTCTCCACCCCCATACTCAACCCGCCCCAGAGCGGCATCCTGGGCATGCACAACATCATCCAGCGCCCGGTGGCGGAAAACGGCGAAGTGGTGATACGCCCCATGATGTACCTGGCCCTGTCCTACGATCACCGCATCGTGGACGGCAAGGACGCGGTACAATTCCTGGTCACCATCAAGCAGAACCTCGAAGACCCCAGCCGCCTGCTGCTGGATATCTGAACCCTGGCAGATTTCGTGAGCTTTTGGATCATCCTTTTTCATCCCTTCACCGTAGGTCGGGCTTCAGCCCGACATTGCTCCGATCCGGCGCACCTGCGGGCACAGGAAATGGGGCGGATGTTGAAAAAGTCCCCTCTCCCCCTTGGGGGAGAGGGTTAGGGAGAGGGGGTATTTCCACATTAACCTAAGGCCAAGCAACATGACCACCATCCACCAGGACGATTTCATCCAGAGTGTGCGGGACGCCCTGCAATTCATCTCTTACTACCACCCCCTGGATTTCATCCAGGCCGTGGGCCGCGCCTGGGAGAAGGAGCAGTCCCCGGCGGCCAAAGACGCCCTGGCCCAAATTCTGGTCAACTCCCGCATGAGCGCAGAGGGCCACCGCCCTGTCTGCCAGGACACGGGCATGGTGGTAGCCTTCATCGACATAGGCATGGATCTGCGCTGGAACAGCAAACTGAGCCTCCAGGAAATGGTGGACGAAGGCGTGCGCCTGGCCTATACAGATCCCGACAACACCCTGCGCGCCTCCATGGTAAACCCGCCCTGGGGGCAACGAAAAAACACCGGCGACAACACCCCCGCCATCGTGCATACCCGCATGGTGCCCGGCAGCAATATCAGGATCGCCCTGGCCGCCAAGGGCGGAGGATCGGAGAACAAGGCGAAGTTCACCGTGCTCAATCCCAGCGACAGCCTGGTGGACTGGGTATTGGAGACAGTGCCCACCATGGGCGCAGGCTGGTGTCCTCCCGGCATGCTGGGTCTGGGCATAGGCGGTTCATCGGAAAAAGCCATGCTGCTGGCCAAGGAAGCCCTCATGGAGCCTGTGGACATCCAGGACCTCATGGAAAGAGGCCCCGCCACGCCCCTGGAGGAACTGCGCCTGGAACTTTACGAAAAAGTCAATGCCCTGGGCATAGGCGCCCAGGGGCTGGGCGGCCTGACCACCGTGGTGGACGTGAAAATCCGCGACTATCCCACCCACGCCGCTTCTCTTCCCGTGGCCCTGATTCCCAACTGCGCCGCCACCCGCCATATCGAATTCGAGCTGGACGGCAGCGGCCCGGCGGAGTTCACGCCGCCCGCCCTGTCGGACTACCCGAACATCCAGTGGCAACCCGGCGCGGACGCCATTCCCGTGAACCTGGACAGTGTCACGCCGGAAGAAGTGGCAAACTGGAAGCCCGGTGACCGTCTGCTGCTCTCCGGCCGCATGCTCACCGGCCGGGACGCCGCCCATCGCCGCATCCAGGAAATGCTGGCCCGGGGCGAGGAGCTGCCCGTGGACTTCCATGGCCGCTTCATCTATTACGTCGGCCCCGTGGACCCGGTGAGGGACGAAGTGGTCGGCCCCGCCGGCCCCACCACCGCCACGCGCATGGACAAGTACACGGACATGATGCTGGGTGAACTGGGGCTCATGGGCATGATAGGCAAGGCCGAGCGCGGT
>JALVEW010000266.1 GCA_027030425.1 Sedimenticola sp.
GTGGGCCGGGATCTGTTCGTGCGCACCCTCTACGGCGGCCGCATGTCCCTCATGGTGGGCGTCATCGCCACCCTGGTGAGCCTGGTCATCGGTATCGCCTGGGGCGCCACCGCCGGCTACATGGGCGGACGGGTGGATGGCATCATGATGCGCATCGTGGACATTCTCTACGCCATGCCCTTCATGTTCTTCGTGATCCTGCTCATGGTGTTCTTCGGGCGAAACATTTACCTGATATTCATTGCCATCGGCGCCATCAACTGGCTGGACATGGCGCGTATCGTGCGCGGCCAGACCCTGACCCTCAAGGGCAAGGAATACGTGGAGGCCGCCATGGCCTGCGGGGTGAGCACGCCACGCATCATCCTGCGCCATATCGTGCCCAACCTCCTCGGCATCGTGGTGGTGTATGTCACCCTGACCATTCCCCAGGTGATTCTGGTGGAGTCCTTCCTCAGCTTTCTGGGACTGGGGGTGCAGGAGCCGGACACCAGCTGGGGCGCCCTGGTGAACGAAGGCGCCCAGGACATGGAGACCGCCCCCTGGGCCCTGCTGTTCCCGGCGGGCTTCCTGGCCACCACCCTGTTCTGTTTCAACTTCATCGGCGACGGCCTGCGCGACGCCCTGGACCCCAAGGACCGCTGATGCCTTTACTGGAAGTCAACAACCTGCGCACGGTGTTCCACACCAACGATGGGGAGGTCTATGCCGTCAACGACCTGTCCTTCAGCCTGGAGAAAGGCGAAACCCTGGGCGTGGTGGGCGAGTCCGGCTCCGGCAAGAGCCAGTTGGTGCTGAGCATCATCAACCTGCTGGCCAGCAACGGCCGCGCCGAAGGCAGCATCCGCTTCCAGGGCCAGGAACTGGTGGGCATGAAGCCGAAGGAGATCAACCGCATCCGCGGCGACCGCATCGGCATGATCTTCCAGGATCCCATGACCTGCCTGAACCCCTACCTGACAATCGAACGCCAGATGACCGAGGTGCTCATGCTGCACCAGGGCCTGGACCGCCGTGCCGCCCGCCAGCGCAGCATCGCCATGCTGGACGCCGTGCACATTCCGGACGCCGCCAACCGCCTGAAACGCTACCCCCACGAGTTCTCCGGCGGCATGCGCCAGCGGGTGATGATCGCCATGGCCCTGCTCTGCCAGCCGGATCTGCTCATCGCCGACGAGCCCACCACAGCGCTGGATGTCACGGTACAGGCGCAGATCATCCAGCTCATGAACGAACTGCAGCAGGAGTTCGGCATGAGCATCATCATGATTACCCACGACCTGGGGGTCATCGCCGGCATCAGCGACAAGGTGATGGTCATGTACGGCGGACGCATCTGCGAGTACGCTCCGGTGTTCGAGCTGTTCCAGCAGCCCCGCCATCCCTACACCCGGGGACTGCTCCAGTCCGTGCCCCGGCTGGACCTGGCCGGCAGTATGCAACTGCACAGCATTCCCGGCAACCCGCCCAATCTGCTGCACCTTCCCGCGGGCTGCGCCTTCGCCGACCGCTGCGAGGAAAGGCTGGAGCAGTGCGACCATGAACAACCGCCCCTGAAGGAAATCTCGCCGGGGCATCTGAATGCCTGTCATCTGGAGACCAACCCATGACCTCACTGCTCCAGGTGGAAGACCTCAGGGTCCATTTCCAGCTTCCCGGCGACGGCCTGCTGCGCCCCGGCCACCGAACCCTGAAAGCCGTGGATGGAGTGAACCTCAGCCTGGCGCCTGGCGAGACCCTGGGCATCGTCGGCGAATCCGGCTGCGGCAAATCCACCCTGGCCCGGGGCATACTGGGCCTGACAACCGTCACCGGCGGCCGGGTGATGCTGGATGGCAAAAGCATCACCGGGCTGAGCCTCCGGCAGCTGCGCCGCTTCCGCCAGCAGATGCAAATCGTGTTCCAGGACCCTCTGGCCTCTCTGGACCCGCGCATGACCGTGAGCGAGATCATCACCGAGCCCCTGCAGGTCTTCGAGCCCAAGCTGGGCCGCGCGGAACGCAAGGCCCGCGTTCGGCAGATGATGGAACGCGTGGGGCTGCTGCCCAACCAGATCAACCGCTATCCCCATGAGTTCTCCGGCGGCCAGTGCCAGCGCATCGGCATCGCCCGGGCCCTCATTCTTGGGCCGAAGCTCCTCATCTGCGACGAGCCCGTGAGCGCCCTGGACGTTTCCATACAGGCGCAGATCATCAACCTGCTCATGGACCTGCAGGCGGACATGGGCCTGTCCATGCTGTTCATCGCCCACGACTTGAGCGTGGTGAAGCAGATCAGCCACCGGGTCATGGTCATGTACCTGGGCAAGGTGGTGGAGACAGCAACCCGGGACGACCTGTACAGGGCGCCGGGGCATCCCTACACCCGGGCGCTCATCGACGCCATTCCCATTCCTGATCCGGAAATCGAGCGCAACAAGGCATTCACTCCCCTGCAGGGCGACCTGCCCTCACCTCTGGATCCCCCCAGCGGCTGCGCCTTCCGCACCCGTTGCCCCCGGGCCAGGGAGCTGTGCGCCAGACAGGCGCCCCCCGTACAGGATGCCGGAAACGGGCACCAGATCATGTGCCATTTTCCCCTGACCTGACCCCCTTCCCAACCCGCCCCCGCGCGCGGGGAAGGGAGTTAGGGGTGCTGTGAATAGGAGGGGTCGGAGTCAAATCAGAAAGGTATCCTGGAACTTCAACCACCAGAGGTGATTTGACTCCGACCCCTCCGTCCCGAGCCAATTTGTTTTCGCCGAATAGAAACGATAGCATTGAGAACATCCTACAGTTTCCTACCGGCATGGCATTTTTGAACCAAGAAACTCTGCAGGCACTCCAGTCCCTGGCGGCGGATGACGGGCTTCCCATCCGGGTTTCAGGACACTGCATGTCACCTCTCATAGAAGACCAGGCCACCCTGCGCATCCGGCCACGCACCATTTACCTGCCCGGAGACATTCTCACCTTTCTCGGCCGGGATGGCCGCTTGACCACCCACCGCCTGCTGGGCATATTCCCCCGCAACGGGAAGCTGCATTGCCTCACCCGGCCGGACAACCATGCGCATCCCGACGCGGCCTTCCCTCTCAGCCAGGTACTTGGAAGAGTTACAGGGGGAGAATGCCTTCAAGATGCCATCCAGGTACCCTGGAGCGCCCGCCTGACCGCTCTTGGACACTTCATTGGCCACGCACTGCGGCGCCTGTTTCTTTCCTGACCAAAAACAGCGTCAACCCAGAAGGACTGACTTCGCCACGGCAGCGATTGCGGTGCAAGACAAGACTCCTGAGCCCGGCCAACCACCCGGTTATGGAAGCTTGCGATTCAGCAGCTGTTGCAGCCGCCACAACCTTTGAGCGCCAGTCCAGGGCAATAAAGGGGAGCGCCGAGCTGGCGCGGCTTCTTTTCCCGCATTTGACCGGCGGTTTCCTCTGACAGCTCCCGTGCTGCGGGAAATGCCTTGGAGCGTTCCCAGATTTCCCTGATTCCCAGATCATGGAGGTTACCGGCGGACCATCGTAAATGCAGACAGGGGAAGACGTTTCCGAAAGGGTCCACGAGAATTTCCTCGCTGCCAGCGCCGCACCAGGCGGTTTCACCCTTGTCCTCCTGCCCGGTTTCCTCGACCGGTGGACCAAAAGCCGTGGCATGAGGCGCCTGGCGGTACCGCTCGCCCAGTTCAAGGAGCCGTTCCCAAGAGGCCGGCGACGGCTGTATCTCCAGGGGAGACTGATCGCCATTGTCCCTGGGGCCCACGGGTCCCTGAAAACGCAGGGGCACGCCAATGCTCCGGGCCAGCTCATACATGGCTTCCAGTTCCTGTTCGTTCCAGGCAGTGGGAGTGCTCACCAGCCCGGGCCGAAGCCCCAGATCCTGCATCTCACGAATGTTCCGCAGGAGCCGGTTGAAACTCCCCGCTACGCGGGTCTGCCGGTCATGGGTTTGGGACGTGGCCCCGTGCAGGCTCATTTCCACCAGCAGGGGGTTGATCTCTTCCTTCAGGCGCTGCGCCGTCGCACCTCGCACCGCATGTCCGTTTGTCTTGATGCGGATGGCAAACCCCCGCTCCCTGGCCGCCCGCCCCAGCTCAAAGAAATGCGGATAGAGCAAGGGCTCTCCCCCCGTGAAGGTGACGAACATCACGTTCATTGCCGCCAGGTCATCGAACAGCTGTCGGTACTGTTCGGGGTTCAACGGTTCACCTTGGGCTTCCCTGTCGTTGTAACAGAAAAAACAGTCCAGGTTACAGGCGTAGGTAAGCTCCAGCATGATGCCGTGTAACAGGCCCTGCTCCCGGATCCGGCGCCTGATAACCGAGTGATACATCAGCTCAGCATATCCCGGTTGCGAAGATCATCTAGAAAGGCGTCCACATCGGCGCGGATGACTTCAGCCGGCGCATCATACTCTTCCATCAGGGCGTCAATCACCGCTTGCCGGGAGCCCTTGTCACGAATCAGCTCCATCATGCGCAGCCCTGATTCATTGATGACCATCACCGAAGGGATACGCTGATCCACCAGCACGCCTTCGGGAGGCACGGCCCGGAACAGGATATCCGGGTGCAAACGGAGAGTGTCTTGTTTGTGCATCAGCCTTCCTCGATGGACTTCACAATGGCGATAAAAGTTTGGTCTTTTCGGAAACGCAGCACCCTCATGGGCAGCTGCCGCAACAGTTTCTCAAGCACCGACAGCAAGGCGCCACCCCGGTGCGGATCGACATTCACCACGGGACAGCAGGCCATGACCCTTGCCCATTGAACCGCCGGTGGCATACTCAGGCAAGCAGGCCTGTCGCTCTGCTCCAGCCAGAACAGGCCCGCGACAGGATAATCCTGGCGGGCATCCCTGTTTACATCCCCCAGCTCTCCGGCAAAGGGCACGGGCCCGGCCCGGTAACATCCCCGCACATCCGGCAACAGTATGTTGGCATCGTCACTGAGCACCGCGGCCCCCTCCTGCAGGGCCAGGCGGGACAGGGTGCTCTTGCCCGCGCCGGAACGTCCCAGAAACAACCATGCCTTGTCGTTCACGACAACCCCGGCGGAGTGCAGGAAAAGTCCCTCCCGCCGCAGGGCCGCGTAGGCAGCGGCCGTGCGCAAATAGTTTTCGAACACGATGGAGCGGGCAAGCAGGGCCTCGTCCTCACCCCAGAGCAGGCCGTGGAAATCCGGGGTCAGGTCGATACGTGCCTGAAAGCCGAAACCTTCCACCTCCAATCCCGCAGAATCATGGAGGGTGAGAGGCGTGTAAAGATTGTTGGTACTGTAGCGCAAAGGGTCGCTATGAACCGGCAGCGGGGCTTTGCACACCTGGGTATGAACTGCCTCGGCGTTCGCCACTGTTTCAGAAACCACGCGCCCATAGCGCTTCTCGATGCGAGATGCCTGCGCCCCGCTCAATCCATGAAAACGAAAAACAGTGGCGGCAAATTCCAGGACAACTTCCCTGTCTCCCCAGGGCTCTCCCCTGCTGACTGCTGTGTTCCCCGCCAGATTTCGGATGTCGAGCAAGCGTCAGGAACCCAGCGTGGCGGGATTACATTGGGGAACGGCCTTGCCATACCCACCGGTACCGTCGCAGGTCGCAGCAGCCGCTTCCAGGGGTTCGTCACTCAGTATACGGGGCGCTTCCCAGGTTTTTTTCTCCCCGGTTTCCCGTCTTTTCGGTTGTTGCTCGTTCTCGCTCATCTTTTGTCATCTCTCAATGCGTTATTTCCACCGCGGGATCACCCGATATGCCATAAACATCGAACATGAATCCCCCGATGCCGGCCCTTGCCGCGGACACCAGACTGGTACGCAGGGCCTGGCCCAGGCTTTGACCGTCACCCAGCAGAGCTTTGGCAAAGTACCTGCCAATCAGAACCGCCGGTTCATCCAGGGAAAGGCCGGATGGCGCGAAACCCGCGATGGAGCCGCCTCCCGGCCGAAGCGCCAAAGTGTCGCTCAGACTCAGCTGCCCAGGATAGCTGCTGTCCCCCACGGCGCAGCTGAAGGCCGTAAAGACGGGCAACCGCTCACCATTGTCCAGGAACGCCACCGCATCCGCCGACAGGAAATCCTCCTGGCGGTCCCCCAACCTCGTAGCACTGCCGTGGCCATCATAGGTGACATAGGCGTATTGTCCCGCCGCCCAGTTTTCCCGCAGTGCCTGGCCCACGGCCTGCTCGGGGTAATACAGCCTGTCCGTCGTATAACCTCTTGTTTCCAGCAAGGCGCTCAGGACATCTGAGTTGGCATGAAAATCACCCGCCTCATCCGGATTGTCGGCCACTACCGCCGCCGTAACCGACCAGTCACCCGACGCCGCTTGTTCATAGATGCGCAGTTTTTCCACATAGGACAGCAACTGATCTTCCGTGGATACAGCAATACGCCCCAGCATGAAGTCCGGCAGATGATCGCCATTCACGTCCGCATACCTGTTGTCGCTGGGCGCCAGTCCCCAGGGGGTGGCAGCCATGCGCAATGGAATGAGGCTTTCCCCGTATCCGCGGCGGTCGGCGTGATCCAGGGTGCCACGACCAAGCAACACCACATAGCGAGGCACTTGTCTCCAACGTTGCGTCACCTGTTTCAGAAACGCCTGTATGGCCCGGCTGTCGGTACGCCCATAACTGAATTCATCGT
>JALVEW010000267.1 GCA_027030425.1 Sedimenticola sp.
AAGCCAACGCCTGGGGAATACAGATTCTGGAGAAAAAGGATTTCTTCACCCTGAACCCCGGCAGCCCCCATGCTTCGGGAAACCGCTGCATCATCTCCGCGGGCACGGGGCTGGGAGAGGCCGGCATGTTCTGGGACGGCAGCAGACATATCCCCTTTGCCACGGAAGGCGGACACGCGGCCTTCTCCCCCACCACCGAGCTGGAGATCGAGCTGCTGCAATACATGGGGAAGAACCAGGCCCGGGTGAGCTGGGAGCAACTGGTGAGCGGCAGGGGCTTGGTGAATATCCATGAATTTCTGCTGCACCGCAGCCGCGAGGAAGCGCCCCCCGACCTGCGCCGGCAAATGGAGGAAGGCGATCCCGCCGCCGCCCTGGCAAAGGCCGCGGCCCGGGGCCGGTGTCCCAGCTGCGCCCAGGCCATGGGGCTGTTCACCCGCCTCTACGGCGTGGAGGCGGGCAATCTCGCCCTGAAAATGATGGCCACAGGCGGCGTCTATATCGGCGGCGGCATCGCCCCCAAGATACTGGCCGAGCTGCAAAGCCCCGCCTTCCTGGACGGTTTCTTCGCCAAGGGGCCCATGGAATCCCTGCTGCGCGACATGCCGGTGAAGGTCATTCTCGAACCCGATACCGCCCTGCTGGGCGCGGCCCTCTACGCGAAGCAGCAGGGCTGACTTTCAGAACGGCCAAAGGGACCACCCTTTGTCCAAATCCTTCTCACAGCGCTTGAGCTGGCGCGCATAGGCCCCGGCCTGCCTGTCGACCCTGTCGGCCACCTTCAGCAGCCACGCCTTGTGACGATAGCTTCGTTTAAGGTAACCGCCATGTCCCTCGTGATAGGCCAGATACTGGTGCCTGGCATCCCACTTGGAGATGCCCAGCTTGTCGTGCGTCACGGTCGTGTACCAGCCGACGAAATCCACCGCGTCGGCGAAGTCATCCCGATCCGCCCCCCGGTTGCCTGTTTTTCTGATGTACCAGTCCCAGGTGTCGTCCTTGGCCTGGGGATAGCCGTAGGCCGAGGACGGGCGGCGCCAGGGAATGAAGCCCAGCAGTCTTCCCCGTGGCGGCTGGGCATCATCCCGGAATGCCGATTCCTGGCGGATGATGGCCATCTGCACATGAATGGGCGTGCCCCAGCGCTTCTCCGACGCCCTGGCACTCTTGTACCAGCTCTTTTTTTCCTTGAAGATGGTGCAGATGTTGTTGATATCGCTTGGCGGAGCGCTGGCGCAGCCGCCCAGCAGGACGGCCAGCGGCAGAAGAAAGCGCCATGGAAACCGGCCGGGCCGGGTACTGGGGCAATCCGGCCTGCTCCCTGGTTTTGGGCAGGGAAGCGGAGTCATATCAGAATCATGCCGGGTGGAACAGATGAGCTGGCGTGAGTTGACGCTGATCCCAAGGGTAAAGATGGAGGCTGAGCCCGGAATCGAACCGAGGTCCACGGCTTTGCAGGCCGCTGCATAACCACTCTGCCACTCAGCCATAGAGGGCGACGATCCTGTGTCGTCGAAACGAAAAGCCCCGCCGGAGCGCG
>JALVEW010000268.1 GCA_027030425.1 Sedimenticola sp.
CGATGCTTTCCGGGCAATAGTTGCCGCCGCCGCAGCCACCGGTGATGCCATCAGTAGCAAGCTGCTCTATCCAGGCTGCCGCCCAATAGGTATCGGGCACGTCGCCGAACATGGTTCCCGTTGCGGGCGGCGGCACGAAGTCACTGCCCTGGATGCCACGTTCCAGGAATATGGCCATCTGTGCGCGGGTGACTTGGTCGTCCGGGCAGTAATTGTCACCGCCGCATCCTCCCGTGATACCGCTCATGGCCAGGGTCTGGATAAAGTCGTAGGCCCAGTGGCCCGGAGGCACGTCCGTGAACAGCTGGTCTACGACACAGGTGACGGACACGTCAGTCACATCCCCGCCGGATACGGTGCCACTGCCATTGGCCACAGTGCAATGGTGCTTGGGGTGATCCGGCTGGGTCAGGATGGCCACGGAATAGCTGCCCCCATCAGGCACTGGGGTGGCAAAGGTGAAACTGCCGTTGTCCATGATGGTGAGGTTGTCCCCGCCATTGTTGGTCAGCACCAGATCATAGCCGTTGAACAGCCCGCTCACTGTGCCGCCGATATGATAACCCACAGTGGTGCAGACCACGGACACATCGGTGACATTGGCGCCGGACAGGGTTCCGGAGCCGTTGCTTACGGCGCAGACCTGATTCGGCGAGGTCGGCTGGGTCAGCACGGTGACCGAATAGCTGCTGCCATCCGCCAGGGCGGTACTGAAGGTAAACCTGCCGTTCGCGGACAGGCTCAGGTCATCGCCACCGTTGTTCTGCAGAACAACGGTATTTCCGGAAGCCAGCCCCGACAGGGTGCCCCCCACGGTGTAGTAAGGCGTAGCCACGGTGATCTGTACACCGGTGGAACACTGGTTACCGGTATTGGATTCGTTGGCCACCGCATCCACACAGGCGCCTATCCACCAGGTTCCGTCGGTCGCCGGGGCATTGAGACTGATGTTTTCCGGCGATGTCCCTCCAGGTGTCAGGGCAGCTACATAATCCGTTCCAATTTCTGTGTCAGCAGTACTGATGATAGAGTTCGTGGAACGGTAGTAGCGCAGGGTACTGGCAGCGGAGCTGCGGGTGCCCTGATTCTTCACCGTCGCGGAGAAGGTGAAGGACTCGCCAGGCGTCAGGGACGTTTTGCTGGCGGCGGGATTCTGCGTCACCAGATCCGGACTGGTGACAGTAATTTGAACCCCGGCGGAACACTGGTTGACAGTATTGGTTTCACCCGCGACGCTGTCCACGCAGGCGCCTATCCACCAGGTTCCGTCGGTTGCCGGGGCATTGAGACTGATACTCTCCGGCGATGTCCCTCCGGGTGCCAGGGCAGCCACATAATCCGTTCCAATTTCTGTGTCAGCGGTACTGATGAAGGAATTCGTAGAACGGTAGTAACGAAGGGTGGTGCTGGTCGAATTACTCACCCCCTGGTTCTTTACCGTGGCGCTGAAGGTGAAGGCCTGGCCGGGCGTCAGGGTGGCATCGTTCACCGCAGGATTGATGGTCACCAGATCCGGCTGGGCGATCACCTGGATGGGATAGTAGGCCACGTTGTTGGCTGTGGTCACTTCCGGAATATCACCCTGGTGGTCGACATAAACGCCGAGAAAATAGTTTCCGGGCGTCACGTCCGCTGGGATAGTGACGGTGCGGGTGGTTTCATAAGGGGAGCCCCTTCCCAGCGTATAGTTTACCGTCGCCAGCAGGCGGTCGTAGCTGCTGATATAGTCGTTGGTGGAAAGATAAAAGCCCGTAGGCACGGATTCGGTATTCTTCTCACCATTGTTCTCCAAGGTGATCTCCATGCGCACGTTCTCACCGGCAACCACCTGATACATGTTCTGCCCAAGATAGCTGCCCACCTTCGGCAGCTCCGAGTTGTCCGCTGGATCGAGCAGTCTTCCCGGTTTATGACGGCTATATGGACCATCGGCATAACTATAACGCCAGACCGTGGCCCCCACGTCCCGGTAACTATCGGTGGCGGAACGCTTGCCATGCAGGTCGATCAGGCCATCGGAAAGATCTTCTCCCGGGCCGTAGTAGGTACTGCTTGAGTTCCGGGTCACATGAGTGAAATCCTCACCCATCATGTTGTACAGGTTGTTGGTGTGCCCCATACCCACGCAGTGCCCGCCTTCATGGACGGCCGTGCCGGTTATGGAACGCCCGGCATTACCGTAGGGCCAATGAGTGGAATCATCGTTGGTCGTCCAGGGCTCGTCACCAAACCGGATATCCGCCTCGGTGACCCAGCAGCTGGAACCGGAATAGCTGTAGTAATACGCGCATTGCGCAGTGCCAACACTCAAATCCCGGTAAATTTCATTTTGGCCATTGCCCAATGAATAACTGGTATCGTTTTGGTTAGCAATAGAAATGCTGCTGTCTGAAAAGGCTGTCAGACGCGAAAAGGCAGTGTTTATCCTGTTTTTCTCCGTAGAAGACAGGTTGTCTCCGTAGTCGAATGTGGGATGCCCGCCCCAAAAATCCATATTTGCATTGTTAGGACAGGTAATGTAATTGTATGCGTGGACGTTCATGGAAAAAACGCCCAGCAAAATCGCCATCTGTAACTTGAGTTTCATCTCGCACCTCCTATTTGTGCATCATGGCGCTGAAACGGGTCAGCTCCACGGCATTGGCATAGGTTGGCATAAGGGTTTCAGGGGACGCTGGCTCTGCTTCTCCACCAGAATCACCGCCAGCCCGGGGACGCTTACTGAATTGCTTGTACAGCTTGTGCGTCCCCATATTGATGGTGGAGAAACGCTCATCGGGATGCCTGTCCCGGCTCAGAGTCAGGCCACCGGCGTCATCCATGATCACGGCATAGCCGTCTTCATCGAACAGTTTTCCATCCAGAACCCTGAAGCGGTTCTTGATTTCATAGCCGTTACGCGCATCGGTGGCCGTAGCCGACACCTGGCGGCGCTTGAGGAACAGAAGCTCCTCTTCCCCGACGTTGAAATATTTGCTCTCGGAGACCAGAACACCCCCATCTCCTGACGCGGATGGGCCGCCAAGCTGTACAAGCACCAGTTCGGCCTGGGGATGTTCACCCTTCAAAACCTCATTCACCGCAAACCGGGTATGAGTGGAAGGAACCCCGTTCGCATCGTAGACGTAGTTCTGATCCAGTACCCGGCCGAAAAACACCAGATCGGCACTCTCGGCCAACTGCTTGACTACATTGTCCGGGGGATCAGGGATTATCTGATCGGAGAACCCTGCCATCATGCGTTTTTCATCTTCTGCCGAAAAATGCGCATCCAGATACTCCGGACTGAGTTCATATTCCTCCCCCAAGGGCGGGGCCGCCAACACGGAATGCCCACAGAGCATCGCGCCGGCACAGGCCAACCTCATCGCTATATGTTTTGCATTCATCATTTTGTTACCTCCAGTAGGGTCAACCCGGCCATTTCACCAGCATTTCAGTAGGTTGCATGCACATTGCATTAGGCTCGGCTGGTGCCATTTGCGGGTCAGTAACCATGAATCACGGGAATCATTCACTCTGGATGATTCTCTGATTCTTCTCGCGCGGACCCAGGTCTCTATTCCCGTATCCCCAGGGAAAAGCCAACCCCTGTGTTGGGTCCTGTCTGCATGGCAGATGAACAAAAACCCCTGTCCGCATAGCTTTTCATTTTTGAGAATCCTGTCTCTTTTTTATGCACATTTAATATAGACACAGGACAACTAATATGCTAGGGGAAAACTCTCATGGAATCGTAGGAAAGGGACTACAGCTCCAGTCCATGAGCCGTTTCCGGAGACAGAAAAATCCCGGAGGCAGGACGACTCATCTACTTGCTCGCAACGCAAGCCATTGAAAACCCAGCCCGTAAAACGCCCTGCAACCATCGGCAGATCGAAATGAGGGAAAAATGCGGGACGCGGGCCTGGATGGAGGAAGCCGAACGGTGCGGGATGAAAAAACCCGGCAGGTAAGTGCCGGGTTTGGGGGATATGGAGCCGGTGATAGGAATCGAACCCACGACATCCTCATTACAAGTGAGGCGCTCTACCAACTGAGCTACACCGGCATGGGCTGGACATTTTACAGGCTGTCAGTTACTCGCGGAACCCCGTGCACAGGTTTTTTTCCGCAGGGCGGCACCCTGGGGCAGCTTGCCTTTTTCCAGCGCTTCCAGGACATTCTGGCTCACCCCGGAAAACACTACCCAGAATAGGCGGGCATTCTTCTGCTTGGGAACGATAACGGTCTCAAATCCTTTCTTGCGGATATTGTTGCCATGACGCCTGGCATACCGCTCTTCCGTGTACAGGCCCATGGAAATACCCTTGGCATGTTCTCCCTTCCTCATCAGCCACAGGTCTTCGAAGCCCGCTTCCCGCAGTTTCTTATACATGGCTTCCGCGTCCTCTACACTGGCAAGAGGGGGAATCATCACCCAGTAACCGACATCGACCTTGCCCTTCCGGGACTCAATAGCAACTTCCGCATTGGGGGCCATTGCCAGCTTGCGGCGAAAACCCTCGGCCATGTTGCGGCTGGGGAAGGGGCCGAATTCACCGCAGTATTCCACGGGAGGAAGCGAGGGGGGCGGCTCCTCCGCCACAGAAACTGCTGTCGAGACAGGGGGGTCAGAAATGGCGGGCGCCTCCCGGTCAACCGGAACAGAGGCAGGGGCTTCCTCCTCCACTGGGGCCGATGAAATATCCGTCGATTCCTCCTGAACAGCCACTTCGGCCGGAGGCGGCGCTTCTCCTTCACCGGCTGGCTTTTCTTCCGCGGAAGTGACTTCCTCGAGCAGGCGAATATCGCCAAAATCCGGCAACACTTCCCGCGAACCCAGCTCTTGCCCCTGCCGGGCCGGCCCAAACTGAATCCACAGGAACAGGACGGCATTCAGGGAAACCAGTATTGCCAACGCCCAACGCATTATCGTTTCAGCTCCTGCACGAATCGCATCATACCTTCCAGCACCAGGGCATCCCGGTGTTCATGTGCCAGTTTCAAATGGGGCTCCACCAGGGCGCTGGCGCCGCCGCAAAGAATCACACCTGGATCACAGACGCCTGCCGCCTGCATGCGCTCCACGGATGACTCGACAAGGGATACTACAGACTCGCGAATCCCCAGATCAATACAGCTTGCGGTGCTGTTTCCCCATTCCGACAATTCGGTTTCCTCTATTTCCACGTCCATGGCCGTTCCCCGCAGCAGGCAATCCCGCATCATCTCCATGCCCGGCAGGATGAAACCGCCAAGATGGCGGCCCTTGCCATCCACCATGTCCAGGGTGGTGGCCGTTCCGCAGTCCACCACACACACCCCGCCGGGACTGTGATGATAGCCGGCAATGATGGCCATCCATCTGTCCACACCCAGCTGTTCGGGTTCCCTGTAGCCGCAGGTCACGCCACAGGCCACGGGCTGCACCGCAAGGGGACAGGGTTCCATGCCCCAGTTTTGCCGTGTCCATTCCGTCAGGGCATCCCGCACGGGGGAAGGCGCGACAGAGGCAAGCCAGATTTGGTCCGGGGCGGGCAGATGCTTCCACTTGCCGTCCAGAAGCTCTCCCAGTGGCTGCCCAATGTGAACTGCGCCCTCCTGCACACCCCTGTCGGCATACATCCACTTGACGCGGGAGTTTCCGAGATCGATGAAAAGCTCGTTGCTCATTGATCTTCCCCGCCCCTCAGGCTCACCTCGCCCGCATACCAGCTGCGCTGTTCGCCCGATGACTCCAGAACCAGCCCGCCTCTTTCATCCAGGCCGCGGTAAATGCCGGAGATCATTCGATCGCCCTGATGAAGCGCCACTTTCTGTCCCAGGTAGATATCATACGCCTTCCAGTCGTGGAGAAAGTGCGACAGGCCAAGGTTCTGGAACTGCCTGCAGGTGGCCAACAGCCCGGAAAGAAGATCACCGCACAGGTGATTTCTGTCCACCGGACGGCTCAGGGCGCCGGCCATGTCCGCCCAGGGCTGGTCGATGCCCTCGGCCGCGTCTTCTTCCAGCCGAAGGTTGATTCCCACGCCAATGATGGCCAGGGCCGGGCCCTCCATCTCGCCACTGGCTTCCACCAGTATGCCGCCAAGCTTTTTCCCTTGCAGATAGATGTCATTGGGCCATTTGAGCCCATGCCCCTTGAGTCCGTGGGCCTCCAGCACCCTGGCCACGCCGACGCCCACCGCGAGACTGAGACCCGCCAGATCTGCCATGGCCAGATCGAAACGCCATGCCAGGGACAGGTAGATGTTATTGCCGAAGGCGCATACCCACTGCCGCCCCCGGCGACCGCGGGCGGCGCTCTGGTACTCGGCCAGGCAGGCATGTCCCGAATTCACTTCCGGGGCCTCTTGGCGCCGCAACCAGTCGTTTGTTGAAGCCGTTTCCGGCAGGAGCGCCAGCCGCAGGGGGGCATCATGGGGCAGACGGGCGGAAATGCGCCCATGATCCAGCAGCTGGATTGCCTGGGACAGGCGGT
>JALVEW010000269.1 GCA_027030425.1 Sedimenticola sp.
GCCTCCCCCCACCAGGGCCACGGCAGAAGCAGTATGGTGTGGCGATCGGATGTGGCGTTGTTTCCAGCGGGCGGGATCGAAATCCTGTCCGCTGATGGACTGGATCATGGCGTGTTCCAAGGCCTGCTGTTCCGTCATGGGCGGCAGGATGCCGGGCAACCGGTGGGCCAGCATGGATTTTCCGCTGCCCGGTGGGCCGCTGAACAGCAGGTTATGGGCGCCGGCGGCGGCGATGATCAGGGCGCGCTTGGCCTGGGCCTGGCCGCGCACGTCCGCCAGGTCCGGGGCGTCCGGCGCGGTTTCCGGAGCTTTCAGGGGAAGGCGTTCCGGAGCGATGGGGGCTTGTCCGCACAGGTGATTGCTCAGCTGCAGCAGGTGTTCCACGGGATACAGTTCCACGTCCCGGGCCAGGCTGGCTTCGGCCAGATTGGCCCGGGGAATGAACAGCTTGTGCCCGGTGTCCCTGGCGGCCAGGGTGGCGGGGAGCACGCCGTTTACCGGACGCACGTCTCCCGAAAGGTTCAGCTCGCCAAAGAATTCGCTGCTCGTCAGGCTGTCTGCTGGTATCTGCCCGCTGGCGCTGAGGATACCGATGGCAATGGGCAGGTCGAAACGGCCGCCCTCCTTGGGCAGATCCGCCGGGGCGAGATTCACGGTGATGCGCCGGGCGGGAAATTCGTAGCCGGCGTTGATAAGGGCACTGCGCACCCGGTCGCGGCTTTCCTGCACGGCCTTTTCCGGCAGGCCCACGATGGTGAAAGCTGGCAGGCCGTTGGCCAAGTGGACTTCGACAGTAACCAGCGGGGCTTCGATGCCTACGCTGGCGCGGCAATAAGTGGTGGCGAGCGACATAACCTTCCTTGGTCAGTTCGTTTGAAAAAGCTTGAATTTCTTTCTTCCCCCTCACCCTGGCCCTCTCCCCCTGGGGGAGAGGGGAACGGGGGGCGGGGTGTGGCCAGTAAACTCACGGGCTCCCATAACACTCCCTCCCCCGCTTGTGGCGGAGGGTTGGGGAGGGGGAGCGGCATTCATCTGTTTCCCAGTGTTTTCTCCAGTTCCGCGACCTGTTTTTCCAGGGCCTCCAGCTTCTCCCGGGTGCGGGCGAGTACGGCGGCCTGGACATCGAACTCCTCCCGGGTGACCAGGTTCAACCGGGCCAAGGCGCTTTCCAGCCCGCTGCGCAGGTTGTGCTGCAAATCGTTCTGCATGGCCTGCAGGCCCTTGGGCAGGGTCTGCGCGACCTTGCCGGAAAGTTCATCCAGAATTTTTGGGTCGATCATTGCGTCCAAGGTCCCTAGTGATTTGCCCCGAGCCTAAACCATGGCCGATTTGTTTGTCCAGTTTCCCGGCCTGTTTTCGCCATGCACCAAGGTGGCGGGTATCTCTGTAGCGTGCGCCAATTTGGTGCGAAATCCGGGCGCATTCTCTATTTGCGGGGAGAGTTAGCGCTATTTAAGTTACTGTATTTTCGGGGAATTATGTTTTTGGCACAGAACCTGCTTGATATGGCCATCGTTTATCCATTTATCAACTGACAACCTGGAGTAAATGCAAATGAAAATGAAGAAACTGGCTATTGCCTGTGGTGCGATGGTGCTGGGCGCGACTTCCATGGCGCAAGCCGAACTGACGGCCAATATCGGCGTCACCAGCAACTACCTGTGGCGCGGTGTTACTCAAACCGGTGACGATGCCGCGGTTTCCGGTGGCATCGACTGGGCCCATGACAGCGGTTTCTACCTGGGCACATGGGCTTCCAACATCGATTGGGGCAATGGTTCCGGTGCCGAGGTGGATTTCTACGGTGGTTTTGCCAACGAGATCGGCGATTTCGGTTATGACGTGGGCCTGATTTACTACTACTACCCGACTTCCGGTTATGAAGATTCCGATTTCATCGAACTGAGCCTGAGCGGCTCCTGGAAATTCCTGGAAGCTGGTATCGCCTACACCCTGAACGGCCAGGCTGACAGCGATGGTCCCTTCTCCGATGGCGACCTCTACTACCATCTGTCCGCCAGCTTTGATGTTGCCGAAACCTGGAGCGTCGGCGCCACCATCGGTCACTATGATTTTGATACCACCAAGGCTTTTGGCGACATGGACTACACCCACGGCCAGGTAGACGTGACCAAGAGCGCCGGTGACTGGGGTGATTTCACCTTCACCGTTTCCAAAGCGCAGGAAGAGTCCGGCAGTGATGACACCAAATTCGTCATTTCCTGGGCCAAATCCTTCTAATAGCGAGGCGAGAACATGAAACTGGTAACAGCAATCATCAAGCCGTTCAAGCTGGACGATGTGCGCGAAGCACTGTCCGAGATCGGCGTTGCGGGCATCACCGTCACGGAAGTGAAGGGTTTTGGCCGCCAGAAGGGCCACACCGAGCTGTATCGTGGCGCGGAATATGTGGTGGATTTCCTGCCCAAGATCAAGCTGGAAGCCGCCGTGAGCGCGGATCAGGTGGATGCGGTCATCGAGGCCATCACCAACGCGGCGCGCACCGGCAAGATCGGTGACGGCAAGATCTTCGTCAGTGACGTAGAACAGACCATCCGCATTCGTACCGGCGAGACCGGCGCGGAAGCACTGTAAGGGGGAGCGCTCTGATGGAAAACAACATTTTTGAACTTCAGTACGCCATGGACACCTTTTACTTCCTGGTAATGGGTGCCCTGGTCATGTGGATGGCGGCGGGCTTCTCCATGCTGGAAGCCGGCCTGGTGCGTTCCAAGAACACGGTGGAGATTCTTACCAAGAACATCGCCCTGTTTGCCGTTTCCTGCATCATGTACATGGTGTCCGGTTACGCTCTCATGTATGGTGGCGAGTATCTGCTCAGCGGTCTTGCCGGTGGCGACAGCTTGGTTGCCGATGCCCTCAAGAGCATGGCTGAACGTGAAGACGGTTTTGGCGGCGGTTCCGTTTATTCCACTGCCTCTGACTTCTTCTTCCAGGTCGTGTTCGTGGCCACCGCCATGTCCATCGTGTCCGGCGCCGTTGCCGAACGCATGAAGCTGTGGGCCTTCCTTATTTTCGCCGTTGTCATGACCGGCTTCATCTATCCCATGGAAGGTTCCTGGACCTGGGGTGGTAATGCTGTATTCGGCATGTACAACCTGGGTGATCTGGGCTTCTCCGACTTCGCCGGTTCAGGCATCGTGCACATGGCCGGTGCTGCCGCCGCCCTGGCAGGCGTGCTGCTCCTCGGCGCGCGCAAGGGCAAGTACGGTCCCAACGGCGAGATTCGTCCCAT
>JALVEW010000270.1 GCA_027030425.1 Sedimenticola sp.
GGCTCCGGTATATGATAATGACGGCATAAATGCATTGTCTAAGCTGAAAGGCGCCTTCGGGCGCCTTTTTTATCTCCAGGGATGGAGTGTATGCCGCGAGAGGCCAGGGATGGCCGGAGCGGCGCATCGAGATGTAGGGGTCGGAGTCAAATGGGAAGCATGTCGGGAAATTCGATGGCATGGAACCGTCTGATTCCGTTTCCTGTAGCGGTTTGGGTGGAATTTGACTCCGACCCCTGGGGACAGGGACAAGCGGCTGGTTGGGGTCGCGGCTGGTTGGGGTGGCTGGTTGGGGTCGGAGTCAAATGAGAAGCATGTCAGAAGGATTTGATGGCGTGGAACGGTCTGATTCCGTTTCCTGTAGCGGCTTGAGTGGAATTTGACTCCGACCCCTGGGCCGCGACCCCTGGGCCGATGTCAGTCATTTCCGACAGTAAATTTCGGACAAGTCTGATAGTGGAAGATTGCAGGCGAGTTTAAGATGAAACCGTGTTCAATAAGGTGTGGGCAGCCAAGGACGCTGCCGGAAAAGGAGTTCCAGCCTTTTGAATGCAAACCCCGGCCGCATGGAAGTGACCGGGGTTGTTTTTTGGACAAAGGGCAGGTGGGGCGTCGGGGTCGGAGTCAAATGGGGATGTTGTTGGGGGGATTCGATGGCGTGGAACGGGCTGATTCCGCTCCCTGCAACGGCTTGGGCGGAATTTGACTCCGACCCCTAGGTAGCTTTCGTCAGGGCGTAAACGGCCAGCAGGGTTTTTTTGAGGCCGGGGATGTCTTCCAGTGTCTCGATATCCATGTGTTGGCGGGCGATATGGCTGAGTCTGTCCAGCAGCCGTGTTTCCTTCCAGGCGTTTTCCAAGCCTTTCCAGTCCAGGCGCCCGTTTTTCGTGTACTCCTTCGCCAGGCCCTCCGGGTTGTCGAATACCAAAGGTTCTGCTTCCAGCATCTCGTACTCGTAGGAATAATGGTCGATACCGTTTTCCGTGGCGAGGAGGGCGTAGAGGCTGTCGGGAGTCATGCCCTGTTCCAGGGCCAGGTCCAGGTCCAGGCGCATTTCCGGCTGCAGAAGCTCGCCGCGAAAGGAGAAGGTGGCACTGACCCGGACACTGTTGCTCATGCCAGGGCGCCCCTGGCCCGGGCGATGGCCTTGCGCACCTGTTCCGGTGCCGTGCCGCCGGTGTGATTGCGGGCGGCTACCGAGCCTTCCAGGGTGAGATACTTGAAAACGTCCTCGGTGATGGCGTCGTTGAATTCCCGCAGCTCGTTCAGGCTCAGGTCGGCAAGATCGATGCCGCGCTTCACGCACAGGGCCACGGCCTTGCCCACCACTTCATGGGCGTCGCGGAAGGGAATGCCCTTGCGCACCAGGTAGTCCGCCAGGTCGGTGGCGGTGGCGAAGCCCTTGAGGGCGGCCTGGTGCATGGCTTCGGCGTTGCAGGTGATTTCCGGCACCATGTCGGCGAAGACCTTGAGACAGCCCTTGAGGTTGTCCACGGTGTCGAACAGGGGTTCCTTGTCTTCCTGGTTGTCCTTGTTGTAGGCCAGGGGCTGGGATTTCATCAGGGTGAGCAGGCCCATGAGGTGGCCGAATACCCGACCGCTCTTGCCCCGCACCAGTTCGGGCACGTCCGGGTTCTTTTTCTGGGGCATGATGGAGGAGCCGGTGCAGAAGCTGTCGGACAGGGTGATGAAGCTGAACTGGGCCGAGGACCAGATGATGAGTTCCTCGGACATGCGCGACAGATGCATCATGAGAATGCTGGCGGCGGCACTGAACTCGATGGCGAAGTCCCGGTCGCTGACGGCATCCAGGGAGTTGGCGCAGGGGCCGTCGAAGCCCAGCAGCTCGGCGCTGTATTCCCGGTCTATGGGATAGGTGGTGCCGGCCAGGGCGGCGGCGCCCAGGGGGCACTGGTTCATGCGCCGGGCGCAGTCGCCGAAGCGGCCATGGTCGCGCTGCAGCATCTCGAACCAGGCCAGCATGTGGTGGCCGAAGGTCACGGGCTGGGCGGTCTGCAGATGGGTGAAGCCGGGCATGATGGTGTCCGCCTCGCGCTCCGCCAGTTCCAGCAGGGCCAGCTGGAAGCGGCGGATCTCGGCCTGGATGGCGGCGATTTCGTCGCGCAGCCACAGGCGCACGTCGGTGGCCACCTGGTCGTTGCGCGAGCGGCCGGTATGCAGTTTCTTGCCCGCGTCGCCGATGTCCTCGGTGAGGGCGGCCTCGATGTTCATGTGCACGTCTTCCAGGGCCACGGACCAGGGGAAGTCGCCGCTGGCGATCCGCCCGCGGATGCGCTCCAGGCCGGCGATGATGCTGTCCTTTTCCTCCTCGCTCAATATGCCCTGCCTGGCCAGCATGGTGGCGTGGGCCATGGAGCCCTGAATATCGTAGTCGGCGAGGCGCTGGTCGAACTCCACGGAAGCGGTGAAGGCTTCCACGAAGGCGTCCGTGGGCTGATTGAAGCGTCCGGCCCAGAGTTTCTTGTCTGTCATTGTGCGGATGAGTGCATACCGTTGTGGATGGGCAACCATTATACTGTACTGGTCATGGCACAGGGTGAATACAGGGGGGGGCAGAGTTTTCTGCCGGATTTCTGCGGGGTGCGCACCATCTTGACGGTGGTGGTGAGCGCCACGGTGCTGGCCATGGTGCTGGCCCTTGCCGCCACCGATCACCTCCACGCCTTCTGGGAGGATTTCAGCATCGGCGCCCTGTACGTGCAATGGATTGGCCTGACGGCCGCCGCCTTCATCTGCCTGCTTCGGGGCTGGCTGGGACGGCTGGATCATGGCAGGGCGGGGCTCGTGGCCTGGCTGCTCATCATGCTGGCGGCGCTGCTGGTGGCCCTCATCACCGGGCGCCTGGTTCCGGTGGAATATCTTGCTGACGTCTCCCGCGAGGATCTGCTGATACGCACCCTGGGCATCAGCGGCATTCTGGGGGCGCTGGTTCTGCGCTACCTGTACGAAAACCATCAGCAGAAGCAGAAGGAGCTGGCCGAGAGCCGGGCCCGTTTCCAGGCCCTGCAGGCGCGCATCCGCCCGCATTTCCTGTTCAACAGCCTGAACACGGTGGTCAGCCTGATCCCGGAAGATCCGCGCCGGGCGGAAGATCTGTTGCAGGATCTGGCAGACTTGTTCCGCGCCAGTCTCGGTGATGAAAGCCGCCTGTCCAGCGTGGGGCGGGAGCTGGAGCTGACCCGCCAGTACCTGGCTGTGGAAAAACAGCGCCTGGGACAGCGCCTGCGGGTGAGCTGGAGCCTGGAAGCCCTGCCGGAGGACGCCCCCATGCCCGCCCTGCTGCTGCAGCCCCTGGTGGAGAACGCTGTCTATCACGGTATCGAGCCGGCGGTGGAAGGCGGCGAGATCTGCATCTTCGGTCGTTTCCGCAACGGCATCGTGGCCCTGACCGTGAGCAACACCCTGGCGGAGGAGAAAGATGACTCCCATCGCCAGGGCAATCACATGGCCCTGGAGAACATCCGTCAGCGTCTGGCCATGCGTTTCGGCGAGCAGGCGGGCATGCACACCGGCATGGTGGAGGATCGTTACCAGGTACGCATCTGGTTTCCCGTGGCTGGAGAACGAAAGACATGAAGATTCTCGTGGTAGATGATGAACGCCTGGCCCGGCAGCGCTTGCGCGCCCTCCTCGCGGAGCTGGGGGAGGACAAGGAGGTCGTGGCCGAGGCCGAGAACGGGGAGCAGGCCGTGCGCCTGTGCGAGGAACAGTACATAGACCTGGTGTTCATGGACATTCACATGCCGGGCATGGACGGGCTGGAGGCGGCGGCGCGGATTTTCCGCCAGGAACTGCCGCCGGCCATGATTTTCACCACGGCCTACAGCGAACATGCCCTGGATGCCTTCGAGGTGCATGCCGTGGACTATCTGCTCAAGCCCATCAGGCGGGAAAAGCTGGCGGCGGCCCTGGAAAAGGCCACCCGTCTCACCCGTCTCCTCGCCCAGCGGGAAGAAGTGGAGGAACACTGGATCACCAGCAAATACCGGGGCGGCGTACAGCGTATCCCTCTTTCCGATGTGTATTATTTCCGCGCCGACAGCAAATACGTGGTGGCCAGGCACCGCAAGGGCGAGGCGCTGTTGGAGGATTCCCTGGTGTCCCTGGAAAAGCGTTTCCCGGATGAGTTGTTGCGCATCCATCGCAGCACCCTGGTGCGGCCGCGCATGATAGCCGCCCTGCACAAGCGCCCGGCCGGTGGCGTGGAGCTGGGCTTTGCAGATATCGAGGACCGGCTGGAAGTCAGCCGCCGGCACGTGCCCCAGGTGCGGCGGCTGCTGGCCCGCTCCGCTGCCGATGCTTCGGGCTGAAGCGGGATCAGTCCGGGATGCGTTCTTTCCCGGCGTATCGATTCCGCAGCCGGCGGGCGGCTTCCACCATGTTTTTCAGGGCGGGTTTCACTTCTTCCCAGCTCCGGGTCTTCAGGCCGCAGTCGGGGTTTACCCAGAGGCGTTCGGCGGGGATGCGCTCCAGAGCCTTTTCCAGCAGCCTGAGCATATCTTGCGTGCGCGGAATGTTGGCGGAATGGATGTCGTACACGCCGGGGCCGATTTCCGCTGGGTAGTGGAAATCGCGGAAGGCGTCCAGCAGCTCCATGCGTGAGCGCGAGGTTTCTATGGTGATGACGTCGGCATCCATGGCGGCGATGGCGGCCATGATGTCGTTGAACTCCGAGTAGCACATATGGGTGTGGATCTGGGTGTTGTCCCGAACGCCTCCCGCAGTGATGCGGAAGGATTCCACGGCCCAGTCCAGATAGTTCTGCCAGTCCGCCTTGCGCAGGGGCAGGCCCTCGCGCAGGGCGGCCTCGTCGATCTGGATGACGCTGATGCCCGCCCGCTCCAGATCCAGCACCTCGTCGCGCAGGGCCAGGGCCAGCTGGCGGCAGGTGAGGGCGCGGGGCTGGTCGTCGCGCACGAAAGACCAGTTGAGAATGGTCACGGGCCCCGTGAGCATGCCTTTCACGGGCTTGTCCGTGAGTGACTGGGCGTAGCGGGACCACTCCACTGTCATGGGCGCGGGACGGCTCACGTCGCCGAACAGGATGGGGGGCTTGACGCAGCGGGAGCCGTAGGACTGTACCCAGCCGAAACGGGTAAAGGCGAAACCCTGGAGCTGTTCGCCGAAGTATTCCACCATGTCGTTACGCTCCGCCTCGCCGTGCACCAGCACGTCCAGGCCCAGGGCTTCCTGAGTCTCCACCACGGTGCGGATTTCATCGCGCATCCGCCGCTGGTAGCCTGCTTCGTCCAGGCGGCCCAGACGATGGTCCCTGCGCGCCCGGCGGATGTCCGCCGTCTGGGGAAAGGAGCCTATGGTTGTGGTGGGGAACAGGGGCAGGCTGATCTGACCAGGACGGCGTTGGGCATAGGCGCTGCGGCGCTGCGCCATGTTCGGAGTGAGGGCCTGGAGCCGCTGCTGAACCTCGGGGTCGTGAATCCGCGATGACAGGCGCCGGCTTTCGGCGGCGCTGAAGTTTTCCGCCAGCAGTTCACCGCAGCCTTCGGTTCCAGCCTGCAGGCACTGCTTCAGCAGCGCAAGTTCATCCAATTTCTGCACGGCGAAGGCCAGCCAGCTTTTCATTTCCTCGTCCAGCCCGGTTTCCGAGGCCAGATCCACGGGGACATGCAGCAGGGAGCAGGAGGGGGCCAGCCAGAGGCGGTCCCCCAGGCGCTGCCGCAGAGGTGCCAGGGTGGCCAGGATTTTCTTCAGATCGGCGCGCCAGATGTTGCGCCCGTCGATGATGCCGGCGGAAAGGATCTTGTAGGCGGGCATGTGATCGGCAAGACGGGTCAGTTCCCCGGGCGCCCGCACAGCGTCCAGATGCAGTCCGTCCACGGGCAGGCGGGCGGCCAGGTGGAGGTTGTCCTGCAGGGGGCCGAAGTAGGTGGCCAGCAGCAGCTTCACTGGCGCGGCGTGCAGACGGCTGTAGGCGCTTTCGTAGGCCTGTTTCCATTCGCCGGGCAGATCCAGGGCCAGCGCCGGCTCGTCCAGCTGCACCCATTCCACGCCCAGGGTGGCCAGACGCTCCAGTATCCCGCCATAGGTTTCCACCAGGCTGTCCAGCAATTCCAAGCGGTCGAACTCCTCCTCCTCGGTCTTGGCCAGCCACAGCCAGGTCAGGGGGCCGGGCAATACCGGCTTGACGGCCTCGTGGCCCAGGGCGCGGGCTTCGCTTACTTCATTGAACAGTTTTTCGCTGCTGATGCGGAAGCGCTGTCCCGGCCGCAGTTCCGGGACGATGAAATGATAGTTGGTGTCGAACCATTTGGTCATTTCTCCCGCCGCCACGGGATTGCCGCCGGCATCGCGTCCCCGGGCGATGCAGAAGGCGGCGTCGGCATGACTGTGTTTGCCGAGGTCGCCGAAACGCCGGGGGATGGCGCCCAGGAGCAGGCTGTTGTCCAGTACCTGGTCATAAAGAGAAAAGTCGTTGACCGGCAGCAGGTCCAGTCCGGCGTTCTGTTGCAGTTCCCAGTGGCGCGCACGCAGCCCAGCGGCCGTGGATTCCAGTTCTTCCAGGCTGTCCTCGCCGCGCCAGTAGCGCTCCAGGGCGAATTTGAGTTCGCGTTGATGGCCGATGCGGGGGAAGCCTAGGTTGTGCAGGGTGGTCATGATGTCAGTCCAGAGTGGTTGAAAGGCCGCTATTCTGTTCCAGGAAAAACATCAGTACAATTGATGAATAATCAAAAAATTATTAGTTATTTTCATGTTCTTGCGTATCTCCCATCTTCGCTGTCTGCTGGCCCTGGCGGACACCGGCAGTCTCACCGCCGCGGCGGAACGGCTGCACCTGACCCAGTCGGCCCTTTCTCACCAGGTAAAGGGGCTGGAGGAACATTTTCGGATCACCCTGTTCCGGCGCAAGAGCCGCCCCCTGCGGTTCACCCCGGCGGGGGAGCGCCTGCTGTCCTTGGCCAGGGAGGTGCTGCCCCGGCTGGAGGAATGCGAAGCCACCCTGGCGAGAATGGGCGAAGGCAGGCATGGACGGCTGCACATCGCCATCGAATGCCACAGCTGTTTTCAGTGGCTGATGCCGGCTCTGGACAGCTACCGGGAGTCCTGGCCGGAGATTGAACTGGATCTGACCCAGGCCCACAGCTTCGAACCCCTGCCGGCCCTGCGCTCGGGGCGTATCGATCTGGTCATCTCCTCGGATCTGCGCCCGGCGCCGGGATTGGTTTTTCAGCCCCTGTTCAGCTACGAGTCCCTGCTGGTGGTGGCGGCTGATCACCCCCTGGCCGGGCGGGAATATGTGCTGCCTGCCGACTTGAAGCGTGAGACCCTGATTACTTATCCCGTGGATTACGGGCGGCTGGACGTGTTTTCCCGGTTTCTGCTGCCGGCGGCGGTTCAGCCTGCCGCCGTGAGACACGTGGAGCTGACGCCCCTGGCCATTCAGCTGGTGGCCAGTGGACGGGGCGTAGCGGCGCTGCCTGCCTGGGCCTTGCAGGAATATCTGCAGGCCGGGCAGTTGCAGACCCTGCGCCTGGGGCCTGAGGGCGTGCAGGCGACCTTGTATGCGGTGATTCGGGAGGAAGATGCAGCGAGGGGCTACATGCGCAGTTTCCTCGAGCAGGCTCATCGAACCTGTTTTTCCCGCTTGCCGGGCATTGTGGAGCCCGCCGGAATGAAAGGGTGAGGGAGAGAAGGGATGTCCTGGCCTCTCCCCAGTCTTCTCCCGTGCATGGGAGGGTGTCGCAAAAGGCGACAGCCTCCCCGGCGGAGGCGGCAACCGGAGGTTTTTCAACATACCGCCAGGACTGATGCTCTATGCCGATTGCCCCTTCGTCAGGGATAATATTGGTGACCGGCATCGCTCCTGGGATACAATCAGCGCCGGGTGCGCCGGTCTTCGGAAAGGATTCAGGCGCGGGACGACATCATGAACAAGGAATCGGAACCAATGAACGTGAATTCTTCATCTGTTATAGGCGTCGTGGGCCTGGGTTACGTGGGCCTGCCCCTGGCTATCGAGTTTGGCAAGAAATACCAGACCATCGGGCTGGACCTGAAAGAAGAGGTCATCGCCTGCTACCGTGGTGGGACGGACCCCACGGGAGAAGTCGCCAATGAAGAATTTACGGCAGCGGACAAACTGAGCTTTACCACCAATGCAAAGGATCTGTCTGATGCCGATTTCCTTATCGTGGCCGTGCCCACGCCCATAGACGAGGCCAACCAGCCGGACCTCTCCCCCCTGGTGGGCGCCACCCGCACCGCCGGGCAGGTGATGAAGAAGGGCGCTACTGTGGTGTTCGAGTCCACGGTCTATCCGGGGCTTACGGAGGAGATTTGCGTGCCCATCCTGGAAGAGGAGTCTGGCCTGAAGTGGAAGCAGGACTTTCATGTGGGCTACTCGCCGGAGCGTATCAACCCCGGGGACAAGGTGCATACCCTGACGCGCATAGTGAAAGTGGTTTCCGGCGATGACCCGGCCTGCCTGGATGCGGTCGCCGCCTTGTACGAGTCCATCATCGAGGCGGGCGTGTTCCGTGCCGCGTCCATAAAGGAGGCCGAAGCGGCCAAGGTCATCGAGAACACCCAGCGGGATCTGAATATCGCCCTCATCAACGAGCTGGCCATCATCTTCGACCGCTTGGGCATAGACACCCTGCATGTGCTGGAGGCGGCGGGGTCCAAGTGGAATTTTCTGCCTTTCCGCCCCGGCCTGGTTGGCGGGCACTGCATTGGTGTGGATCCGTACTACCTTACCCACAAGGCGGAGGCCGTGGGCTACAACCCCCAGGTCATTCTTGCCGGCCGGCGCATCAACGACAACATGGGCAAGTTCGTGGCCGAAAAAGCCATGAAGCTCATGCTTTCCAACAACCATCAGCCGGGCGCGAGCAAGGTGGGCATATTGGGCCTGACCTTCAAGGAAGACTGCCCGGACCTGCGTAATTCCAAGGTGGTGGACATCATCAGTGAGCTGGAGGAATACGGCATAGAGCCCATGGTGTACGATCCCGTGGCGGACAGGGGCCAGGCCGAGGCCTATATGGGCAAGACCATGTCCGAGCTTTCCGATTTCAGGGACCTGGGCGCCCTCATCATTGCCGTGCCCCACGAACAGTTCCGCAACATGCCTGCCGGGGAGTTCGTGGACATGCTGTCGGAAGATGGTTGCCTGCTGGACGTGAAGTCCATGCTGGATCCGGCGCAGATTCCCGAAAACACCATTTTCTGGCGGTTGTAATCATGAATGCTTCGGCGGGCGCCTACGCGGAACTCCAGGCGCGTCTGAAAGTAACGCCGGCCACTTGGCTGATTACCGGGGTGGCGGGCTTCATTGGTTCCAATCTTCTGGAAACCCTGCTCAAGCTGGATCAGAAAGTGGTGGGGCTGGACAATTTTTCCACGGGCTTTCAGCACAATCTGGATGAGGTGCAGTCCTTGGTGACACCGGATCAGTGGGGGAATTTCACCTTTATTCAGGGAGATATCCGCCATCCTGAAGACTGCGCCAAGGCCTGTTCCGGCGTGGATTATGTGTTGCACGAAGCCGCGCTGGGATCCGTGCCGCGTTCCGTGGAAGATCCGGCATTGACCAACGAGAACAACATCACGGGTTTTCTCAACATGCTCATCGCAGCGCGGGATGCGGGGGTGAAGCGTTTCGTCTATGCCGCTTCCAGTTCCACCTACGGGGATCATCCCGGCCTGCCCAAGGTCGAGGATCGCATCGGCAATCCGCTTTCGCCCTATGCCGTGACCAAACTGGTGAACGAGCTTTACGCGCAGGTGTTTGCCCGCACCTACGAGTTCAAAACCATCGGGCTGCGCTATTTCAATATTTTTGGCCGGCGCCAGGATCCCGACGGCGCCTATGCAGCGGTGATCCCAAAGTGGTTCGCGGCCCTCATCAAGGGGGAGACCCTGTACATCAACGGTGATGGCAGTACCAGCCGGGATTTCTGCTACATCGACAACTGCGTGCAGGCCAATCTGCTCGCGGCAACCACGGACGACGAGGCGGCGCTGGATCAGGTGTACAACGTGGCCTATGGCGAGCGGACATCGCTGAACGAATTGTTCGGGCTGATTCGCGATCGCGTCTCCCCGGCATATCCCGCCGCGGCTGAAGTGGAGCCAGTGTACCGGGATTTTCGCGTGGGGGACGTGCTGCATTCCCTGGCCGATATCGGCAAGGCCAGGGAGTTGCTGGGTTACGCGCCCGGGTACTCCATTACCCGGGGTCTGGACGAGGCCGCTGGCTGGTACCTGGAACACCTGGCCGGCTGACCGGTTTTGCCCCGTTAAACCGGCGCTCAGCGGCGAGCGGCCAGTTTCTGGTAGAGACGGTGGTAGCGCTCGTTGCCCAGCAGTTTCTGCAACCCTTTCTTGGCCAGCTGCAGGCTACGTTTTCTGGCCGCGTAGCGGCGGTCACCCGTGACCATGGCGGTGAATTCGGACAGGCTCATGTTGTGCCTGATGGCATAGCGGCCGATGAGCAAGGGAGAGCGGTCGAACAGGGGGGCGCGAACTTCCGAAGTGAACAGGCTCCGGTAGCCCAGGTCTTGCGCCAGGCTCAGCACGGCTGCATTGTATCTTCCCCCCGGAAAGGACATGGTGGTGCAGGGCGTGCCCGTGCAGGATTCGATCTGTTCCCTGGATACCTGCAGTTCCCGTCTTGCTTCGTCCTGGTCCAGTTCATCCAGAAAGCGATGGCTGGCGCCATGTCCACCGATGACATGGCCGGCATCATGCAGCTCCTTTACTTCCCCCCAGTTCAGGAAATGTTTGTCGATGCCGATCTTGTCGGTGCTCAGGAACATGAAGGCTGTTAACCCGTGTTCCGCAAGAATGGGCAGGGCATGGCGATGGAAGCTTTGGTGTCCGTCGTCGAAGGTAAGCACCACGGCATGCCGTTGGTGCAGGCTCTGGCGGGGATTTCCTTCGGTCTTTCGGGCGGAAAGCACGGGAATGCCCCTGTCCGCCAGCAGTTGAAGCTGTTGCTGAAACTGATGGGTGGACAGGCTGTAGGGCCTGTCGTCGGGATGCAGCTCCAAGTACTCACCTTCTCCTTCGTAGAGGCAGTGGTACATGAGGCAGATGCTGTGATCGGATATCATGGCGTCCTGTCCGTGGTGGCTGGAAGATCATGGTATATCAAGCTTGCATGGGGGAACAACGCGGGGCGTCTGCTCCAGCCAGCGTTATTGGGGGATTGACGATGATCCAGCGTCTGGATGGCATGATGCCGGGAACGGCGGATTTGCCGTTGTCAGGACCATCGGCCTGGTGTAACGTCATGACAGAAGGAGGCCAGCATGAGGTATGGAAGATTATCGATTGCCCTAATTGTCCTGGGAGCCATTTATCTGGTTCTCGGCGCCTGTGGGGACGACAGCATGAAACAGGAAGCCATTCCCCTGCCAGCCCTTTCACCGGAACAGATCAATGCGCTTTCGGGCAAGACTTTCTATTTTGCTCATCAGTCTGTTGGATACAACATCATCGATGGGGTGGAAAAGGTGTTGGCCCGCATGGGCCTGCCCGGGTTGTTTTCCGTAAAGGAACTCAAGGCAGGTGAACCGGTGCCTTCCGCGGGGCTGCTGCATTCCACGATTGGGAGCAATGGCGATCCGGGCAGCAAGATGAAGGAATTCCAGGCCTTCCTGGAGAACCGGCTGGGAGATAGGCGCCCGGACATGGCCATGCTGAAATTTTGCTATGTGGATATCGGCAAGGAGACGGATGTGCCAGCGCTGGTGGATGAATATGCCGGCACTATGTCCAGGTTGCAGGCGGAATTTCCCCAGACCGTGTTTTTGTATTCCACCGTTCCCCTGCGGGTATTCGACAGCAGCCTGAAGGCAAGGTTGAAACGACTGCTGGGGATGGAGGTATGGGGGGATCAGGCCAATATCAAGCGAAACGAATACAATGCCATGATCCGCGAAAAATATGCCGCCACCGGACACCTGGCGGATGTGGCCGACTGGGAGTCACGTTTCCCGGATGGCAGGGAATATCGGGTGAAGGTGCTGGGTGGCGAGTATGCTGCGCTCATTCCGGCTTATACTGATGATGGCAAGCACCTGAATGCCTATGGGCAAGAGGTTGTTGCCGGGCGTCTGCTGGCGTTTCTTGCGCGGCTGGTAACGGAACAGCCGGGCGGTGATGTGGTAGGGAAGAACTGAGGAAGCCAGCACTGCCGGCTGTCATGCCAGGCCAGTCCCGGTTTCCCGGGAAACCTTCGGGGGGGAAGGTGGGATTCAAGATCATATTGGCAAACCAGGATGATCCGGAACATGTCCGGGCCATTCGCCGTCTGTGGGATGACAATCTGCGTTTCGTCGCGGAAGGCCGCTATGAGTGGCTGTACCAGGACAATCCCGCCGGGGACACTCTGACCTGCCTGGCCGTCCATGAGGAAAAGAACGAGATTGTCGGGACGGCTTCGGCCATGCGTCGCGACTTTCATTTCGATGGAGAAATCTGCCGCGCGGGCATTGCCATCGATTTTGCTATCGATGCCGATTACCGGGTGTTTGGCCCGGCCCTGTCATTGCAGCGCACCCTGGTCGAAAAGGCCTGGGAACAGGGGCTGGACTTGATGCTGGGGTTTCCCAATCTTGCGGCCCAGGGTGTCATCAAGCGCTTGGGTTACCGGCAGATCGGCAGCGGCGTGCGCTTCTCCCGCCTGATTCGCACCCGCGGCAAGTTGAAGGAGGTGTTTTCCAGGCGACGGATTCCCGCATGGCTGGCAGCTCCCGTTTCCCTGGCGCTGGATACGGGCCTTTACCTGCAGAATCGCCTGGGACCCGTGCCGGGAGAACCGCGCATTCTGTCGTCCATGGATGAGCTGGAAGGCCAGTGGAGGGCGTTTTGGCAAGCCAATTCCCGCCAGAAGCGGTTTCAGGGTGTGCATGGCGAGGACTATGTGCGCTGGCGGTATGCGCAATGTCCCTACAAGGACTATCAGCTGTTCGCCCTGCTGGACGGAGAACAGCTGGTGGCTTTCCTGGTATTTTCCTTCGCTGACGGTATCGTGCTGGTGGATGACTATCGCTTTCGGCATGCCCGGTGGGTCAAGCCCCTGTTCAGGCATTTCTGGTGCAGGATGCGGGGGCTCGGACATTCGGTAATCAATGTCGGGCTGGTGGCAAGTGGAGAAACGGAAAAACTCATGAAGGAGGCCGGTTTTATCGCCAGACCCTCCCCTCGTTGGGGAGGTATTCTGTCCAACCCGGAAAAGGGCAGGGATTGGGCCGTGATTCTTGACCAGGGGGACTGGTACATCACCGATGGAGAGATAGATCTGTGAACGGGCAAATCACAAGGAAGCCCCGCAGGCTGCTGTTTGTGAACTATTCCCTCGAAATGGGCGGCATAGAAACCCTGTTGCTGGAATTGTCGCGGGCCATGATGGCCGGTGATCGTTACCGGCCAGGCGTTTGTGTGTTCGAGGTGGGTGGAAAGCTGCAGGGAGAGTTCGAGGCCATCGATGTTCCGGTGCACGTAGTCCGGAAACAAAGATCCAGGGACTATCTTCTGCCCTTCAGAATGCGCAGCCTGATTCGCCGGGAAGGCTATGAGCTGGTGCATGCCCACAACCAGGTTTCCTGGCTTTATGGCGGCCTGGGAGCCTTGTTTGCGGGGCGTCCCCTGGTCTACACCGAGCACACCTCCCTGGCGAAGTTCCAGACCGCTCAGCAGAAGCACCTGAAGACAGCCCTGAGGCTGCTGGGCAAAAGGACTCGCCTGGTGACCACTGTTGCCCGGCATCTCATCCCCTCGCTGGAGCAGGATATCGGCATTCCCACCTCCCATATCCGGAATATTTACAATGGTATAGATCCGGCGCCTTATCAGATACGCATTGACCGAAACCGGAAAATACAGGAGCTTGGCTTGCCTCCGGACAGCAGGATCATTGGCATCGTTGCCAGCCTGACGGAGGCCAAGGATCACGCCACCCTGTTACGCGCTTTCGCCCATGTCTTGCAGGAGGTGCCTGATGCGCGGTTGCTGATCGTTGGTGAAGGACCACTGGAAGCAGGCATGCGCCATCTCGTGGATGAACTGGATATCGGCGGCCATGTGCATTTTCTTGGTGTGCGGCGGGATATTCCGGAGCTGCTGCAATTGTTTGATGTGTTTACCCTTTCATCGCTCATCGAGGGACTGCCCATTTCCCTGCTGGAGGCCATGGCCAGTGCCTGTCCCGTGGTCGCCACCCGCATCCCGGGCGTGGATGAACTCGTAAGCGATGACGCAGGAATCCTGGTGCCTCATTCCAGTCCCCGGGAGCAGGCGGCGGCGCTGGTACGGGTGCTCACGGAAAACAGGCTGGCGGAGCGGCTGGGGCAGGGCGGACGAGACCGTGTCCTGCAGCAGTTCAGCTTCGATGCCATGATTCGCAGTTACCTCTCCTGTTATGATGATGTTCTCCATGGCACGGATCGCTGACAGAACCTCATGATATCCGCTTTTTTCGTTTCCCTGATTATTCTGGCCTATACCTATGCAGGCTACCCTCTGGTCATTGCCCTGCTGGCATGGATGCTTCCCCGGAGATCCCGGGCCGCGGAAGGGGAAGAAATGCCCATGGTTTCTGCCCTGATCCCCGTGTTCAATGGTGAAGCCTTCATTCAGGAGAAACTGGACAGTCTGCTCACGCAGGACTATCCCTCTGGCAGGCTGGAGATTCTGATCTGCTCTGACTGCAGCACTGACCGCACGGATGAGTTGCTGGATGCCTGCGCACGGGAGAATCCCGAAAGGGTGAGGGTATTTCGCATGGACAGGCGCACCGGCAAACCGGCCATTCTCAACCGGTTGAGAAGAGAGGCCAGGGGTGAGGTTCTGCTGATGACCGACATACGCCAGCCTCTGGACAGAAAATGCCTTGCCCGGCTCGTGGCAGGACTTGCCGATCCCGTGGTGGGGGTGGCCGGCGGTCAGCTGCTGTTGCGTGGCAAGACGGGGGCGGGGTTGTATTGGAAGTACGAGAACTGGATACGCCTGTCGGAATCGGCGTTTCGCGGTGTTACCGGCGTGTCCGGTTCACTATACGTGATTGCCGCCGCCGACATGGAGGATCTTCCAGAGGACATCATCCTGGACGACGTCTGGGTTCCATCCCTGCAGTGGCTGCAGGGACGCAGGGTGATTCTGGTGCCGGAAGCCGTGGCCTGGGATCAGGCCATGCCGGACAGTCGGGAGTTCGCGCGCAAGATCCGTACCCTCGCGGGGAATTATCAGCTCATCTCCCGCCTTCCGGCACTGTTGCTGCCCTGGAGAAACCCGGTCTGGTTCGAATTCATGTCACACAAACTGCTGCGGCTGCTCTGTCCCTGGGCGCTGCTTGTGTTATTGCTGAGCAGCACCTTCCTGAGTTTCGACGCCCGGCAGGCGGATTTGCTGCGGGTGACGGCAGGCTTGTTGCTGGCAGGCCAGGTGGTTTTCTACCTGTTGTCTTTTCTGGGGGAAAAGGCGGGACGCCTGGGGAAGCTGGCGCGGACTTTCGTGGTGCTCAATGCGGCAGCTGTCATTGGGCTGTGGCGCCATCTGCGCGGCGCGCAGAAGATTGCCTGGTAGTCGAGACATGGGCATAGGACGTCAGATCAAACATTTCACCAGCCTTGTGGTGCCCCGGTGGCTGCTGTTTCGTGGCAGGATGGCGGGCAGGAAGGTCGCTCTCAGTTTCGATGACGGACCCCACCAGGAACATTCGCCGCGTATTCTCGATGTCCTTGGCCAGGCCGGTGTGAAGGCCACATTCTTCGTTGTCGGGGAGGAGGCGGAAAAGTATCCGGCGCTGGTGAGGCGCATGCTGGAGGAGGGTCACGAGGTGGCGAACCACAGTTACGGTCATTATGCACTGCTCGATGCCAGCCCGGCGGACTACCTGGCGGATGTCCTGCATTGCCAGAAGGTGCTGGAGGATATCTGCGGATGCGACCTGGAAAAGAGCTTTCGTCCGCCCTATGGAAGTATTCCACCGCTGGTGTTCCTGAAGCTTATTCGCCTTGGGTTCCGTACGGTCTTCTGGTCTGTGGACAGTGATGACTCGCGCGTGGAGGAGGCGGGGCAGCTGGTGGAGCGTTTCTCCCGCAAACCCCTGGTATCCGGCGACGTGGTGCTTTTGCACGAGGATTACCGGCATACCCTGGAGGCCCTGCCTGTCCTGATGGATACGGTCAGGCAGAAAGGCTTTGATTTGGTCAGGTGTCAGGACTTGTAGGCTTGCACGAAATGGAAATGGATAAACCACGTATTCTCTATCATCATCGCACCCAGGGACGGGGGGGCGAGGGCGTGCATATCCGGGAAGTGGTAAGCGCCCTGCGCAGGCTGGGCTGCCAGGTAACTTTGCAGGAGGCGCCGGGCGTGGATGTCATGCACGCCACGGAAACCGGGACGGTACCGGCGCCGGACAAGGGAACCCCCTCCCTGTATTCCCGTTTTTTTCGCTATCTTACCCGGCATGCGCCCCAGTTTGTTTTCGAGGCGGCGGAACTGGCCTACAACTTGTGGGTCTGGCGTCATCTTTCCCGGCGAATGAAACGGGAGCAGATCGATGTCTTTTATGAACGCTATGCATTCTTCAGTTTCATTGGCACTTGGCTGGCCAGGCGGCGGAATATCCCCTCGGTTCTCGAAGTCAACGAGATTGCCGGTATAGAGAGAGCCAGGGGGCAGGCCCTGCCCTGGCTGGCCAGGAAGGTGGAGGCGGCGGTGTTTCGGCGCGCGGATTGCGTTCTGGTGGTTTCCAGCTTCCTCAAGCAGACCTTGGTGCAGCGGGGCGTGGCCGAGGACAAGATTCAGGTGATTCCCAATGCCGTGCGTGAAGACGCGCTGGTGGATGGGGGCCAGCCCGGAATGAAGGTTCGCGAGGGCTTGGGCCTACAGGGACGCACGGTGGTGGGTTTCGTCGGCCAGATCGTGCGCTGGGACAGGCTGGATCTTCTCCTGGACGACATGGCCCGGTTGCAGCCGGAATGGCCGGACCTGCATCTTCTCGTGGTCGGGCCCTGCCGCTTCATGGACGAACTGCGGGAGCAGGTGATGCGCCTTTCCCTGGAGCATGCGGTCACCCTGACCGGTGCGGTGGAGCGTGCGGAGGTGGTGGACTACATCGATGCCATGGATATCTGCGTCCTGCCCCATTCCAATCCCTTTGGTTCCCCTATCGTCATGTTCGAATACATGGCCCGGGGCAAGCCGGTGCTGGCGGTGGATGTCGGTCCGGTGCGGGATGTGATCGAAGATGGCGTCAACGGTTGCCTGTTTCCCGCCGGGGACAGGGCGGCCTTCCGTGAGCGGCTCTCAGCCTTGCTGGCGGATTCCGTGCAACGGGAAGCTGTTGCTGCCCGCGGATTGAAGGATGTTCGTGAGCGCCATACCTGGATCAGAAATGCCGAACGCATCCTTCAAATCATGGATGAACTGGTGGCGGATACATGAAAAAGGCCGCTGACGCGGCCTTTTCGTTGATACAGCTCCAGCGTGGCAGGAACAGTTTCTTTCGGAGGTCTATTCGAAATCGCTGGAAAACAGCAGTTGCAGCTCTCCGGACTTGGCCACATGGAAGGAAGTACCCGTACCAGTTTCGAAGTAAAGGGTATTGTTCTCCCCGGTACCGATGTTCGCTGTATAGAGGCTGTTGTTGACATAGACATCGTAGATGCCTGGCTCCATGCCGGTGAGCAGGTGGCGCGTCACCGTCTGGGTGTGGGGCGGGTTGTAGATCAGCTCCTTTTGCAGCATCGTGCTTTTCGAGAACATCGCCACCAGAGCGGCATCCGCGGCATCGATGTTGATGCCCTTCATGTTGCCGGTAGTGGAGCTGATTTCCGCCACCGGATCCATCTGTCCTGCTGAACTGTCGGCTGCCTGAAACACCGAGAAGAGCTGCAGATCGGTGGAGCCGTTCAGCTGTTCGAGTTCCACCCGATGGACATTCAGCGGAGGAATGCTGCTGGAACGCTCCGCGGAAGCATCATGTACTGAGATGCCAAATGCCGTGCCGAAGGGACGCAGGAACAGCTTTGCCGCGCCGCGACTTATGCTGATCTCGTCGCCGCTCACCGTGGGAAGCTCAGCGAAATGCCACTGCAGGGTCACCCGGTTGGCCGTGGTGGTGGGCTGGATATTGTCCAGTACGATGACATGATCCGGGGGGAGAAAGGCCACTTCCCGGCGATAGGAGGAGGCGGAAGCTGCGCCGCCATCCTGGTAATTGCCGTAATCGAAGTCATAGGCCTGTTCCAGCTTGTCGGACAGGAAATAGGCGAACTTGTGGGCCATTCCTGTGGCGTCGAAGGTGACGTCCGGGGTTTCGTTTTCCTGGAAGGGAGCGTGGTAGTGATCACCGGTGATGGTGAGGATATTGGCGAACTGGGATTCCCACTGCCAGGTGTCCGCGTCCACCAGGAGGATTTCTCCCCGGGAACCGATTTTTACCTCTCCCAGGTTGTATTCGCCCTGGTCGTTTTCCTGCAGGCCGCCAATCACGTCCACATAGGTGGCCATGGTATTGGTCCAGTCGTCGCCCCGGGCCATGCCATGGCCCTTCATGCCATAGTGTAGGCCGCCCATGTTGGCGCTGGTGGGCGTGATTTCCGCAATATCGGGATTGGCGAAAAGAAAGTTTTCCCAAAGGGAGTCAGAAGTTTCCGCCTGCATGTGATTCGCGCCCCACTGGGCGATTCCCCGCAGGGTCGGGCTCAC
Organism: Sedimenticola sp.; assembly: GCA_027030425.1. Taxonomy (GTDB): domain Bacteria; phylum Pseudomonadota; class Gammaproteobacteria; order Chromatiales; family Chromatiaceae; genus Thiolapillus. The sequence goes on from JALVEW010000270.1 coordinate 18,706, forward strand.
GGGGGTGAAAGAGGCAAGAAAACGCAGGGTGCTGTCTCGTGGATCACCCTTGGTGTCGCCGGACCAGGAGCCATTGTCGGAGACATAGTCCAATGAGGGATAAAGGATGTGAAGCTGGCCTTTTACCAGGTCTTCGTGCCAGTTTGTTTCATTCCAGTGGTCGTTGAGGTCAGTGCCGCTGGCAAGGGCCGTGGGATACAGCAGGTATTCACGGACAGCCCAGTGACCATAATTCCAGCCTTCCTGCCATTCTCCGCCGTCGAAAAGGCCGTTTATCAGGGGCAGTACCTCGGTGGCCCACATGGCTTCTGCGCGGTTCAGCCAGTCGCTCTTGTAGCCCGGGTCGCCCGCAAGCCCGATGGCCGCGGTGTAGACCATGGAGAAAAAGCCGGCGTAGTAATTGTCCGTGGGGTCATGAGGGGAAAAAGCGTCAGGACTGGTGAATACCCAGGTGATCCACTCGTCCAGGCGGGTGTTGATGTCACGAATCAGCGTGGAGGTCAGCCCCGGGGCGCCGTCCAGCCAGTCCCGGCCCACAGGCAGGGACATTCCGTAGCTGCGAGCTCCGTAGCCGGAATCATGGGTGATGGAGCTTGCACCACCCTGGCCGTTGCCGATGACGCCGGAGCCATAACCGCCTCCGGCATCATAGGTAAGGGCGCGCAGGTAGATGATGGCTTCCTGGGCGTAGGTCGCGTTGCCGGTGACCCGGTAGGCCAGGGCGTAGTTCAGCATGTAGCGTTGCCAGTCCAGGCCCTGGTAGTAGTCGGGCATATTGTCCCCGATATGGTTGTCACACCAGGCTTTCAGTGCCTGCCACTCAGGCGTGTTTGCGGCGACATTGGCTTTGAGCCTGTTGATGGTGGCGTTGTCCAGCCAGATGCGGGGGTGACTGGCGTTGACGCCGGCAACTGCCGGGTGGAGCCAGAATAAAACCAGCATCAGAACCGGTAACAGCATGTGACGGAATGGAAATCGAGGACTGCTTTTCATGTCTTGGGTTACTGCTTGAAGTTGGGTTGAAGGTGGCCGGATTGCGCAAATGTCAGGTTTGACCACAATATTCCTGTTCAGTGCCAAGACTACCCCCATTTTTTGTTTTTTTCCGGGAATAACCGGTGCTTATGTGACGGGACGCACAAGGGCTGGTTGGCAAACAGGTATTTTGTGAGAGAGTTGTCGTACTGGCAAGCCGGCCCTCAGCGCTTTCTGAGTTTGCTGAGAATATGCAGGGCGGAGCGGAATTCGCTGTTGCAGAACAGCCATGCCAGGGAGATATAGATGGCTGCTCCCATGCCAACTTCAATTGTCAGGAGTGTGACTCTGCCCAGATCGTCTACCAGCATCATGTTGATGGTGCGAACGGCTGCAAACATGATGCCTGCGATGAATAGCGGAGGAAATACCGTCCTGGCAAATGCCCAGGCATTTATCCCCAGGTTTCTGATGGTAACCCTGGAGGTAAGGGCATAAGACAGGGGCATGCTTACCAGCCAGCCAATACAGAGTCCCAGAATATCGTTCCATACAGCGCCGATGTAGAGGGAAGGTGTTGTAATGGAAATAATTATCATCCAGTTTTTCAGTGCCTCCCGGGGTCTGCCGATAGCCTCCAGCACGGGGTCCATAAGTTCCTGGGACATGCGGAAGGGCAGAATCAGGGGCAGTAGGGTGGCAGGAAGTATGGCCGCCTGCCATTTCTCGCCCAGGAGCAGGGGTATCAGCACGGGCGATACGGCCGCCAGCCCGAAGAAGATGGGGAAGGCCACCAGCATGGTCAGGCCGTTGGCCTTGAGGTAGTAAGCTTTCAGCTCTCCCTCAGGCTGGTGGTGGATTCGGGCGTAGGCGGGCAGTGCCACCTGTTTGACGATGGGCGTGAGTTTGTTCAGGGGAATATGCGAAAGCTGGATGGCGATGGCGTAGATGCCCACCATATCCGTGCTCCACAGGCGGCCGCCGATGAACACGTCCATGCTGGAAAAGATGAACCAGGCAAAAGTGGTCAGCGTCTGCGCGCCGCCGAAGGAAATGAGGGGCAGGGAGTGGCTGAACCAGAAGCGGGGCAGCATCAGCATGGGATTGACCAGGTTGAGGAGCAGGGCGCGCAGGGCGACCTCGCTCATGTAACCCCAGATCAGGGCCCACACCCCCAGCCCCTGCCAAGCCAGCCAGAGTGTAAACAGGGCGGCGATGGCGGAGGCCGCCAGCTCGGAAAGGGAGCGGCGCTTGAACTGCATTTCCCGGGTGAGCATGGCGCTGGGCAGGGTTTCCAGGGCGGAGATCATCAGCACCAGGGGCAGTACATGGAGAATGGGGATCAGGCGTTCGTCCCTGTAGTATTCGGCGGCCCAGGGGGCCAGCAAGGCCATTCCCAGGGCCAGAGTCAGGTTGACCAGCAGCAACAGCCCGAAGATTTCCTGCACCTGGCGGCGGGAGAAGGATGCAGCCTGGATCAGTGCTGTGCCTAGTCCCGCGCTGGCGAAAACCTCGAAGAATGACAGCACCACGCCGGCCATGGCCATGAGGCCGTAGTCGTCTGGGTTGAGGATGCGGATGACCAGAAAGGTCACACCCCAGCGGATGATTTGCGCCGCAAACTTGGAAACCGTCACCCATTTCAGAGAATGGGCGACTTCTCGGGTTATGCTCATTCTGTCGTTCAGATCCCTTGGTCAGGATGAGACCTTGGCGTGGTGCGGGGGAGAAGGGGAAAAGCCTGTCTGGTCCCGTGCGCCCTGGCGACTGCAAAGAATACCATTTTCTGTTCCCTGGCGTATGATTGGACGCAAGTGGAGAACAAGTGAAGACAGAGGGGCTCGATGATTGGCCGAGGACAGGGATGCTGGTGGAAGATGTTCGCGGCGATGCTGCTGTTACCAGCGGGCCTGTGCGCCGCCGTTCCACCGCTGGTCGATGGGCCGGGGGACAAGGCGCGGGCATGGAGCCGATTCGAAAATTGGGTGCGTGATGCGGTGTCCGGCAAGGAATCCTATGGATTCCGGGCCAGGGATGCCGCTTTGGCGGGCCGGCTTTCGGGCAGGAAACCCTACTGTCAGCTGGCCGTCGCCATGGCCGAGGAACAGGTGACCGCGGCGGAAAAGGCCATGGCGGCGGGCGAGAGGCCGGAGGTCGCCGGAGATTCCTATCTTCAGGTGGGGCCCATGCTGGCGGATCTTGCCGTGACCCTGGACTGGTGTGGTGAGAAGTTGGGGGAGGCGCGGAAAGCACGCTGGTCAGCTTACGCGGAGCAGACCCTGGATAATCTGTGGAATCCCGCGGAAGCCAGTTGGGGAGGGAAGGCGCATCCCTGGTCAGGCTGGAGCATCGACAATCCGGGAAACAATTACTATTACAGTTTTCTCGAGGCCACGGTGTACTGGGCCCTGGCCAGCGGCTCCCCGCACTGGCTCAAACGGCTGCGGGAGGAAACCTGGCCCCGGGTGGCTGCCTATTTCGATAATTATCGTGGTGGCGGCAGTCGGGAAGGCACGGCTTACGGCCTGTCCCATGCCCGGCTGTTCGAGGTCTACCGCGCCTGGAAAAGAGCGGGTGAGGCATCTATTCCCGTCCTGGACCGGTTGGCCAGGGAGAGCATGGACTACTGGGTGCATGCCACCCTGCCCACCATGGACATGGTGGCGGCCATTGGGGACCAGGCCAGGGTCTCCATGCCCGTCATGTACGACTACCACCGAAAGCTGATGCTCCTAGCCCATGCCCTGGTGCCCCAAGGGAAGGAGGCACGTCATGGCGCCTGGTGGCTTCGTCATATCAGCGTCCGGGAAATGGGGGACGGTGCCAACTACCGGTATGATCTGCTGCCCCTGGGGCCTGGGGAGAAGCCCCGCCGCCTCTGGTACCATTCTCCGGGGGCGGGACATTTATTTGCCCGTACCGCCTGGGATCGCAAGGCCCTGTGGCTGTCCTTCGTGGCCGGCCGGTATGACGAGGATCATGCTCATCAGGATCAGGGGGCTTTTGCCCTGTTTCAGCGCAAATGGCTGGCGGTCACGGAAAACGTTTTCACCCACAGCGGCATACAACAGGGCACGGATGTCCACAATGTATTGCGTTTTGCGGGGCCGGCGGGGAATATAGGGCAGGGCTTCAGCGAAAACCGCCTGCGGGTAGAGGAGAAGGCAGGTGGGCTGAACATTCACGCGGATCTGTCGCCTGCCTATGCGTCCAGCCCCCTGGTGTTCCGCTGGATCCGGCAGCTGGATTTCGGTAAGGATGAAGTGGTGGTGGTTGATGAATACCAAGTGGATGCATCGGTTCAGGCCTTCTGGCAGCTCAATGTGCCGGAAAAGCCCCGCCGCAGGGGAAAGGACATTCTCGCGGGAAAGCTCTGCATACGCCCCCTGGAGCCGGCCGAGCCGCTGGTGCACATCGTCCATTGGCCCGAGGTGCAGCGGGAATACGAAACCTTTCGTGAAGGCTGGAAAGTGGAACTTGGTGGCGGGCAGGGCCGCTACAGGGTCAGTCTTTTCCCTGGGGGCTGCCCTCCGGATTCATGAGGGGCAGTTTGCTGGCGGGGGCAGGATATAGTTTCGGTAATCGTTGGGATCGCCTTTTTCGCCGGCTTCCGCCGCCTTGATGATATTGTACATCTCCCGGGTGGAAACATAGTGTAGCACATGGTTTTCGCCATCGTTGTAGCGGCTTTCCAGGTAGTGGAACATGGCATCCATAGGCTCGCCCAGCAGTGCGTCCATGTCACAGTCCTGGGTGCCATGGGTGTGCACCTTGATGAACAGCCATTCCGGACGCCCTTTTACGTGAATGCCGGCTTTCACCCACAGGTCTACGCGGTCCGGCGTCGGGGGATAGCTGGCGCGAATATCCGAGTTCTCGATACGGGGCAGCAGCCCCCACTTGCGGTTTTTCCAGTTGAGCATCAGCGGCCCCTGGACGATCATCAGGTCGCCCCAGGGCTTGCCCCCCACGGTGACGTCCCGGCCCCGGTCGTGTGACTTGGGCTGCTGCGGATCGTCCTTGGCGTAGTAGATGGCGTTGATCTTGCTGGTCTGGGTGGCGCTGGGGGCAGAAGGCAGGGTGAAATCCGCGTAGCAGCCCTCCTCACGGAGGATGATGAGTTCATTGTTGATGCCGCAGTTGGAACCGTCCGGCTCCGAGTTGTCCAGGGCCCAGTTACCGTGCACGAATCCCCAGGCCAGGTCATCCCGGCCCGGCCAGCGGCTGAGGGCGCCGTGGGTTTGGTGCAGGTCGCGGGTGAAGCGGGAAAGCTTTTCACGCAGGCCGGCTTCCGTATCCTTGTCATGGTGCAGGTGAATCTCGATTTCCCCCAGGCCCTGGCGGCACATGGCTTCTATCTTGTCCAGGTGTTCCTTGCGGTATTCTTCTTCTGGATAGTAGAAGCAGTGTTTGGGATGGCAGCCGTCTGCGTCCCGGTGCCGGCGGGCGAGGGTGGGATAGCCTTCCGCCCAGCGGTCCACCCGTCTTACTTCCGTCTCGTAGTCGGCATTCGACCAGCGCGGTTCGAAGTGATCCACGAAGCAGAACATGATGTGGGTAGGGCCCGAATGGGAAGGGCGGTGTTTGTGCCTGATGTAGTCGGGCAGCCAGATGTGCATCTGCTTGGCCCGGATTTCCCGTAGCAGAACCAGGCCGGCGGCGAATCCGGCGAGCAGGAGCAGTATCAGCGGTATGGTCATGGTTCCCTGTGTCCCTCGATATCGAACATGTCCAGCATTTGCCGGGTGTTTTCATCCCATGAAAATTTCAGGGCATGAGCGTGGATGGTATCCCGGTTCCAGGGTGTGGTCAGCGCCAGGCTCAGGCTTTCAGCCAGAGTATGTATGTCACCAGCTTCCGACAACAGCCCGGTATCGTCCCCAACCACCTCCGGAATGCCGCCCACGTTGGAAGCGACCACCGGCGTGCCGCAGGCCATGGCTTCCAGCAGCACGTTGGGCACGCCTTCGTTGTAGCTGGGCAGACATACCAGGTCCGCCGCATTGTACCAGTGGTTCAGGTCAGCATGATTCACCTTGCCCAGGAGAATCATGCGGTTTTCCAGCCCGGCATGGGCGGCGGTGGCTGCCATGGTTTCCTTCATGGTGCCAGAACCGGCCACATAAAGTTTCAGGTCCGGGTATTGCGGAGCCAGGTGAACGAAGGCTTCCACCAGGTCCACGCACCCCTTTTCTCTTTTCAGGTTGCCCACGTAGAGCATGATCCGGGAGTCCCCGATGCCCAGTCTGGCCTTGGCCTGATTCCTGGGCAGGGGGTGGAAGCGCTGGTGGTCTATGCCGTTGTAGATCACATGGATCTTCTGCCCGGGAATGCCTATTGCCTCCATTTTCTTCTTGAGGGCGGCGCTGACCGAGACAACGCCTCTCACCTGTTTTCCCCAGGCCCGGATCTGATTCCGTATCGATGCCTGCCTGGCGATGACGTTGATGTCACTGCCATGTACCTTGACGAAAGCCGGTATACCCAGCTTGTCGGCGATGCGGGTTCCGGCGCTGCCCTCGGGGTAGGCCCAGGAGGAGAGCAGCAGGTCTGGCTGGAAGGTCCTCATCAGCCTGCCGCACTGCAGTTCCAGGGAAGCCTGCATGGATCTGCCGTAGGAGGTGCGAAACAGTCCGGGTGTGTACCAGTACCAGGGATAGACGGCCTTTCCTTCCAGGGGATGGGGAGGCAGGGGAGCTGCTTTTTGACGGCCATGCTGAAGACGCTCTTTCCAGCTCACGGGCACGATGACTCGGATGTCCAGGTGTTCCGCCAGATGGTTGAACTGCTGAAAGTTGAAAGTGCCCCGTTGATGATCCCAGGGGGTTGGATAAAGGTTGGTGATGATCAGCAGGCGCGGTTTCATGTTCAAACGAGGCTCAGCAGCAGGTGGACCGTGAAATACAGGAAGATCACGGAGGCGCCGGAAGTAAAGGCCCAGAACCAGAAATGCTGGAAGAAGCTGTAGGCTTTTTCCTGCGGGTTGCGCAGACGTGTTCCCTGGTAATGGGCCACGGCCATGCCACAGAGCAGGAAAAGCTGCATGGAATAGCTGCGGCTGAGGAAAAAGGATGCCGTGGCGAAGCCCACGAAAGACAGAAACAGTACCCGGGCAATGGCGCGATCTTCCGGGGCCAGGTCGTCCTTGGCGGGAAGTTCTTCGTCTGCCGCGAATTCCAGCCCGTCCATCCTGCCTTGCTGGCGGTTCTCTGTGAGTATTTGCCATGCCGGCTTTATCAGCTTACGCGGCTTCTGCAGCAGGTACATCAGCATGATGCAGGAGCCGAAGAATGAGAACCAGAGAAAATAGCCGGGAATACCCAGTTCCGCGAGCACCAATATGTAGGAGTTGTGGGCAGTCAACAGGTTGTGATCCCCGAAAAGACCGAAGCCCACGCCAAAGACCGGGTTGTCGATGAGCATCTGTATGCCTTCATACCAGGCATCCAGGCGCCCATAGGCGGATTCCTCGCCCGGACTGATGGTGTCCAGTCGGCTGCTCAGGAAGAACAGGGCGGGCACAGCCATCATGCCTATTACCAGGGTGCGGAAAATGCCAAATCGCCGCCATGAGTAGACGCCCAGTATGGCGCCCAGTGCCAGAATGGTTCCCCTGGAATCAGTGAGCTTGATGCCCCAGAGGATGACTCCCACGCAGATCAGCAGGAGCAGCTTGACCGCTAAACGGCGGCTGGTGCGCATGAGGTGCATGGCCATGGGCAGGGCAGTGACCAGGGAGAGCCCCACGTCGTTGGGGTCGTTGAATATGCCAATGTAGCGCATGCGTCCCAGGATGGGGACCTCGCCGGTCCAGCCGGTGCCCGTGATACTTTGCTGTATGCCGTGAGCGCTCATGAGGACGGCGCCGCCGACCATGAGCCACATCATAATGTGGATTCGCCTGCGGGAAAGCGCGGTGGCGGCGATCAGCAGGAAAGTCAGATAGAGGGGTGCCAGCTTGACGATGGTGTTGAGGGCCGCGGACAGACCTTCTCCCGCCAGTGCCACCGTCAGGGGGGAAAACAGCATCAGCGCTCCCAGCAGGTAGAACTGGGGGGCGTCCAGTGCTTTGTTGGAGGAAAACAGCCAGAACATGAAAGCAGAAAGGATGAGCACCGGAATAATGGGCCACCCCATCATGGATGGAATCCATTCCTGCGGGCGAATGAAGATCATCGCCACATAGACAATCAGTAGCACGAAGGTTGCTGTTGCAGGCTGATCCTGGATTGTGGACCGCGTCCTGCTGAAGACCTCGGCTTCTTTGAAATTAGGATCCCCGGGGACGCGTTCCGTTGCGATTTTCTCCATCGAGATCATCGTTCCCGTCAAGTCAAAGGATGTTGGCTTGAGAAAACGCGTTCTGCCCGGAACGCTGGAAGAAGCTGAATTGGGGGGATGAGCAAGTTTCTACGCAAGAGTGGTTCCGGGAGGCTGGGTACAGCATGTGATGAATTGTCCATTCCATGTTGTTGTTTGGTGGTCGTGAGAGTATTGTCCAATCTTGTTCACTGGTGCTGAAGCCGTTTTGCCCAGAGCTTCGCCCCCGTAGGAACTGGCTGCCGGGAGCTTGTTCCGAGCCCGGAAATTTCACGCCAATCAAGGATTTTTCCAGAATAACCCTGGAGGCTCCCTAGTTCTTTTACAGGGAATATCTTACACTAAATTCATGTGGTAACATGACATTGTTGAAGTGGTTCACATTTCTTGTATTCAGGGGTTGACAAAATGGATTTGATGAAGCGTGTTATGGGGCTGATGGCCATGGTTCTGGCCATTTTGGCAGGGGCAGGTTGTGTTACCCAACCCGGAACAGTGACCCAGGGCCCGCCGCCCGGTGGTTCGGGAGTGGTGGAAAAATATCAGGTTGGGGTTGATGACACGCTTTCTGTGTCGGTGTGGCGCAACCCGGAGCTTTCGGTAAATGCCGTGGTTCGTCCTGATGGCATGATCACTGTCCCGGTAATCGGTGATGTGCTTGCCGCGGGCAAGACCCCCGAGGAAATCGCGGCTGACATCAGGGAGCGTCTTTCCCAATATATTCGGAATCCCCAGGTGGCGGTGAGCGTTACCCGGCTGGTCAGCAACGCCTACCTGACCAGGGTGCGCGTGACAGGTGCCGTGGTGCAGCCGGTTTCGTCTCCTCACCGTCCCGGCATGACGGTGCTCGATGCGGTGCTGGAGGCCGGTGGCGTGACGGAATTTGCCGCTCCCGACAATGCGCGTCTGTATCGCAAGGTTGATGGCAAAATCAATGCCTATCCCATCCACCTGAAACAGATCCTGCAGAAAGGCGACCTGAGTACCAATTACGAACTGCTTCCCGGCGATATCATTTCCATTCCTGAGCGGAGTTTCTGAGGGGTACCCGGAGGTCTGCAGATTGATGAGCGGGAGAGAAGGAGGAAATCAGCAATGCAGTTGACGTTTGAGCAATGGATGCACGGATTGATGACGGAGTTTCGGCGTCAGAAGGTAAGGCTTGTGCTGATGTTCGCGGTGGTGTCGCTGGCGAGCCTGGCGATAGGTCTCTATGTGCCCAAGAAATATGAGTCGTCCACGACCATTCTTATTGGCGAAAAAAACATTATAGAACCTCTGATGGAAGGCAGGGCAGTGCAGACGGACGTGCTCAGTTTTGGCCGCAACGCCCGTGAAATATTGGGGAGCCGTCGTGTGCTTACGGAGATCCTGGATGCGGGTGGCTGGGACCTGAGCCAGCTGTCTCCCGTGCAGGTAGAGGCCCTGATGGAAAGCATCATGGAAAGAACACGGGTGCAGAATGTTGGTGCCAACCTGCTCAAGATCTCCTATTCGGACAGTGATCCCCAGCGGGCTTTTCGCGTTACCCGGCGTTATGCGGAATTGTTCATCAGTGAAAGTACCGATACCAAGAGGAGCGAGAGCCGGGAGGCCTTCGAGTTCATCCAGAACCAGGTTACCCAGTATCACCAGAAGCTGCTGGAAGCGGAAAAGAAGCTGAAGGAATTCCGTAGCGGCAGTGTCGACGCCCGTCCAGGCTCCCAGGCAGATGTGGACAACCGGATAAGCCAGTTGCGCCAGCAGATCAGTGATACCCGCCTGCGCCTCAGTGAAGAACAGGAACGGGAGCGATCCCTGTTGAAGCAGCTTTCGGGCGAATCTGCATTCAGCGTGCGGCTGGGCAAGGAGGAGCAGATCAGGGACCGTATAGCTGAACTTCAGAACCAGAAGGACAATTTGCTGCTCAACTACTATGAAACCCATCCCGACGTGGTCAGCCTCAGCCATCAGATCGAAGAACTGGAAGAAGCCCTGAGGCAGGAGATGGAAGCCCGGAAGAACATGTCTTCGGGGGAGGACAAGAAAAAGGCCGTGCAGCGCAGCCCCCTCTACCAGGAGCTGCGCCGGCAGCTGGCGGCTACTCGCACACAGATTGCAACCTTGCGTACTCGTCTGAGACTCACGGAGCAAAGCTTGTCGGAAGAGTTGGACAGGAGCGCCAGGGTAGCCAATTCGGAAGCTCAACTTGCAGAGCTGACACGTGACTATGAAGTCAATCGCAACATATACCAGGATCTTCTGCGCCGCCGTGAAAATGCCCGGGTTTCCATGGAGCTGGATATGAAGGGGCAGAGTATTGCCTTCAGCATCCGCGAGCCGGCGACCCTGCCGTTGAAGCCCAAGGGGCTTGGGTTGCTGCATTTTGCCGTGGCCGGACTGATGCTGGGTGTTGCGCTGCCATTGGGATATCTGGCTTTCCTGATGCAGGTGAATCCCAAGGTGCGTTTGCCCTCCACCATACGCCAGGATTTGGGGCTGCGGGTGCTGGCTTCAATTCCGCCTCTTTATACGCCATCACAGCGTATATTCAATCGGGTTGTTACCCTTGTTCTCGCGGTGATAGTTCTTGCGGTGTTTGCGACCTACGGATATGTGGGGTACATGAGATATACCAACAAACTGTTGATTCTGCCGCTGGAAATGAGCTGATACCCGGAAAGCATGAAGGGCCGAACAGGAAATACGCATGGATTCGATGACAGAAAAAGCTGAAGAAGAGAACAGCCAGAAGGCCAGGGAAACGGCCTTGGCCCAGGGGCGAAATGCCAGCCTGGAAAAGCGCCTGATGTCCGCGCGGCAGATCGCGATGATGAAGGAGCCCTTGCCGCAGAGCATTTCACAGCTCAAGGCGCGCAAGATCATCTACCCTGGCATGAAGGACAGGGAGGTTCTGGATACTTTCAGGCGGTTGAGAACCAAGCTGTTGCAGATCAGCAATGGGGAGAACTTCATTGTCATGCTTACGTCTGTGGCTCCCGGGAGTGGAGCAAGCTTCAGCGCGACCAACCTGGCTGCCGCTTTTGCCCTGGATGACACCAAGACCGCCCTGGTAGTGGATTGCAACCTGCGCAATCCGGTGCAGCACAAGCGCTTTGGCGTGGGAGGAAACCGTGAACTCATCGGGCTTACAGACTACATAGAGAATCCGGAGACGCTAGACCCAGAGGGTTGGTCAGTTGATGACATCATCTATCCCACGGGGATCAAGCGGGTGTCGCTGGTACCGGTGGGAAAGCGCCGGGAAGCTTCTCTGGAATACGTGGCTTCTGCACACATGGAGGCTTTTTTTGCCGAAGTTCGTGACCGGTACCCGGATCGTTTCATATTCGTGGACGCGCCGTCACTTGCCGAGTCTCCTGATGCCATGGTGCTGGCGGATCTTGTGGATATGGTCGTGCTCTGTGTTGCGCATGGTAAATCCACGCGTAGTGAAATTGCGCAGATGGCTGCAGAGTTCGGCAATGACAAGCTCGTCGGCGTCATCTTTACGGAGGGAAACCCGTGAAAATGAAATGGGCACAAGGTGGCCTGATGTTCTGGGTTTGCGCTGCAAGCCTGTCTGTTGGTCACGCGGCTGGAACCTGGGATTACTTCGGTTCCTATCAACTGGGCTATTCGGACAACCTGGAGTTGGCGCCGGATGGGGGCACCTCCGGGGCATACCATACCCTGGCTGCCGGTATCGGCTATGAGGAACACGGCACCCGACTCGATGGCAATGTGGATGCCAGTGTCGAATACATCAATTATCCCAGCGGGGTTTTTGATGCTGAGACCTGGCTGTACGTCGATGGCGACCTGCGCTGGGCATTGGTCAGGGATCGCCTGTTCTGGGTAGTGACCGATTCCCTGACCAATCAACCCATAGACGCACGGGCGCCCAACACTCCAGTGAACCTCCAGCAGACCAATGTGTTTACCACGGGGCCCAGTCTTGTCTACCAGTTTGATGCAGCCAACAGTGTTCGGGCGGATCTGCGTTATATGCACTCCTGGGCAGACGAGGACGAAACCTTCAAGGCAAATCGCTGGTTTGCCGGAGCGAGCTGGATTTACGGCTTGACGGCCGCGGATGATGTGTCACTCCATGCGACCTACTATGACACCGATTTCGACCTGAACGAAGACCAGGAGGACTATCAGAGACAGAGCCTTTTTGTCGCCTGGGAGAGACGCACGGGAGAGACTTCCGTGCTGCGCGCGGAACTTGGCGTCATCAATGTCGATTTTGACGAGTCTGATAACGAGAATGGCTGGCGCATGGTCCTTGAATGGAATCATGTGATATCCAGCAGCTCTTCCCTGACAGTCAACGGACGCCATGGGCTTACGGATGCCGCTCTGTCCATTGCTACTGCGACCAACCCGGAAACCATAGGCACTGACGTGATTTCCGGCGATGTTTATGAAGTAACGGCCCTGGATCTGACCTACACTTTTTCGTGGGCGGCTTCGGCAATAGACATGGCGGGCAGCTATGAGCGGCAGCGTTATGTTACTGACGGACAGGTGGACCGGGATCTCGTGTCTGCATCCCTGGGTTGGACAAGAAATTTTGGCGGCGGCTGGAGAAGCCGGCTGTCAGGGGATTTCGACTGGGCGGATTACGATGATGGTGGCAATGACAAGACCTATCTCCTGTTTGCAGGGGTGGACTATGCCAGTACGCCCAACATCTCCTATCGCATGGGCGTGAACTGGGAGCGAAGGGATAGCAACTCGCCCAGTGCGGAATATGAAGACTGGGGCGTAATCCTGATGGTGAGGTATGATCGCTAGGCCGGTCTCCAGCGTTTGAATACTCTTTTTTCTGCTCTGTCATGAGCGTGAACTATCGCCGCTGTTACGAAGTATTGCAGCTGGATACAGGCGCCAGCTGGGAAGAGCTGAGGAAGCAATACAAGCGTCTTGCCCAGCACTGTCATCCGGATCGCTACCAAGGCGATGCGGATGCCCTCAGGGCGGCGGAAGCAAAACTTCGTGAGCTGAACGCCGCTTACAAGATTCTGGCCGATTATCACAGGCATCACCAACGCCTCCCTTTGGGGAGTGTCTCCTCTCATTCCGACTGGCAGTTCCAGGATACCTCCAAGCTCCGGGAAAGGGAGGAACGGCTTCGAGTAGAGCGTCGATGGTCTTTTCTTGATTTTCCGGTTTCGAAATGGATGGTTTTTGCTTTGCCAGGTGGGGTCATTCTGCTGGTGATGGTGTTTCTTTTTTCGCATTCTGGTGGTGACGCTGATGTGGCATCCATGGATTTTACGCAAGAGCTTGCGCCTTCCAATGTACGGGAGGAGGTGCCGGTACAGAATGAACAGGCGTTTTTCAGCTATGGGGATACCTGGAAAAAGATTGTCGATGTGCAGGGTGAGCCGACTGCGGTATCAGGTAACACCTGGTTTTATGGGAAGTCACGAGTCTATTTCGAAGATGGCCATGTGGTCGGCTGGGCGCAGGACAGCAGCAATCCACTGCGTGTCAAGGGAAAGGCGCCAGGGAGCGAAAAGGACGGCGAGCGTCGCTTGATCTACCTTGGATACACCAAGGAAGATGTTTTGGATATTCAGGGAAAGCCGCTGATGGAGTCCGAGCGTCGCTGGGACTACGGGCCATCCTTTATCGAATTCAGAGATGGGAAGGTGGTCCGCTGGCACAGCTCGGTATTGCGTCCACTGGCCGTGCCTGAGCCGGATGCCCGCATGGACTGAGAGGGCTTGGTTCAGCGGGCCCCCTTGCCGAACAATACCACTTCCACGGTGCTCAGCAGGATGATCATGTCGAATCGCAGGGACTGGTGCTTGACGTAGTAGAGATCGAATTTAAGTTTCTCTGCAGCATCCTTTTCATTGGCTCCGTATGGATAACAAAGCTGAGCCCATCCCGTCAGTCCAGGCTTCACCACATGCCTGACGTCATAGTAGGGAATTATCTCCTTAAGCTTTTCCACGAATTCCGGCCGTTCCGGGCGTGGTCCCACGAAGCTCATTTCACCCTTGATGACATTCCAGCACTGGGGCAGTTCGTCTATGCGTGTCTTGCGGATGAAGCGCCCCACCCGGGTCACCCGGTCATCGTTTTCCGTGGCCCAGCGTGCCTTTCCGTCCGCTTCCGCATCTGTTCTCATGCTGCGGAATTTCAAGACCTTGAAGGGTTTTCCGTTTTCTCCCACCCTTTCCTGGCTGAACAGAATGGGGCCCTTGAATCCGCTTTCCACCCAGATGGCCAGGGCTGTCAACAGCATGATGGGTGAGGTCAAGATGCAGATGATCAAGGCCGCGATCAGGTCGAAAGTGCGTTTTAGCATCTGTGATAGCGGATCCAGGCGGAAACGTCGCGAAAATATCAGCCAGCTGGGCGTCAGCAGATTGAGGTTCACCTGTCCCGTCTGGCGCTCGAACAGGGTGGGGAGATCGATGATGTTGATGCCGGCCAACTTGCATTCGAGGAGTTGCTGCATGTCCATGTTCGAGCGTCTTTCATCCTGGGCAATGACGATTTCATCGATTTCCTTTTCCTTGACCAGATCCATCAGATGACCGGGGGAGGAGAGCAGCAGGGATTCGTCGATGCGAACATCTTCCTTGGCAGCGGGAAGAAAGCCCACTATCTGTATGCCGCGCCGGTCTGCGCGGCGACGCATGCGGGTAGGAATGCTGGAGGCCTTTTCCCCGGCCCCAAGGATGAGCAGGCGCATGCCGGGTGAACGTTCGTCCACGAACTGGAAAAACAGGGGGCGTATGGTGCCTATGGCCAGCAGGGAGAACAGCAGGGTAAGGGCAAATACGCCGCGCCCCAGGTACAGCTGCGGAAAGATGTAGAAAAGAACGATGGACAGAATGCCGCCCAGGGCAAATGCCGCCAGTACTCGGGCAAACATGCCTATGGGTTCCTCCCTGGAGCGTGCCTGGTAGAGCCCCATTGCCGCCATGGAAGGCAGCATTACTGCCGCGTAGGTCACCGCTTCTGGCAGGATCATGCCGACGCTGGCGGCAATCTCTTCGTGAGTCGCTCCCATGAAGCGCACGGCGACAGCCACATATACTGAGCCGCCGAAGATGATGGCCTCGATAAGGATCAGGGGCAGCATGATGCCGCTTGCCGATGTATTGCTCAGGCGCATGGTTCTCTCCGTGAACTAAAAAATGTCTTCGATAACGCAGGGGGGCATGTGCAGGTAGGCGGTGGTTTTTCTCTTGGACTCGATATCGTGATACACGGCCCTGGCCTGCTCCTCTGAAATATCCAGGTGTTCCGCCAGCTCCCTGGCTGGAACCTGGTGATTGTAGCACCACAGGGCTGCGTCCATCTGCTGGTAGGGCAGGGCGAAGTAGAACTCGTCCTGTCCCTGTTCCAGGCTGTAGGTATCCGTGGTGGGTGTGGTGGCGCAGATGTTGTCCGGCAGGCCCAGGTGTCTGGCCATGGCATAGACCTGCGTCTTGTACAAATGAGCAATGGGCTTGATGTCTGCCGCGCCATCACCGTTCTTGACGAAGAATCCCTGATCGTATTCCAGGCGGTTGGGAGTGCCGACCACGGCATAGTTCAGCCGGTCGGCATGAAAGTACTCCAGGTTCTTGCGTATGCGCTGTTTGAAGTTGGTGGCGGCGACAATCTGCAGGTACTGTTTCAGCGCCAGGCGCTCCCGTAGCAGCTCGCCGTCAGGTTTCTGCACCACCAGGTGGAAATGGTTGATGGCGCCGGCCTGCCCACCAGAGATGACGATCTTGTTCTTCCAGCTGCCATCGTAATCGGGAAATACTTCGCGGATGGCGGCATCACGCTGCTCATAGCAGCCAATGGCTTCCAGGGTGGACGCAATATTCTTGATTTCATGGGAAACCCCCAGGAAATCCACCATCTGCTGTCCGAGGGTTACGCTTTCAGGCGATGAGTCCGCTTCTGGCAGCAGCAGGCCAAATACTTTGCCGGCCCCCAGGGTACGGACCGCCAGCGCAAGGCACACAGAACTGTCGATGCCACCGGAGACGGCGACGACCAGTCCCCGGCGATGCAGGCGGGTTCGCAGCAAAGTGCGGATGAAGTCGGATATCCGGGTTGCTTCCTGTTCCAGGTCGAGCTTCAACCCGTTTCTGATGCGTTCATCGATGTTGCTGTTTGCCATCGCCTGTAGTCCCCCATTTCCTTTTGTCCGCCATTCATAGTTTGCCAGAATCCGCCGGGCAGGACCATTCAATTCGGGACCGGCCAGGGGGGAAAGGAAGATATTCGTGCTATATTTGCAGCCAGGCTGACGCCCTGTTCAGGAGCGTCCCACAGACCACGGAACAGGCTAGCAGGCACCATGTGTGGAATATCCGGCATATTGAATCTCGATCATCGGACAGCGCCCACCCGAAAGGAGCTGGAACAGATGATTCAGGCGCTTCGGCACCGTGGCCCCGATGGCTATGGTTTTTTGCTGGAGGGCCCCGTCGGCCTGGCACATGCCCGGCTCAGCATCATCGACCTGGAAGGTGGGGGCCAGCCTATTCATAACGAGGATGGCTCGATCCAGGTGGTGTTCAATGGCGAGATATTCAACTTTCTCGAATTGAGGGAAGAACTGGAGGCTCGGGGGCATCGCTTCTACACCCGCTCCGACACCGAAGTCATCGTACATCTTTACGAGGACTACGGTGATGACTTCGTTCACCACCTTGTCGGGCAGTTTGCCATCGCCCTGTGGGATGCGCCCCGACAGCGTCTGCTGCTGGTCCGGGACAGGGCGGGAATCCGGCCCCTGTTCTACACCCTGGCCGGGGGGCGTCTCTATTTCGCTTCCGAGGTCAAATCCCTGTTTACCCAGCCGGCGGTGCCCCGGGAGCTGGATTCCCTGGCCCTGGGGGAGGTATTTACATTTTGGGCTCCCCTGGAGCCGCACAGCCTGTTTCGGGATATTCAGTCCCTGCCCCCCGGACACCGTATCAGCGTGGAAAAGGGAAAGCTGAAGGTCGACCGCTACTGGGACTGGGCCTTTCCCCCGGAGGGGATCGACAACCATCGTTCCGTGGAAGACTGGGCCGAAGAGCTTCGGGAACTGATGATCGATGCCGTGCGCCTGCGTCTGCGCTCGGATGTGCCTGTGGGTGCCTATCTCAGCGGGGGACTGGATTCATCCGTCATCACCTCCCTCATACACAATTTTACCAATACGCCCCTGCGGACTTTTTCCATTGGCTTCGAGGATGAGGAGTTCGATGAAAGCCGCTTTCAGAAAACCCTGGTGGAATATCTGGACACGGACCATACCCATGTCACCTGTAGCAGGGAAGATATAGGCCGCATATTCCCCCGGGTGATTTGGCATGCCGAGTCCACCATACTGCGCACGGCACCCGCCCCCCTGATGCTGCTGTCGCAGCATGTGAGAGGCAGTGGCTACAAGGTGGTGCTCACGGGTGAGGGGGCAGATGAGGTCTTCGGTGGCTATGATATTTTCAAGGAAGCCAAGATCCGCCGTTTCTGCCACCGTTTCCCGGATTCAGTTCTGCGCCCCCTGATATTGAACCGGCTGTATCCTTACCTGAAATATTCACCTGCATCAGGTGGGGCCTTTGGCAAGCAGTTTTTCAGTCAGGGCATGGATTACATCAATCAGCCCTTCTTTGCGCACATACCCCGCTGGTCCACCACGCAGCGGAGCTGGAAGTTCTTCTCGAAGGAACTGAAGGAAGCGGTTTCGGGGCGGGTTGGGTTTGAATCCATACTTCCCCTGCTGCCAAGGGACATCGACAGCTGGCAGCCCCTCAACCGCGATCAGTACGTGGAGAATCATACCCTGCTGTCCGGCTACCTGTTGAACTCCCAGGGGGACAGGATGGCCATGGCCAACTCCATCGAGGGACGCTTTCCTTTTCTCGATCATCGGGTCATGGAGTTCGCTGCGGGCATTCCTCCACGCTACAAGATAAAGGTCCTGAACGAAAAATATCTGCTCAAGCAATCCATGGCCGGGCTGATTCCGGAGAGCATACGCAGGCGTAACAAGCAGCCCTACCGGGCGCCAGACAGCCAGTCCTTTTTCCGGGATGGGAAGGCTCTCGATTGGGTCATGGAACTGCTGGGTGAAACGGAGCTGCGCAGGACGGGATATTTCAACCCGGCTGCCGTACAGAAACTGCTGAAAAAATGTGCGGCTGGCCGGGTCATAGGATTTTCCGACAACATGGCTTTCGTAGGTATCCTGTCCACCATGCTGCTTGATAAGATGTTTGTTCAGGGATATTCTTCCGAAGCCTTCACTTGATTGGTGGGGGCGCCTGTTGGATTCGGGGCCATGCCTGACAGGATGTTGAATAAGCCCATGGAAGGGATTTTTCAACATCCTGCTAAGGGGTGGCCGGTATCGTGCACCATCGTGTTCGCTTATTCTGGAAAAGGACAATGTCTAGCGAAGATAAAATAAGAAAGTTCATCCTGGAAAACTACCTGTTCACTGATGACCAGTCGGAGCTGAACAACGATGATTCCTTTCTGGACCAAGGGATACTGGATTCAACCGGCATCCTGGAGATCATTTTTTTCATCGAGGATGAATTCGGCATCAAGATCAAGGATGACGAGATGGTGCCGGAAAACCTGGATTCGGTGAACCGGATTGTCGCGTTCATAGAAAGAAAGCAACAGGAGTGACGGGCCGCATCCCGGAATGCCGGGTGATGTGTGACCCAGCCCATGGGTGCCTGCCGGTATCGGCCTGGAGGGAGGAGCATAAAGCATGGAAACCGAACGTCCCCAGCGGCTGATGCATGAAGGCCTGTTCAGGTCGGCGAAACGGAATCCCGACAAGCTCGCCCTGGTTGCCGAAGGTGAGGAACTCACCTATGCGAAGCTGGCCGGAAAGGCCGCGGGCCTTGCCGCCTATCTCCAGCGACAGGGCCTTTCCCGGGGTGATCGCTGTGTCATATTCATGGACAACACCCTTGCCTGCGCCATATCCATCTATGCGGTACTGGCCGCAGGCGCTGTCTTCGTGGTGGTCAATCCCCAGACCAAGCAGGACAAGCTGACTTATATTCTGAATGACTGCCAGGCAAGGGTTCTCATCACGGATGCCCATCTGCACCGCGTATTTCTTCCTGCCGTGGAAGATAGTGAATCGGTACAGCAGGTGATTTGCTCCGGTGATCTGGCACGGCTGGAAGGCAGTGGAGTGGTGCCTTTCGAGGATGCCCTGTTGCCCGCGGATCAGATGAAGGTGTCTGGGACCATCCAGAAAGACCTGGCGGCCCTTATCTACACCTCGGGCAGCACCGGGGATCCCAAGGGGGTCATGCACACCCATCTTTCCATGACCTTCGTCCTCGGCAGCCTTATCGAATACCTGCGCCTGTCCGCGCAGGATCGCCTGCTGCTCATGTTGCCCCTGGCCTTCGACTATGGCCTGTACCAGTTGTTCATGAGCGTACAGCTCGGAGCAACCCTGGTGATGGAGCGCTCCTTCACCTACCCCGCGGTGATTTTCCAGCGCATTCGTGAATACGAGGTCACGGTTTTTCCTGCCGTGCCCACCATTTACGCCATGCTGGTTTCCATGCATCACCGGGAGCCCCTGTGTTTTCCATCAGTCACCCGGGTGACCAATACGGCAGCCGCGTTGCCTGCCGGCCAGATTCCGGCGCTGAAGGAAATCTTTCCCAATGCGCTCATTTTCAAGATGTACGGCCTGACCGAATGCAAACGGGTAAGCTACCTGGAGCCGGAACTCATCGACCTCAAGCCGGGCTCTGTAGGCAAAGCCATCCCGGGAACCGAAGTATGTATCCTGGATGAAGAGGGAAATCCCGTGGCGCCCGGTGAGGTCGGCATACTGCATGTTCGTGGCACCCATCTCATGCTTGGCTACTGGAACGCCCCCGAGCTTTCGGCGCGTGTCCTGATCGATGCGCATCTGCCTGGTGAAAAGCTGCTGCGCACGGGAGACTGGTTCACCATGGATGAGGATGGAGACTTGTATTTCAAGGGACGGAGTGATGACATCATCAAGACGCGGGGGGAAAAGGTCAGCCCTCTGGAAGTCGAGAACGTGGTGAATACCGTACAGGGCGTCAGGGAGGTAGCCGTCATCGGTGTGGAGGATGAAACCCTGGGACAGGCCATCAAGTGTTTCGTGGTGCCGGAGCAGGGCTGTGATCTCAGTATTCGTGACGTACGCAAGGTTTGCGTGGAGAAGCTGGAGAATTTCATGGTGCCGAAATACATCGAAATCGTAGCATCCCTGCCAAGAACCGCCACGGGAAAAATCAGCAAGAAGGAACTGTCATGAATCAG
This sequence comes from Sedimenticola sp., assembly GCA_027030425.1. Classification (GTDB taxonomy): domain Bacteria; phylum Pseudomonadota; class Gammaproteobacteria; order Chromatiales; family Chromatiaceae; genus Thiolapillus. The sequence continues at coordinate 39,274 of JALVEW010000270.1, forward strand.
CATGCCTTGTTCGATGATCTGCTGGACAAACTGTCCAGGAAGCTGGTGCTGCTGCCGGACAAGCCGGAAGAAACGCCGGAAAGTACGCTCAGGGCATTGTGGATGCTGGTTGCAGGTGAACCCATGTCAGTGGCATCGGCCATGAACCGGGAGCTGCCGGACCTGGATGCAAGTCAGCAGGAGGAACTTGATAAAGTCATTCAGCGGCGCCTGGATGGCGTGCCCCTGGCGCATATTTCCGGACGGCAGTCCTTCATGGGGATGGAGTTGCTTGCAGGCCCGCAGGCGCTGATTCCCCGCAAGGAGACCGAGCTGCTGGCAGCCAGTGCCATAGATATTCTCCGTCAGGGGAAGGGTGAGGGGGAAGTGAGGGTCATCGATGTATGCACCGGCGCCGGTAACGTGGCTCTGGCCATTGCCAAGGCGGTTCAGCATGCTCGGGTTTATGCCAGTGATCTTTCCGAGGAGGCCGTGAGCCTGGCGCAAATGAATACGGAAATGCATGATCTGTCTGATCGGGTGGTGCTGTATGCGGGAGATTTGCTGGAGCCTTTTCGAAACCTGGATCTTCAGGGGCAGGTGGATATGATTACCTGCAACCCGCCTTATATTTCATCAGCCAAGGTTCCCGTCATGGCAAGCGAGATATCTGAACATGAACCGGAAATGGCCTTCAATGGGGGCGCGTTCGGTATCAATCTGATGCTCCGCCTGATTGCCGAAGCACCTGATTTCCTGTGCAGTGGCGGTCATCTAGTGTTCGAGGTGGGCTTGGGTCAGGGATCGGCAATGCGCAAGCAGGTGGAGAAGTTTCCTGACTACGCCCGGGTGAATGCCGTGGAGGATGCCCAGGGGGAAACCAGGGTGATTGTGGCGCAGCTGTCATGAGGCATGGCATTGAATGCCGTGGGGAAACCGGGTTTTCGGTTTCCCTGGTCAATATTCCAATATGGGTTGACGAAAAAGCAACGCCGCCAGCTTGGGTCTGCTCAATCTGCCATTGGCCTTTTTCAGGGAAAGTTGATTGATGTTTATGCGTCCCAGGTCGATAAAGCCTTCGCGCCTGCGGGTTGAGTTCAATCCTTTTCGGGAAGTGCATGCAAGAAGGTATCCCGCTTTCTCTGCGTCTTTCAGGGTGTTCTGATCGTATAAGCCCTGGGGAGGAGAGAAACAGTGGACCGGTTCCCGGTTGCCGGTTATCTCTTTCAGGGTTTGCCGGGAGATATGAAGTTCCCCATGGGCATCTTCCACATGAATCAAGGATTCATGAGTCACCCCGTGGGTGCCCAGATGGAAGCCCTGTTCCTGAAGCTGCTCCAGTTCCTCATGGGTGAGCATATAGGGCAGGCCAGGGAGGTCTGTTGTCCATTCCGTGAGTCGTTCGTCGATTCGGCGGCGCACCAGGGGAGGAAGACGTCGCAGAATGCCCAGGAGTTCTTCGTAGTTTGATTCTCCGGTCGCGTCATGGGGTAACTTGGTATCCAGTAGCTTTTCCAGTTCCCTGAGCCTGTGCTGTTCCAGGGAGCCGGTTTTCCAGAGGGCATACAAGGCCTCCTGCCAGGAAAGGATGGGTTTTCCCAAGGCTCCCGTGGTGACGAAAAGCATGGCGGGGAAGCCGAATTTCTTCAGCAAGGGGGCCGCATGCTGGAGGTTGCATTTCCAGCCGTCATCAAAGGTGATCAGCAACGGATTGTCAGGAAGGGGAGTGTGCTCCAGGTAGTTGTTCATAACCTCAGGGAAGCCGACAACATTGTAATGTCTGCGGAAAAAACGGAGGCAATCCTCGAAGAAATCGGTGCTTACTGTCCATTCCGGATCGGCTCCCGCCCACTCAGGGCTGCCCGGTGGAAGCACCCGGTGAAAAAGTACGACAGTCAATGCCTTCCTGTTTCGCCGTCTGTGGTGCTGGTGCAGCAGTCCACTGTGGTAGGCGATGTGTTTCAGTGTTCTTTTCAACGGGGCTTTCCTCCGGGTAAATCAGCTTATTTTCTGCCTGACTTGATGATGCGCATCAGCGTCACAGCCAGAAACTTGATTCTTTTACTGGTGATGCCGGGGTAGTAATTGCCTGGGTACTTTGCCAATGAAATCAGGGCATTACCCAGTGCCGCGAATGGGCGATTCACATGATCCCGGTATGAGACAGCCGTTTCGAAGAAATGGTTGGACCAGGCTTGTCTTTCGAACGGCTTCAGGTCCGGATTGTTCTGGAACAGCCGATTGATCACCGTCTTGCGGGTGTCTATCATCACTTCGATATTGTGATTCATCTGTAACGGGTGTTTGCGGTATTGATACAAAGGCAGCTGCAGCTGTCCTCCTTTGTACAGTCGCGTCAGTCTGTGCCACATATCCCGGTCTTCGCAGGATCTCAGTGATGTATCGAAGAGTCCCGTGTCGTCGAAGCAGTCTTTCCGTATCAGGGCATCTGATCCTGACATCTGGTTCTTGGTAATGAAATCCCTGATATCGATTGTGCGTGCTTCGGGAGTCGGGGTAGGCTCCAGGGGTTGCGGAAAGTCATCGGTTTCATCGGGTTGCGAGGAGACAAAGGCCCAGTCCGGGTGTTGTTCCAGGGCGCGGATCTGGAACTCGAGCTTCAGGGGATGCCAGAGGTCGTCTGAGTCCAGCAGCGCAATCCAGTTTCCTGCTGCCGCTCTGATGCCGGTGTTCCTCGCGGCGGACAGATGCTGGTTCTGCTGCTCTATGAGGCGTACTTTGTCTCCGTAGGAAGAGACAACACGGACAGAGTCGTCAGTGGAGCCATCATCCACCACGATGATTTCATGGGCGGGAAAACTCTGGGCCAGTACACTGTCCAGCGCCTCTCCCACGTACTGCTGGTAATTGTAGTTGGGGATGACAACCGAAATGCGATACTTTTCCCTCAGGGGCTGCAGGCTTTTGTCAGTCATTTGGCATAGATGTTCTGGTAGCGTTGTGCCATGGCCTGAACAGAACCTTCGGTTTCGGCCCATGTACGTCCATTGTGCCCGAATCTTTCCCGTTTTTCCTTGTCCAGCAATAGTTTCTCCATCTTGTCGGCCAGGGCTGGGACATTGTTGCTTTCCGTAAGCAGCCCGTTGATGCCATCCCTGACGATCTCGGAATTTCCTCCCACGTTGGTGGCGATGATAGGTAAACCGCTGGCACAGGCTTCGATAAGGGATATAGAATGGCCTTCCTGGGTGGATGGCAATACAAAAAGATCCATGCCCGCCAGAAGCTCGGCCACATCTCTGCGGTCTCCCAGAAACAGCAGTTTGTCGTCGATGCCCAGATCCCGAGTGAGCCTCTCCAGTTCGGTTCGCAGTGCGCCATCCCCGATGATTATGAGCCTGGCCAAGGGCAGTTTTTCGGCTGTCAGCGCAAAGGCCTCGATGAGCATCCTGTGGTTTTTTACCGGGTTGAGCCTGGCTACTACCGTGATCAGCAGGCTGTCCGGGGGTAACCCAAGGCTGCTGGTCAACTGCTGGTGTCGTTGCTCCGATCTCAGGGGATGCCTGTCCAAAACGATGCCGTTGGGGATGGTTTTCATCTTGTGACGGAAGAGGGGAAACCCTGTGCGTAGCAGTGCCGTGGCCTGACTGCATACACCAACGAGGCATGCGGTGCGAAACAGGGACATGCCGAACAGCCATCTCTGTTTGCGGGGCATTTCGGCGATCCCATGGCGGGTATTGATCAGGCGAATCTTTCTGTCTTTCAGCAGGGCCAGTGCAGCATAGTAGTTACAGGACATGTTATGAGTATGCACGATGTCCGGATGGAAACTCCCAATGATTTCTGCCAGGCACCGTACAGCCTTCAGGTCAAGGTTGTTCTTCTTGTTGCAGCAGGATACCGGTATTCCCTTATCTTCCAGTTCGCCGGAGAGTGATCCTTTTTCAAATAGGCAGACGACCATGCAGTCGTGCCCCTGGGCCGCCTGTTGCAGTACCAGGTCGATTACCACTCGCTCCAATCCGCCTACATGAAGGGTCTCAACAACGTGCAGAATATGCATGCTGTCTCCTCTTGGCATCATGGGAATGGGCTGATATGCGGCTATTCATGGCCTGTCGATCCTTGTTGTTTGGCAAATACATCCAGTAAGGGCCCATTCTAGCAAAAGCAGGTTAGTTCTATCAGACGGAGATTGAAGAGGCTTGGCTATCGTTTGGAAACTGGTGGATAGAGGGTTACACTGCGGGAAGCTTTAGGCGTTCAAGGATAATCTGACCAGAATGGACATGGAAAAATTAATCAAGACATTGCGTGGCAGCGGTATTTTGAGACTGCTTCCCCGGCAGCTGAAGATGATGCTCAAGTCCAGAGCGGATTTCGAGGGACTGCACCGTATGGACTGGCAGGAACGCTATGACGAACTCATGGCGCGTGTTCAGCCTGCGGGGGATTTATCCACCCAGCGGGAGGTCTGCATCATCTATGACTGGATGATGCGTCATGGATACTATGAAGCAGCCTGCCTGGAGCTGGGCGTGCCTTATCATGTGCTGGATCTCACTTCTTCTGATTGGGTAAGAAAGCTTGAAGAAGACGACAGCTTCATCTATTTCCTGCGCCCTTTCGTATTATCAACACTTGGCCGCGCCATATACGAAGAGAGGGCATATTTTCTGTCTCATGTGCTCGGTCGCCCGCTGTTTCCCGACTTTGATTCCTTGTGGATATACGAAAGCAAGCGCCGCTGTGTCAATTGGCTGGAACACTTTGGTGTACCTCATGCCAAAACCTGGGTATTTCTGTCTTCCCGAGAGGCGCTGAGCTTTGTGGAGACAGCCACATTTCCCTTGCTGTTCAAAACGGATATCGGTTCGGATGCTCTGGGGGTGCGGGTGCTGCACAACAGGCGGGAGGCGCGCAGTATCGTGAGAGCATGCTTTGGCAAGGGCTTTCAGTCCAATTTCTATGACCCAAGGGACAGGAACTACGGTCAGGTTCTGTTTCAGCAGCATCTTGGGGAAGTCAGGGAATGGCGGGTGATTCGTATAGGCGAGACCTTTTTTGCTCATCAGAAAGGAAAGAAGGGAGAGTTTCACAGTGGCACCAAGATCACCGAGTATCATGTTCCGGGAGAGAATTTGCTGAACTTTTCCCGAACTGTGCTGGAGAAAATGGGAATGAAGGCTGTTGCGCTGGATGTGTTCGAGGATCGGCATGGTAACTTTTTCGTCAATGAGGTGCAGGCGTACTATGGGGCGAGTGAGCCGGGGGGGGAGTGCTATGAGAATGGAAAAAATGTAAGCCTTGATGCCGGACAGACCGTCGAAATGATGGTTCATGGTGAACCCGGACGTTTTCATTACCAGCAGGGGAAATGGCGGTTTGAGGCAGGAGACTTTGCCCGTAACGCCGGATGCAATTTGCGGGTGAAACTGGCCTTTCAGGAAAAAGGGGAGCCCCTTCCCGGTTATTCGGTCTGATTCAACGCTGCAGCATGGAAATCGTGACTCTATGTTTTCCCGTACGGGTCAGCGGAATGTCGTTCACGAAGTCGTAGCTTATGTTGCAGTCTTCTCCCATCGCCTGCTGGACCAGGGCTTTCAGCCTGTGCAGATCGGGTTCAGATAGGCCATCCGGCGCCACCAGCTTGATGAGCAGTGAGTGTGGGTCTTCCTGTATGACCTGAAAGCGATGGATGTTCCTGAACTCCTTCATCAAGTGAGGAAAATATTCTCCCGGGATCTGTCTTCCGTCTGGGGTGGTGAGCATATCCAGGATTCTGCCAGTCACTTCTTTCAACAGCGGCAGGCCCCGGCCACAGGAGCAGGGGTGTTCTGCGAGTATGGCCATGTCGCCGATTTCATACCGGATGAATGGCATGCCATAGTTGTGCAGATCAGTAATGACGACACGCCCTTCTTCTCCTGGGGAGGCGGGGCTGCCATCCTCCCTCAGGATTTCCACCAGCAGGTTTTCCGCACTGATGTGCAGGCCCTGGTGTTGCTCGCACTCCATGGCGATGAGCATGAATTCCCTTGAACCGTAGGAATGAAAGACCGGCGCCTGAAAGGCTGTCTCGATTTCCTCGCGCTGGTGCTTGAACAGTGCCTCGGCTGCCGTGATGATGCTGGTGGGGTGGATTCCGGAATCCTTTTCCTGTCCGTTGAGAAATCTGGCAAAATTGTAGAGGGGATTGGTGTAGGCAATGATAACTTCTGGCCGGAAGCGCTGAAGCTGTTGTTGGCAGCGTTCCATGGCCGGCTGGTCGAAGCTGAAACTGTTGAAGTATTTCTGCCGCAGTAACAGGTGATGCAGTTTCTGCTTTGCTGCTTTGAGCCACGATTCCTTTTCCAGGGCAACGCCCCAGATATAAGCTTGACGAACCCCGCCCTTGGCGCCGGCCCAGCCATAGCCTCTTCGCGTCACTGCCTGGCGCCACTCGCTGCTCTCTGGCGTGTATTCGAAATGCAGGGGTTCCCCGGTAGAGCCTCCAGTGGACTTTTCCCATGTCCGCCCTTTCCATGATTCAGCCACCATCTCGTCATGGTTTTTACGTATGGTGGTCTTGGTAGTGATGGGCAAGCGCCGGAAGTGTTCCATGTGCCGGATGTCGGCTGGTTTGAGGCCGAGGCTTTCGAACACCTTTTTCCAGTAGGGGCATTCCCTTTCGGCGTGGGTCAGCAGCTTTACCAGGTCCTGCCACTGCCGGGTCTGTATCTCTTTTTCCGAAAGCCACTGACTGTCATTCAGCCGCTTTTCATAACGCAGGGTGTTTCGTCCCCGGATGCGTTCTTCCCAGATGGGCTCGAGAAGCCGATGAAACAACCATGAATAGAGTGTAGGCATCTGTTCCTGAAATATCGTCGATTGATTGTCAACGTCCTTTGGCGTCGCAATCATAGCAGTAAAGAAGCGCGAAAACCTGATCCGGGCTGTCATATGGCCGTAACAATGGGCAAGTACAGTATCGCTCAGTTACATTTGACCGACTATGAGGACACATATGAAACAACCCAGCATTATAGCCTGTGTCGGCGTACTGGCTATGATTACCGGCACAGCCATGGCTGTGTCCAGGGATACCGTCTATATTGTGGGTTCATCCACTGTTTATCCCTTCGCCACCGTGGTGGCGGAAAGGTTCGGAAAAAGCACCAAATTCAACACCCCCAAGATCGAATCCACTGGCTCCGGTGGCGGCATGAAGCTTTTTTGTGAAGGGGTGGGTGTCAGGCATCCCGATATCACCAATGCCTCCCGGCGCATCAAGAAATCCGAGTTCGAGAAGTGCAGAAGGAATGGTGTCAGGGACATCGTGGAGGTGAAGATCGGCTATGACGGTATCGTGGTGGCCAATTCCATCGAGGCACCCCGGTTCAATCTGAGCCGCCGGGATATCTTCCTCGCTCTGGCCAAGCAGGTGCCGGACCCCAGGGCGCCAGAGAGTGGCAAGCTGGTGGCCAATCCTTATCAGACCTGGAAGAATGTGAATCCTGCGCTGCCGGATTACCGCATCGAGGTTCTCGGGCCACCGCCCACCTCCGGTACTCGTGACGCCTTCGCGGAGCTGGCCATGGAAGCTGGCTGTATGACCTTCGACTGGATACGGCAGATCAAGGATGAGACGAAAAAACTCAATAAAAGCGGTGACAAGCAGCAGGCCAAGGCGCTGAAAAAACGCTACAAGGCAATCTGTCATGGTGTGCGTGAAGATGGCAGGTACATCGAGGCGGGCGAGAACGACAATCTCATCGTCCAGAAGCTGGGGGTGAATCCCAAGGCCCTGGGCGTATTCGGCTACAGCTTCCTGGAACAGAACGAGGACCGGATTCAGGGATCCCTGATCGACGGGGTCGCGCCGGAATTCGAGCTGATTGCCAGTGGCAAGTATCCCGTGTCCCGGCCATTGTTCTTCTATGTGAAGAAGGCCCACGTGGGCAAGGTGCCGGGCATTCGTGAATATCTGGCCGAATTCACCAGTGAAAAGGCCTGGGGCGAGGAAGGCTATCTGGTGGACAAGGGGCTGATCCCCATGTCCAGGGAGGAGCGTGAAAAATATGCCAGGGATGCAAAAGAATTGAATCCCATGCACTTCTGAACCGGATGCGGAGTTCCCCTATTGCGCGGTCTTTCCCGGAAGACGGCGCCTTTTTTCATTCCAGGATATTGCCGTGAGCTTGTCTGCCTCCATTCTTGTATTGCTGCTGTTGTCCATTGCCGCCTATTGGTATGGTCGGCGTTACAGCCTGCGCCTGGTGTCCGGAGACCGCCGCCGGCTCCATTCCATGCCCAGGTACTATGGCTATTATGTGGCGCTCTCGACAGCCTTGCCCGGATTGCTCATGCTGATGGTCTGGCTGTTTCTCGACCAGGGCGTGATCATCCACTTGGTCAGTGCCGCCCTGCCGGAGCCTGTCCGCCAGCTTCCTCCTGATGAGCTGGGCTTGTATCTGAACGATGTCATCAACCTGACCCTGGGCAACATCACATCCACGGCGGATGACGCGGCCATGCGTGCGGCGGCGGATCATTACCGGCATCTGCTGTTCATCTCCCATGTGGCCCTGTTCCTGGTGGTGGCGGGGATGGTGATCGGGGGAGGGCTCATTGCCCTGCGCAGGATTCGTCCGGATTTTCGTTCCCGGCCCCGGGTGGAGCGCCTGGTGAAATGGCTGCTCATCATCGCCTCGTCCATCGCCATTCTCACGACGGTGGGTATTTTGCTGTCGGTGTTGTTCGAGGCCATAAGGTTCTTCAGGATCATCCCCATCACGGATTTTCTGTTTGGCCTGCAATGGAGCCCGCAGATGGCCATTCGTGAGGATCAGGTGGGCGCCAGCGGGGCTTTCGGGATGGTTCCCCTGTTTGCCGGCACCCTGCTCATTGCCCTGGTGGCCATGCTGGTGGCGGTGCCCGTGGGGCTTCTGTCCGCCATTTACCTGGCAGAGTTCGCTGGCAGCCGCATGCGTGCCTGGGCCAAGCCCTTGCTGGAAATCCTGGCGGGCATTCCCACCGTGGTGTACGGCTTCTTTGCTGCCCTGGTGGTGGCGCCCGCCCTGCGTGGGGCGGGAGAAAGCATCGGCCTGCAAGTATCGTCCGAAAGCGCTCTGGCCGCCGGGCTGGTGATGGGCATCATGATCATTCCCTTCGTCTCTTCCCTTTCCGATGACGTGATCAACGCCGTGCCCCAGGCCATGCGTGATGGTTCCTACGCCCTGGGAGCGACCCGTGCTGAAACCATCTCCCGGGTAATCATTCCAGCGGCCCTGCCGGGCATCGTCGGCGGTGTGCTGCTGGCCGTATCCCGGGCCATTGGTGAGACCATGATCGTGGTCATGGCGGCGGGTCTGACGGCCAGGCTCACGGCCAATCCCCTGGATTCGGTAACTACCATCACGGTGCAGATCGTTACCCTGCTGGTGGGGGACCAGGAATTCGACAGCCCCAAGACCCTGGCGGCCTTTGCTCTGGGCCTGGTGCTGTTTCTCGCCACCCTCGTATTGAATGTGCTGGCCCTGCATGTGGTCAGAAAGTACCGGGAAGAATATGAGTAAGTTGAAAGCTGCCGTGAAACGGCGGGACATACGTGAAGCGGTGGAAAAAAGCCTGGAGGCGCGGAAACGCCGCAACCGGCGCTTTCGCCTCATGGGGCTTGGGGCAGTGATCACCGGCATGCTGCTGCTGGCGGTCATGTTCGCCAGCATTGGCAGCAATGGTTACAGCGCCTTCCTGCGCACGGAGATTCTTCTGGACATCGATTTCGATCCCGCCGTCATCGACCCCGATGGCAGCCGGGGTGCGGATGTCCTGATGCAGGCGGATTACACGGGGCTGGTGAAATCTTCCCTGCGCAACTATTTTCCCGATGTGAAAAAACGCAAGCAGAAACGCGCCCTGTACCGCCTGGTCAGCTCTGGCGCCGGAGATCAGCTGCGGGACATGGTGATGGAAGATCCATCCCTCATTGGCAGCAGCCGGGAGGTGTGGCTTATTGCCGATGATGACCTGGACCAGTATTACAAGCATGGCAAGGGCCAGAGCCGCCTGAAAGAACAGCAGATATACTGGGTGGCCATGCTGGAAGCGGATGGCCGCCTGCGCAAGGTGTTCAATACCACTTTCTTTATCGCGGGTGATTCCCGGGAGCCGGAGCTGGCCGGCATCCGCGGCGCTCTCATGGGCTCTTTTTTCGTCATCCTCATTACCCTGGGGCTGTCCCTGCCTCTGGGCGTGGCGGCCGCCATCTATCTGGAAGAGTTTGCGCCGCGCAATCACTGGACGGATCTCATCGAGGTGAACATCAACAACCTGGCTGCTGTGCCTTCCATTGTGTTCGGCCTGCTGGGGCTGGCCGTATTCATCAATTTCATGGGGCTGCCGCGTTCCGCGCCCCTGGTGGGTGGCCTGGTGCTCACCCTCATGACCCTGCCCACTATCATCATCGCCAGTCGCGCGGCGCTGAAATCCGTGCCTCCCTCCATTCGTGAGGCCGCCCTGGGCATGGGCGCTTCCAGGATGCAGACGGTGTTCCAGCATGTGCTGCCCCTGGCCATGCCCGGCATGCTCACGGGAACCATCATCGGCATGGCCCAGGCCCTGGGCGAGACCGCGCCCCTGCTGATGATCGGCATGGTGGCCTTCATTGCGGACATTCCTACGGGGCCGCTGGATTCAGCTACCGTGCTGCCCGTGCAGATCTACCTCTGGGCCGACAGCCCGGAGCGTGCCTTCATGGAACGCACCTCCGCGGCCATCTTGGTATTGCTGGCCTTCCTCGTAACGATGAACCTGCTGGCCATCTGGCTGCGCCGCAGGTTCGAGCGCCGCTGGTGAGAACAGGAGAATGACGGCAATGGATCAAAGAGCGCATTTCATGTCCGTAGTGGAGCCTCCCATGAATGAAGTGAACATACCGGATGCAAGTCAACATGAGGCGCAGACTGTCGGCAAGCCTCTGCTGGACAAAAAGGTGTCCATGCGTTGCCGCAATGTGGACGTGTTCTACGGGGAGAAGCAGGCTATCTTCGATGTGTCCCTGGATATCGGCAAGCATGAAGTGCTGGCCATGATCGGACCGTCGGGCTGTGGCAAGTCCACGTTTCTGCGTTGCCTGAATCGAATGAATGACACCATTGCCAGCTGCAGGGTGCTGGGCAGCCTGCGTCTGGATGATGAGGATATCTACGACCTCAAGATGGACGTGGAGCTGCTCAGAGCACGGGTGGGCATGGTATTCCAGAAACCCAATCCCTTTCCCAAGAGCATCTACGAGAACATCGCCTACGGGCCGCGCATTCACGGCCTCACCCGGGACAAGACAGAACTGGACGCGATCGTGGAAAACGCCCTGACCCGTGCGGGCTTGTGGAAGGAAGTGAAGGATCGCCTGGATGATATAGGCACGGGCTTGTCCGGCGGACAGCAGCAGCGCCTGTGCATTGCCCGGGCCATTGCCATCAATCCCGAGGTGATTCTCATGGACGAGCCCTGCTCGGCCCTGGACCCCATTGCCACGGCCAGGGTGGAAGAACTCATCGACGAACTGCGCCAGCGTTACACCATCGTCATCGTCACCCACTCCATGCAGCAGGCGGCCCGGGTATCCCAGCGCACGGCCTATTTCCACATGGGGCGGCTGGTGGAAGTGGACAAGACCGACAGGATATTTACCAACCCCGGCCATGAGTTGACAGAAGCCTACATCACAGGCCGATTTGGGTGAGCCCAGACCGTTATGCCCAAAGGCATAACGCAGCTGGGCGAAGACTGCCACGGATGGCGGAAATGCTGGAAACGCAGGAGCAGTTTTCAGTGCGCCCGGGCAGGAAGCCCGGGCCGGGGC
>JALVEW010000271.1 GCA_027030425.1 Sedimenticola sp.
GCGCGGCTTGCAGGCAATGGCAAGCCCTTGTCAAAAGCCGCAACGCCGAGACGCGCCCTGTTTGAAGTATCTAACTAATTGATATCAAAAGGCAAGACCGCCCTGTCTGCGCGGGTGGACTGCGTTATCAACACTTGCTGTAGAGTGACTACAGCGGCGCGTTGATGCCTTGCCACCCGTGCAGACAGGGCGGCTGAGGGCGATATATTTGGTCGCCGGGTTAATAGGCTTCGGCATCAATTCCATGGAAGGAGGATAAGCCCTGCGTGGCATGTATGAAAGGGAAGATGCCGGCCGTTTGTCAGAACTTTCTGGAGGATGGTTGCGGCATGAAAACGGTAAAAGACATTCTGGATCAGAAAGGGCGCGAGGTTTTCACCATAGAGGGCTCCGCCACGGTGCTGGACGCCATCCGCCTGTTGGCGGACAAAGGCATTGGTGCCCTGGTCGTCGTGCGGCATGGCGATCCTGTCGGCCTTTTTTCCGAACGGGATTACACCTGCAAGGTCATCCTCACCGGCAGGCGTTCAGAAAACACGCCAGTGGGGGATATCATGACTCGCGAACTGGTGGCCGTGGGGCCGGATACGCCGGTGGATGAGTGCATGGCTCTGATGACGGAAAAGCGTATTCGCCATCTGCCGGTGCTCGATGGCGGCAAGCTGGTGGGGCTGGTTTCCATCGGCGATATCGTCAAGGACATCATTTCCGAGCAGCAGGTGGTCATTGAGCAGCTGGAAAGATACGTATATTATTCCTGACAACACCATCATCCCGGCATTGCCGCTGATGGCAGGTTTCTCTGGCCCCGCTCTCCGCGGCGGGGCCGGTAGTCGTTTACCCTTTTTCTTTCCTTTCCCCAAGTCATAATATTTAGGAAAGTTTCCCAGACCATTGACCAAAACGGCATCCATTGCCCCTGAGCGCTTGCTTTGCGGTGCCGGGCTGATATGGGTCAATTTCATCATGATTTTGGTGTGGTAATTTCAACCCATGTATATGTGACGACTCCGATTCGTCCTCCCGCATGTGGCCTATGTTTCCGGGTGCCAGTTTATGACAAGAAGAACCAATGGGCTTTCCGTTGCCTTGGGTGGTAATACCAGTTTCAATAGCATTGTTTCCCTGATAGGTGATGCCATATGGGGCTTTCTTTTGCTCCTGATGATGTCCCACCTGTCTGTCGCACTGGCTGCCGCCAGTGTTTCCATCCCGAATTACAATGCCACCGGTACCATTACTGTGACTACAGACCAGGGTGATGTGACCAATGTGAGGGCCATTGATCCGGGGACGCTGGATGGCGTCGATGCGGCCTATTTTCCGGTGGGGCTGGTGTATTTCGAAGTGACGGCGTCTTCGGCCAATGTGCGGGTGCAGTTTTCGGGGGTCGATGTCACCCAGATGGCCTATTACAAATTCACATCCGCTTTTCCAGGAGAAGCACCTCGTCTTCGTGACTTCTCAGCTCACAGCCAGGTACAGGGCGATGGATGGATACTGACCTTGAATGAAGGCGGGTTCGGCGATTCCACTGGCAACGATCAGCTTATAGTTGATCCCGGTGGTCCCAGGTTGGCCGCGGCTCCTCCGCCGCCTCCTCCGCCACCGCCACCACCTCCGCTGGAGTCTGCGGTGCCGGTGCCATTGTCTCCACTTGCGTGGTTGTTGATCAGCCTGGGGATTGTGGGGATTGTCGTTTTGCGTCATTTGAGGGTGAAACACGATGAAAGGGTCTGAGCGCATACTGCCCGGGTGGTTTTTTCTGTTGCTGTGCCTTTTTCAGCAGACGTTGGCGGGGCCCCTGGAGGATGACCTGGTTGATCGCTCTCCTTTGCAAGTCAGCGGGCATTTCATTCATTTTACGGACGTGGGAAATGACAAGCTGTTCATCGCGGCTGACCTCAGCGTCATGGGCAAGATCAGCGGGATACAGGCGGATCAGCACATCACCTGGGATATTGTCGATCCCGCCGCCTTTTCCTCTTTTTCCGTGGACATGGATGCCCGTACCGCCACTTTCGGCGAACTCGTGGATTCATCCGGTCCCGATTACTTGGCGCAACTTGCGGGAAAGACGCATCCCTTCCATGGCCTGTATGTGCATTACGGGGCAGGCGAATACGACTGGGTCTATGTGCCCTACGGCGCCACGGATGTCTATAAACTGGAAGGCAAGGATGGCGTCAACGGTGACCTGATATGGTCACCTCTGAAGCTGGTGGCGGATGAAGAGGTGGACGGCAGAATCAGCTTTCGCCATGATGATTCCGGAGGTGTGGATCCTGGCGTCAAGGGCCGCATACTCTTTGCCCATGGCATGGGGGATGACAGCGCTGTCTGGTCTCGGTTTGCCAGTCACGCGGAATCCCAGGGCTGGGTCGTGTATCGTTATGATGTTCACCCGTACGCTTCCATTCGCGACCGGGCCACGCAGCTGGCCTACCAGATCACTCAGGAAGAAGGGATACCGGATGCTTCCCTGGTGGCCGTGGGGCACAGCATGGGTGGGCTTGATCTGCGTTACATCATCAGCTCAGCCAACCGCTTTACCGACGACGATCCAGACAATAATGACGAATATGGTGCCCTGCATTACGCGGCTGCCAAGAAGATCAAGAAGATCTACACCCTGGCAACACCGCACAAGGGCAATGCCTTTGCGGGAGACATCACCCCGGCTCACGAAGACATGAGCGTGGAAAAAATGAAGCAGTTCAACCTTGACAATCCCTATCATCTGTTCAAGGTGGATGGCCGTACAATTCCATTTCTCGCCATGCGCTTCAGCTGTGTCGGGAAGGGTATGGGGGATGCCGAAGGGGATGGCGTGGTGGCTTTGAAGCGTCAGTCCTTCAATGATGCCCCCCACACATCCAAAGTCTTTGATGGCGCGCACAGTCAGTCGGCCAGAGATACCTTCTGCCCTGATTCCGAGCTGGAGCCCAGGCAGGTGGAACAGATACTGCAGCCCATATTGGATGACACGGCGTTTCCACAGAAGGTGCATAATGTCGTGTTCTTTCCGGGCAACCAATGCTTGAATGATGAAGTAGGCGCGTTTTCCAGCGATGACCATGGTTCCACCAATTGCCTGACGGATTTCGGTTGCAAAAATGATGCTATTGCGTCCCTGATGCTGTTTCCTTCAATAGAACCGGGCACGGTTATCAAGCTGTTCAATGATCCCTTGGGAAGCCGGCGTGAAGACTGGGCCAGGATACGCGTGAACAGGCAGTTGACTGAACCCCTGTGTATTGACAACCTTGAGCGTCCACCGTGGGATCTCGACAAGGATCAAATTACTTATACCACCCATCCCAGCAATGAAAATCGCCTGGGAGAGATCAGTTTGAATTTTGAGGTGTCCAACATCTATATTGGTTCATCTGCGTCGCAGTATGATCCCGACAATATCGTTTTCTATGAAGGCAATGATTGCCTGCAGGGCATCAAGGGTGTGTTCCGCAGCGCCGACCATAAACCGGCCGCCTGTGAGCCGCTGGTCACCGGCTCCCTGATAAATCGTTGCGACAATGATGAAATCCGTTCCGTCAAACTGTACCCGGGATTGCCGGCGGATACGGTGATTCGCGTGCATAATGCGCCGGATGGCAGCAAGAAAGATGACTGGGCCCGCATTCATATCGGCAAGACTCTTACGAAGGTGGTCTGCATAAGCACGTTCGAAGAACCGCGCCTGGCCTCGGACGAGGTCGATGGCGTGGATGGCATCACCATCGATTACCGTAAGTACGACAGTCTTATCGGTGACGGCCTGGACGGCAAGATTTCCTATATCTCGGTGGAGGAATCCACGCACCCCTATGATCCGGAAGAAACCCTGGTGTTCTATGAAGCCCTGAATTGCCAGCAGGGGGTGAAGGGCGCCCTGGACAGCAGCGATGACGTGGATATCGATTGCCGTTCCGATGATCGCTGCGACAATGACGAAATCAGCTCTCTCAAAATCTATCCGGACGTGGGTTCCAACCGCTTGATCAAGGTATACAACCACCCGGTTGCCGGCACTTGGGACGACTGGACCCGTATCCAGTTGGGAGACATGAATCTCGATGAGCCTTTCTGCGTGAACGGTTTCGAGCACCAGACTTCCAGCCGGGAAGCGGCTCAGAACATTTCCGTCAGCTATCATCCCGACGATGACGATGCCATAGGCGCGGGCCTGAACGGCAAGATTTCCCGTATCCGCGTGGCCACCAGCCACAATCCCCTGGATCCGGATAACATTATTTTCTACGAAGGCAACAACTGTACCCAGGGCATCAAGGGAGTGTTCAGGAGCGCGGTTCATTCTGACAAGAATTGCCAGAACAGCACCAGTTGCGACAACGATGAGATTCGTTCCGTGTTGCTCTATCCCGGTATCGAGGCGGATACCACCATTACCGTGTACAACGATCCCGATGGCACGGAAAACGATGACTGGGCGCGGATCCATCTGGGCCAGAATGCGGTAATTGATGCGCCGTATTGCATTAATACGTTTGAACAGCAGCGCCAGTCATCTGACACTGTAGGCGGCGTTACGGATATCACCATTGATTTTCACCGTATCGATGGCTTGGTGGGTGACGGCCTGGACGGCAAGATTTCCCACGTCACCATAGAGAATTCCGCCAATCCCTATGGCAACACCCATGACATCGTATTCTACGAGGGCAATGATTGCACCCAGGGGATCAAGGGCGAGTTCCACAGCGATCAGGATTACGTCAGCGATTGTACCCAGAGCGACAACTGCGACAATGACGAGATTCGCTCCATGCTCATCTATCCCGGTGTGTCCACCAACCGGGTCATCAAGCTGTACAACGATCCCGATGGCAGCAAGATGGATGACTGGGCGCGTATCTACATAGGAGAGGGATTCAGTACGGACGCACCGTACTGCGTGGGCAGCTTCGAACATCAGACCACCCCGGGGATGCGCAGCGATGATATACACATCGTCTATCACCATAGTGACAGTGGTATCGGTGATGGCCTTGATGGCAAGGTGTCCCGGGTGCTGATTACCGATTCCAGCAGTCCCTATGATCCGGACAACATCGTTTTCTACGAAGGAAACAACTGTAGCCAGGAGATCAAGGGTGTCTTCCGCAGTGGCAGCCCTCGTGATGAGAACTGTCAATCCAGTAGTCGTTGCGACAACGACGAGATTCGTTCCGTGTTGCTGTTCCCGGGAATCGACAGGAATACCCTTGTCAAGGTGTATAACGATACGACGCCTGGCGCCTGGGATGACTGGACGCGTATCCACATCGGGGATACCGAGCTGACCGAGCCCTTCTGCATCAATGGTTTCGAGCACCAGACCTCGTCCCGTGAAGCAGCGAAGAATATCACGGTTAATCACCATTACAGTGACAGCGGCTTTGGTGACGGACTGAACGGCAAGATTTCCAGAATCAAGATAACCAGTTCGTCTTCACCTTATGATCCGGATAACATCATCTTCTATGAGGGCAACAACTGTACCCAGGAGATAAAGGGCATCTTTCAGAGCGGCAAGAAGGAGGATCGCAACTGCGCCGCGGGAAGTGCCTGCGCCAATGATGAAATTCGCTCGGCGCTGCTCTATCCCGGCATAGACAGGAATACGCTGATCAAGGTGTACAATGATCCGACGCCGGGCGCCTGGGACGACTGGACGCGCATTCATATCGGTGACGCGAACTTTACCGAGCCCTTCTGCATCAACGGCTTCGAGCACAATACTTCCAGTAGGGAAGCGGCGCAGAATATCACCACCAGCCACCATCGTGATGACAGCGGCATCGGTGACGGACTCAATGGCAAGATCTCCCGGGTGAGGATTGCCAGCTCATCGAATGCCAACGACCCGGACGATATCGTTTTCTACTCGGATTTCTACTGCACCAGCGGCATCGCTGGGGTATTCCAGAGCAGCGACGATTCCACCTATGTCAGCTGCAAGGACAGCAGCAGATGCAAGAATGACGAGATCAAGTCAGTGCTGCTCTATCCGGGTGTCAGAAAACACAAGGCCATGCGCCTGTATGACGATCCGGATGGCAAGCTCAGTGATGACTACACCAGCATCTACCGGGGCAGCCAGACCATTGAGGAGCCATTCTGCATCCGCGGCCTGGAACACGATACCACCGACAGGGAAGCAGCCCAGGGGCTGGTGGTCAACCACCATCACAAGAACGGACTGAATGGCAAGGTATCCTACATCAAGATAGTTCCTTCCGATGAAATGTAGGTCATGGAGAGTGAAGCGGTCATCCGGAAGGGGATGACTGTTTCGCTGCCTGCAACAGGCCCAGGTAGTTTCTGATGGGGCGTCCTTCCCTTACCCATGAAAGGATGCCGCCTTTGAGGTTCCTCACCTGGGTGAAGCCCAGTTTCTGTAACTGCACCGCCGCCAGGGCGCCTCGTGGCCCCTTCAAACAATAGGTGATGATGGGGGTGTTCTGCCCGTAGGGTTTGGCGATTTTCTCGATGGCCATGAACTCGAGCTTGCCCCGGGGGATGGTCAGGGTGTTCCTGCCCGGAATGTAGCCGGAGGCGAATTCCTCGGGTTCACGCACATCCAGCAATATCAGGGATGGGTCATCCAGGTCGATATCGTCGCATTCGACTGGTTCAACCGCGGCATTGGCCTCCTCGATGAGGGCCTTGAAATGCTCGGAAAGCAGGGCTTCGTCGCAGTAGTGGCCATAGGTTTCGAGCTTGCTGTGCAGATTGTCCATGGAGCTTCCTCCCGTATGTTCTCGTGGTTACAGGGAACATGGGGATGCCCCGGGGGAAAATCCAGTCTTGCCGGTCAGTGGTAACTGCGCATCTGGCCCACCAGCACCCCCTGGATTTGCACCTGTTCGGGCAGATAGACCATGGGGTCCATGCTCGCGTTGGCCGGGTGCAGGATTACCTTGCCCGGCTGCTGTTCGAGGCGCTTCAGGGTGGCTTCTTCCCCGTCCACCAGAGCCACCACGATTTCGCCGTTGCGGGCCGTGTCCCGTTTCTCGATGACCACCCAGTCGCCGTCCAGGATGCCTTCCTCGATCATGGAGTCACCTTTTACCTCCAGCACGTAACAGGGGTTGTCCGTGCGCAGGGGTGGCGGCACGTTGATGGTCTCCGGGTTGGCAATGGCCTCGATGGGCTGGCCGGCGGCGATGCGCCCGTAAAGGGGCAGGGCATTGTCGTCCGTGCCCTGTTCATCCGGCCTTGCCGCCAGACGAACCCCCCGGCGCTGGTTGTTCATGGGCTCGATAAGTCCCTCGTGAATGAGGGCCTGCAGCTGCTTGTGCAGGGAGCCGCGGGAGCTCAACCCCAGGGCCTCGCACAACTCGTCCAGGGTAGGGGGATGGGGAAAGCTGTCCAGGTTCTCCACCAGGAATTCGTAGATTTCCCGCTGGCGGCGGGTGAGATTGGGTGCGGTCATGGCAGGACTCCGGTGTGCTAGGTTTGTTCTATTGTAGAACAAAGGAAAAACTTTTTCAGTGATTGTTTTTCGGTGCTGAAAATTCCGCCATCTGTTTTGGCCACCCTGATAAAATGAACGATTAGTTTTTCAATCCTTGCAGACGCCATGACCGTCAGAACCCGTTTTGCTCCCAGTCCCACTGGCTACCTTCATGTCGGCGGGGCGCGAACCGCCCTGTTTTCCTGGCTCTATGCCCGCAAGCACGGCGGCCAGTTCGTGCTGCGCATCGAGGACACAGATCTGGAACGCTCCACCCAGGAATCCGTGAATGCCATTCTCGAGGGCATGACCTGGCTGGGCCTGGAGTATGACGAAGGTCCTTTCTACCAGACCCATCGTTTCGATCGTTACAACGAGGTCATCGACCAGCTGCTGGAAAAGGGCCTGGCCTACCGTTGCGACTGCTCGAAAGATCGCCTGGACGAGCTGCGCGAAGAGCAGATGAAGCGCAAGGTCAAGCCCCGCTATGACGGATTTTGCCGCCATCGGGAGATTGATCCCTCCCAGCCCCATGTGATCCGTTTCCGTAACCCGGACAGCGGCGCCGTGGTATTCGACGATCTGGTGCGCGGGCGCATCAGCGTGGCCAACGAGGAACTGGACGATCTCATCATCCGCCGCAGCGATGGTTCACCCACCTACAACCTCACGGTGGTGGTGGACGACGCGGACATGAACATCACCCATGTCATCCGCGGGGACGACCACATCAACAACACCCCTCGGCAGATCAACCTGCTCAAGGCGCTGGACCTGCCCGTGCCCCACTACGGGCATCTGCCCATGATTCTCGGCGACGACGGCGCGCGCCTGTCCAAGCGCCATGGCGCGGTGAGCGTCATGCAGTACATGGAGGACGGCTTTCTGCCCGAGGCGCTGCTCAATTACCTGGTGCGCCTGGGCTGGTCTCATGGCGACCAGGAGATTTTTTCCGTGGACGAGATGATTCAGCTGTTCGAGCTGGAGCAGGTGAACAAGGCGCCTTCCGCCTTCAACACCGAGAAACTGTTGTGGATCAACCAGCACTACATCAAGGCCGACGACCCCAAGCGCATCGCCCACCTGCTTTCGCCCCACATGGGACGCCTGGATATCGACCCCACGCAAGGCCCGGACCTGGTGAAGGTGGTGGAAGCCCAGCGCGAGCGGGCCAGTACCCTGGTGGAGCTGGCGCGGATCAGCGCCTTCTACTACCGGGATTTCGACAGCTTCGATGAGAAGGCGGCCAGGAAGGCCCTCAAGGCCGGTGCCCTGGAGCCCCTGGCTCTGGTGCGCAGCCGCCTGGCGGAACTGCCGGACTGGAACCGGGAAGACATCCATGCGGTGATTGCCGGGGTGGTGGATACCCTGGAAACGGGTTTTGGCAAGGTGGCCATGCCCGTGCGGGTGGCGGTCACCGGCGGCGCGCCTTCTCCGGACCTGGATCTCACCATGGAAATGGTGGGCCGCGAGGCCTGCCTGCGCCGTATCGACAAGGCCATTGCATACATCGAAGAAAAATCATGAGCGAAAACAGCACACCCACCAATTTCATCCGTCAGATCATCGAGGATGATCTTGCCTCGGGAAAACATAGCCGGATTCATACCCGTTTCCCCCCGGAGCCCAACGGCTACCTGCACATCGGTCATGCCAAGTCCATCGTGCTCAACTTCGGCGTGGCGGAGGATTACCAGGGCCAGTGCAACCTGCGCTTCGACGACACCAATCCCCACAAGGAAGACGAGGAGTACGTGGAGGCCATCAAGGAGGACGTGCGCTGGCTGGGCTATGAATGGGCCGGCCTGTATTTTGCATCGGACTATTTCGAGCAGCTCTACCAGTTCGCTGTGGAGCTTATCGAGAAAGGCAAGGCCTTCGTCTGTGACCTCAGCGCCGAGGAAGTGCGTGAGTACCGGGGCACCCTCACCGAGCCCGGCAGGGAAAGCCCCTGGCGTAACCGCAGCGTGGAGGAGAATCTGGATCTGTTCCGGCGCATGCGAGAGGGAGAGTTCGAGGACGGGGCACGCACCCTGCGGGCGAAGATCGACATGGCTGCTCCCAACATGAACATGCGCGATCCGGCCCTGTACCGCATCCGCCGGGGCGCCGTACATCACCAGACGGGTGATGCCTGGTGCATCTATCCCATGTACGACTTCACCCATCCCATCTCCGACGCCCTGGAGGGCATCACTCATTCCCTGTGTACCCTGGAGTTCGAGGATCACCGGCCCCTGTATGACTGGGTGCTGGACAACATCAGCGCCCCCTGTCATCCCCGGCAGATCGAGTTCGCCCGTCTCAACCTGGAATACACGGTGATGAGCAAGCGCAAGCTTACCCAGCTGGTGAATGAGGGACATGTGGAGGGCTGGGACGATCCGCGCATGCCCACCATTGCCGGCCTGCGCCGCCGGGGCTATACACCGGCCTCGATTCGTGATTTCTGCAACCGCATTGGCGTCACCAAGTCTGATGGCACCGTGGAGATGGGCGTGCTGGAAGCCGCTATCCGCGAGGATCTGGATCGCCGGGCGCCCCGGCGCATGGCGGTGCTCCATCCTCTGAAGGTGGTCATCACCAACTATCCCGAGGGACAGGAAGAAAGGCTGTCCGGCCCCAATCATCCCAAGGATGAAACCATGGGCAGCCGCGAGCTGGTGTTCAGCCGGGAGATCTGGATCGACCGGGCAGATTTCCGGGAGCAGGCCAACAAGAAATACAAGCGTCTCATCACCGGCGGGGAGGTGCGCCTGCGCAACGCCTACACCATCATCTGTGAGGAAGTGGTGAAGGACGACGAGGGGAATATCGTGGAGCTTCGCTGCACCTACGACCCGGACACCCTGGGCAGGAATCCCGAGGGCCGCAAGGTGCGTGGTGTCATCCACTGGGTATCCGCGGCCGCCGGGGTGCCTGCAGAAGTGCGCCTTTATGATCGCCTGTTCAGCGTGCCGGCCCCCGATGGCGAGAAGGACAGGCCCTTCCAGGACTTTCTCAATCCCGATTCCCTGAAGACCGTTCAGGCCGTGGTGGAGCCGTCCCTGGCGCAGGCCGAGCCCGGTGACAGATTCCAGTTCGAGCGGGAAGGGTATTTCTGCCGTGACACGGCTTCCAAGGAACTGGTTTTCAACCGCGTGGTGACTTTGCGGGACTCCTGGGGTGGTGGCTGAAATTTTTTGCAAAAAAATATGGACAGGGAAAAAAGCCTGCATTATCATACGCGCCTCTTGAGGATGCCTTGGCACCGCAAGGTTCCAGAGGTACTTTGACAGCCTGTTAAGCGGGGCCATAGCTCAGCTGGGAGAGCGCAACACTGGCAGTGTTGAGGTCGGCGGTTCGATCCCGCC
The DNA here is from genome assembly GCA_027030425.1 of Sedimenticola sp. Taxonomy (GTDB): domain Bacteria; phylum Pseudomonadota; class Gammaproteobacteria; order Chromatiales; family Chromatiaceae; genus Thiolapillus. The sequence goes on from JALVEW010000271.1 coordinate 10,813, forward strand.
TGGCTCCACCAACAAACCGGCCTTTCCCGGAAGCCGGTAAAGTGACAAGTTTACTTGTCCCCTTCGTCTAGAGGCCTAGGACACCGCCCTTTCACGGCGGTAACAGGGGTTCGACTCCCCTAGGGGACGCCATTTTGAAACCCGCTGATTTTTTGCGAATCAGCGGGTTTTTTCATTTCAGGATGATGCCAGCGCTGCACAGCAACAGATATATCAGAATCGTATCCGGCGGCCAGACCGGAGTGGACAGGGCGGCCCTGGATGTGGCTTTGGAGCTGGGTTTGCCCTGCGGTGGTTGGTGTCCCCGGGGCAGAAGGGCGCAGGACGGGCCCATCCCCTCGCGCTACCCCCTGAGGGAAACCGAAAGCGAGGACTACAGGGTGCGTACCCGCCTCAATGTCAGGGATTCTGACGCTACCCTGGTGCTTCACTGCGGAGAATTGAATGGTGGCACGGCCTACACCGTAGAGGTGGCCCGGGAGCTTGAAAGGCCCTGCCTGGCGGTGAACCTGGAGGCGTCTGACGCTGTCACAGCGGCTGTCAACTGGCTGGCAAAACATGATGTGGGGATTCTGAACGTCGCGGGGCCGCGGGAAAATGACTGTCCCGGTATTCAGGAGAAGGCCGGGGCCTTTGTTCTCGAGCTGATGGCGGACAGGAGTGCTGGCGCCCGGTAGCGACTTCAGTCCTCAGCCAGGATGACCTGGTCCCGGCCCTTGTTCTTTGCTGCGTAGAGCACCTTGTCCGCGCGGCGAAGCATTGTCTCCAGGGACTCGTCGGTTTGACGGTAGGATGTCACGCCGGCGCTGAAGGTCAGGGGGTGATCCTGGGGAATCCCCTTCACTTTGGTATTCCTGAACGCAGCTGCAATGCGCCTTATGGAATTTGCCGCGTCTTGTGCCCCGGTATGCGGGAAGATCAGCAACCATTCTTCTCCCCCCATGCGTCCTATGGCGTCCTGTTTGCGAAGCTCCTGCTGTGCGACCCGGACGAAAGCCTTGAGGGTTTCGTCCCCCGCTTCATGGCCGTACCTGTCATTGATTTCCTTGAAATGATCAAGGTCTACCATGGCCAGGGAGAAGGGGGTCTTGTAACGAACGGACTGGTTGAAGGTTTCCTGGGCCATCTGAAATATCCGGCGGCGGTTGGCTGCGCCAGTGAGCTCATCGCTCATGGCCAGTATGGCCATTTTTCTGTGCATGCGGCGCTGCTGCAGAAAACCCAGGAAAGTGAAGAGCAGTATGATCAGGATCAGGACACCAATGATCAGCGCCAGGTTCCGCTGCGCCTGGTTGCTGCTGATCTGCAGTTTCTGCACCTTGTTCTTTTCTCGCAACAGGGCGTTTTCAGCTTCCTTCTGCGCGCTTTCGAACTGTACCTGCAGGCGTTCCAGGTTGCTCCTGCTCGCCTCTGCGTGGATTTTTTCGGCCAGACTGGTGCTGCGCTGGCAGTGATTGAAAGCCGCTTCAAAATCCTTGTTTGCTGCCGCCAGTCTTGATTCGATCCGCGTGACTGTCAGCATTGCCGTGTCGTTGTTCATCCCGCTCACGAGGGTTTCGGCTTCATTGAGCTGATGCCGGGCGGAAGTAGTGTCATTCAACTGGAGATACAGACGCGCCAGCCTGGTCCGGCAGTTGAACTGCATGGATACATTCTGTTCGTCCATGAATATGGACAGTGCCCGCAAGTAGTGTTCCGTTGCTTCCCGGGAGGCTTTCTGGCCTTCCCGCAGTGTACCCAGCCAGTATTCCGCAAGCCCCAGGCTGTCGAGAATTTTTTCCCTTTCAAAGATTTGCCGGGCTTCGCCGAGAAACTGCTCGGCCTTGCCATACTGCTTGTCCAGGGTATAGGCGGCACCGATATTCAGCTTGACGATGGCTATGTTGCGGAATTCTTCATCGGACAGGGATTCTGCGGATTTCTGGTGAAAAAGTATGGCTTTGTCGTATTGCCCGAGATTGAAATATACATTGCCGATATGGGAGTAGAGGATACTGAGATTCTCCTCGTCACCGTGCTTCTCGAAGATCTCGTGGGCCGCCAGGAGATCTTCCAGCGCCGCTTCTTCCGAACCCTGTTCAGTAAGTATCAGTCCTCTGTCGGACAGGGATATGGCCAGCAGGCGATTGTCTTCCAGTTCATGGGCAATGTTGATGGCCTGGTTGCACAACTCCAGTGCTTTTCGGCGTTGCCCCTGCTTGTTCAGGCTGTATGCCTTGCGCAGGTAGAAGTAGGCGAGATTCCTGCGATCACCCGTCTTCCTGGCCAGCTCGATACCCTTGGACAGGGTGGAGGAAAGCTCTTCTTTCTTTTCCAGGCTGTCATAGCCGTATGCCATGAGCAGGAGCATATCCAGCTGTAAAGCCGTGTCCTGCTGTGCTTTTCCCTGCTTGTACAGTTTCTGCACAGGTACAAGAGCCGCTGCCGGATCAGCCCAGATTTTTTCGTAGAGTTCGGGATGGGGTATGGGAGGATAGTCTTCAGAAGAAACGGCCTTTTCCCCGGAGAGCGCAAACAGCAGGAATATCTGCAACAGAATGGAGGGGGCGCGGGCCAGCGGCATGGAATATTTCAAACAGCCAGGATAAGAAAGCCCATTATAGCGGAATTCTGTTGCCGGGCCGAAAGCCATGGCTTGGAAGAACGTTCACGTCCCGGTCGGTGGTATAATTTCAAAGATACCGTCATCCCGCAGCACCGAGGATTCTTCATGGAAAAAATCACCTGTTTCAAGGCCTATGACGTTCGCGGCCGCATACCTGACCAGCTCAACGAGGACATCGCCTACCGCATTGGTCGGGCCTATGCCGCCTTCCTGCAGCCCAAGACAGTGGTGGTGGGCGAGGATATTCGCCTTTCCAGCCCGGGACTGCGCAAGGCCCTGGTGCAGGGGCTCACGGACAGCGGCGTGGATGTGAAGGAACTGGGCCTGTGCGGCACCGAGGTGGTGTACTTCACCACGGATCATTATGGTTATGATGGCGGCATCATGGTCACCGCCAGCCACAACCCCATGGACTACAACGGGCTGAAGTTCGTGCGTGAAGGCTCCCGTCCCATCAGCGCAGACACCGGCCTGAAGGATATCCGGGAACTGGCGGAAAGAAACCAGTTCGCCGACGCCGGACAAAAAGGCTCGGTGGAAGGCATCGACTGGAAGGACGATTACATTCAGGCGCTGCTGGGATACGTGGACAGGGACAAGCTCAAGCCTCTCAAGATCGTGGCCAATCCCGGCAACGGTGGGGCCGGGCCCATCATCGATTTGCTCGAGGAACATCTTCCTTTTGAATTCGTGCGCGTCAATTTCGAACCGGACGGCACTTTTCCCAACGGTATCCCCAACCCCATACTGCCGGAGAACCGCCAGGCCACCATTGACGCCGTGCTGGAGCACAAGGCGGATTTCGGCATCGCCTGGGACGGGGATTATGACCGCTGTTTCCTGTTCGATGAGACCGGCCGCTTCATCGAAGGGTATTACATCGTCGGCCTGCTGGCGGAAGCCTTTCTGGTGAAACAGCCCGGGGCCAAGATCATCCATGATCCGCGCCTGATCTGGAACACCATCGACATCGTGGAGTCCTGTGGTGGCATTGCCATCCAGACCAAGTCGGGCCACGCCTTCATCAAGGAACGCATGCGCGAGGAAGACGCCATCTACGGTGGCGAGATGAGCGCCCATCACTATTTCCGTGATTTCGCCTATTGCGACAGTGGACAAATTCCCTGGCTGCTGGTGGCGGAACTCATCAGCGCCAAGGGCAAGAGCCTGAGCAGCATGCTGGACGAGCGCATTGCCAAGTTTCCCTCCAGCGGCGAGATCAACTTCAAGGTGAAAGACGCCGCCGAGGCGGTGAAGGCCGTGGAAGAAAAGTACCTGCCGGACGCAAAGAGCGTGGATCGCACTGACGGCCTGTCCCTGGAGTATGATAACTGGCGGTTCAATCTACGGGCGTCCAATACCGAACCCGTGCTGCGTCTCAACCTGGAAAGCCGGGGCGACCAAAAGCTGATGGAAGAGAAAACAGCAGAGATCAGTGCCTTTCTCCAGGCCATGGCTGACTGAACTGGGCGGAGACAGTAAGCGTGCGTATACTGGTTACCGGGCAGGCGGCTTCGGGGCTTTTCATCCTGGCGGACCTGTTGCGCCGGGCCTATGGGCTGGCAGATCTCAACTCGGCGCCTGGCGCGGTGCCACGGGATGCCCAGGCCCTGGCGGCATGGATTCGTGATGGAAAATTTCCGGATCAGGGGCTTCTGGTGGGACACTATGAGGCAGAGGAAGAACTGCTGCAGGTCTGCCGGGAGCACCGGGTGCGGGTGTTGTGCACGGTTCGCGATCCCTACCTGACTTTCGAACTGCTCTACATCCATGCCAATGGCGACCGGGGCGTGCCAGCCGTACCCGAGAGCAGCCGCCTCAAGGGCGCCGAACTGGACAGCCCGGTGGTTGCCGGTTTCATCCGCGACGTTTTTTCCCGCCAGCTTGCGATCACGGCCCGATGGCAGGAAAGTGGGGAAGCGCTGATGGTGCGCCAGGAAGCGCTGGTAACGCAGTCAGGGCAGCTCATGGAAACACTTGCCGCCGATCTTGGTGAAATGCAGGCGGATGCCCTGGCCGAAGCCCTGGATCAGATTGTGGACCAGGGGGTGCATGGTTCCGTGGGCAATCCCCTGTCGGATTCGCGTCTGCCTTCCCCGGTCATCTGTGAGCTGGACAAGGTGATTCCGCAGGCTTTCTTCGAACTGGGTTATGAACGGCGCCCCTGCGCGCCCGAGGCAGTGATGAATCATCGCCTGCGCCATTTCTCCCGGTTCATCGACCTCTATAACGAGAAACAGCGCGTCTTCCTGGTGGGGCACGGCAAGTCCGGCACCACCTGGTTGCACATGCTGTTCTTTCATCATCCCAATGCGGCAGTGGTGGCTGAGCGCCGCCTGTTCGAGCATCCGGACGAGAACGAGGCCCTGCTGGACAATCTGCTCGACGACACCTGGTTCGAGAGCTGGTTCCGCAGTTCATCTTTCGGAGTGACCTCGCCTGAGCAGACGGACGTACGTTACGAGCTTTCCCGGCTCATGAGCGATTACCTGCTCTACCGCGCCCTGGCCGTGCGCAAGACGGCCAAGGGCTTCGAAAGAAATGAGCCCATCACCCATTTCAGTGAAAAAATCGCCCTGAACACCGAGCAGGATGCCCGGGTGACCATCGAGACCCTGAAGAAACTCTATCCGGACGCCAAGATCGTGCACATCGTGCGCGACCCCCGGGATGTGGCGGTGTCGGCCATGTTCCATTCCTACCGTAATTTCCGGGAGAAGCATGAGCGTAACTGGATCACCGATTTCGTTGATTCGGTGCTTGAAGGCAACAATGACAACATACTCAAGAAGCAGGCCGTGTCCAGCTATTTCAAAAGCCATGCCAGGGCCTGGAACCGGATTGCCAGTATCTTCCATCACACAGGCGAAGCCCTGTATGGCGAGAACTACCTGCTGGTGCGCTACGAAGACCTGTTGCAGGCGCCGCAGGAGCAGGTGAACCGCCTGTTTGCCTTCACTGGTCTGGCCCATGACGAACAGCTGGTGGCGGATGTGGTGGAAAAGGCCTCCTTCAAGAACCTGTCCAAGGGACGCAAGGCCGGGGAGCAGGACAGTTCCAGTTTCTACCGCAAGGGCGTGGCCGGCGACTGGAAGAACTATCTGACACCCGAAGCCAGCCGCAAGGTGTTCAGGGATGCCTGGGAACTGATGCAGCAGTTCGGCTATGAGTAGAAGGCGCACGCCCCTGGAAGCCAGATTCCGGCGTAATGCCATCATTCTGATTCTGGTGACGGCTGCCGGCCTGTCCCTGGCTTGGTACCTTCATTTCAAGGGCAGAGAGGAGGGCATCTACGCCGTTTCGCGTGACCAGGTGAGCGTTCCGCCCAAAGGCAAGATCCGGCTCATGGCTTTGCCAAGGATCCAGGGCCTGCCCGTCTGGAGCACGGATACGAAAGTCAATCGCATCGCCTGTAACCGGCAGTACAAGCAGGCATCCCAAGGCTGGGTGATCAAGCAGTGGAAAAATCAGGATTCTCTGTGCAATGACAAGGACCCCCGTCCCACCCGGGCATGTCCTGATGCCTCGTCGGAACTGTCCACCCGCACCGCCCGCTATTGCCAGTGGAAGGATGAACAGCGTGTGCTGCTCTCCATGGATGCGGGAAAAATGGCCAACCATGGCTGCAATCCCAATGCCAGGGGTAACGTCGGAGGGTTCGTTTCCTACCTGGCCTGGGAACCCAAGATACTGCCGGACTTTTTCAAGAAGCGGGAAAGGTACATGGTGCGCAACATGGAAGAGATTTTCGTGCGTTTCCGCTTCCGCAACATCAAGGTGAGAGACGCCTACGAATGTGACAGAAGCAAGGTGGACAAGGATGCCGTGCATACCAGGGCCATAGTACATTCCTATGCCACGGCGACGTTCTCCGAAATCGATCCCCGTACCCAGCGGGGCAGCGGACGCACCATCTTCTACCAGATTCTCAACTATGACGCCCGGCCCAAGGTGCAGGAGCACATTCTACAGGGGCGTCATGTGTACCTCACCTGTAACTACAAGAACAACAAGCACAGTACCATGATCTACCGGGACACGGTGTTCGAGTTCGGCCAGCCCATTGCCTACCCGCCCCGGAAAGGCGGCGGAGACTGGGTGGACTACGAGTTCAACCTCCTGGCCGGAATGAAACGCGGCATCAGGGAATGCTATGGCGATATCGATCCGGGCAATTTCAAGTTCACCGGCTTTCATATCGGCACCGAGATCAAGAACGGCGCCTACCATGAATTCATGGTGGAGAAACCGGAGATCGAGATCATTTACAGCAGGGACCCCGGGTGATGGAAAGGGAAGACAACCGCCCCTGGTACTTTCTGCACATCCCCAAGACCGCCGGCACTACCTTCCGGGTGCTGCTGGAGAACCAGTTCCACATGGACGATATCTGTCCCGCCTACGAGTTCTTCCAGCTCGGGCAGTACAGTGACGAGCAGCTGCGGCGCTTCCGGCTGTTTCGCGGTCACATGGGCTATAACTTGGTCAACTATTTGCCGGAAAAGCCCCGGGTGCTGGTCATGCTGCGGGATCCTATGGAAAGGGCAGTGTCCCATTTTGAGTACATCAGCCGCGACCCTGGTCACCCCAAGCATCGCATCATCCATGAAGGGAAGATGGGTCTGAAGGAATACCTCCTCGATCCCGTGCTCAGTGCTGAAGTGACCAATGCCCAGGTGCGCCCCCTGGCCCATCTTTCAGAGCGCCAGACGCTTGATGAGCTACTGGCCGGCAGCGATGGCCAGGAAAGTTTTGCCCGGGCCTGGCGTCACCGCGAGGGTGTGCTGCCGTCGGACGATGAGCTGCTGGATGTGGCATTGCAGCGCCTGCGGGCCGCCGATTTTGTAGGTGTGGCGGAACAACTGGAGCAGGGCATGGGCCTTGCTGCCCGCCTGCTTGGTGCCGCGCCGCCAGAGCGCTTGCAGTCACTGAATATCAATCCGGGACGCACGCGCCTGGATGAACTGCCCGATGATGTGCTGAGCCTGCTGGAGAAAGTCACCCGCTTGGACCGGAAACTGTATGAAATCGGCCAGGGCCTGTTTGAGTCCCGTTACCGGGAAATGCAGAGAGCTGGATGGGGTGATGGCCCGCCAGGTTGTGCCGCCGCGCCCAAGGCCGGGGAGGGCCGGCTGCTGGTGGACTTTGCCCAGCCTCTGTGCGGTCAGGGTTGGCATCAGCGGGAACTGGTGCCGGGCAAGGGGGTGCTGCGCTGGACGGGGCCTGGCACCGAGTCCTATATCGACGTGGCTCTTACCCCCGGACAGGGCTATCGTCTGAAAATCGCCATCGCTGACTGGGTCAGTGAAGCAGTGCTCCACAGCCTGCGGTTATACCTGGACGACCAACGCCTGCCCGTGGAACTGGCGGCAGAAGCGGGCCAGCTGTACGCGGTGGCGGCGGTTCAGGGCGCCCAGGTTCACGGGGGAAAGGACTTTCATCGCCTGTATCTGCGTCTGGACAAGACACGGCCCCAATCAGCCTCCCAGGGTGAGGGAATCGATCACAGTCACGCGCGCCTTTTAGGCATCGCCGTCTATCGCTTCCTGTTTACGCCGGCCTGACGGCAGCAGCTTGTCCTGGAACAGCTCCCGGCTGTTGGGCAGCCTTTTCATGTTTTCGATCAGTTCCGTATCGAAGGCGCTGCCAAAGCGGTCGGCATACCAGCGGGCATAGTGCAGATTGTACATGCGGGCTGCGTTGGCCTTGGGATACAGGCCCGTCTTGATGCAGCCATGACACAGGTCCATGGGATATTCCTGGCGGGCAACGTGTTCACGCAGGGAATGCATGAGTTCGGACCGCCAGATTTCATGGGCGGGCTGTTTGCCTATGTCGCCAAAGGTGACGCCCTTGTAACAACAGGGATGGGCAGAACCCTCATAGCTGAAATACAGGGTCTTGAAAGGCTCCAGGCAGAACATTCTCGGGTGATGGCGGTATTCCACTTCATCTTTTTCCGGTACCCGTACCTCGATCTTGCCCGCCGCCTTTTCTCCCAGCTCGCCGTGTTCACGTTTTTTCCGGGCGATGTTTTTCAGTTCCGGGATGGGAACCACCTGGCTGGACAGGGGACGGCTGCCCATGTGGCGGGACTGGAGTACCGCCGCATCGTCCTGGCTGGTTTCATAGTCACCGGCCTCCAGGCGCAGGCCGTATTCCGCGGCGATGTCGCGGGCCTGTTGCAGCATCCGCCCTTCCTGCTCCGGATGGAAGACCGAGGCATGGCCATGGAGTTCCTGGATGATGTCGTAGGTCTTCATGGGTTTGAGATGAATAACATTGGCCCCGGCTTCTCCCATCAGGCGCACGAATGCTGGCAGCTTGTCCACATGGTGCTTGAAGGCCAGGCTGTTGATGACGATGAG
>JALVEW010000272.1 GCA_027030425.1 Sedimenticola sp.
TGCTTCTCCACCAGGGTGGCGCGGAACAGGTCGGAACTCAGCAGGCGCTTCAGGGCCGCCTGGGCGTCGTCGAAGTTGCCGTGAATGCCAATGACTTTCAGATTGTCGGCATCCTCGGTCACCATCTGCAGGCGCTGCACATCGGAGGTGCCGCCGTCGGGATACATGCAGGCCACCTTGATATTGGGCTTGTCGCGGAAGGTATCCAGGGCGGCGGGGCCGGTGTCGCCGCTGGTGGCCGCCAGGATCAGGTAGTGCTCGTCACGGGCCTGGGCCAGGCCGGACAAAACCACGCCGAAAGGCTGCAGGGCCATGTCCTTGAAGGCCCGGGTGGGGCCGTGATACAGCTCGCTGACATGCAACCGGTCACCAATCTTCACCACGGGAACCGGGTTGGCAGGATCATCGAAACGGTCATAGGTGGCCAGGGCCGCCTCCACCAGTTCACCGGGAATATCCACCTGGAAGATATCGAGGATGTCCCTGGCCAGAGCCTTGTAATCCTTGTCCAGGGATTCCCTGAGGAAATTCTCCCCGAACCGCGGAATCACCTCGGGCGCATAGATGCCGCCGAAAGAGGCCATGGGATTGAGAATGGCCTGGGAAAAGCTCACGGTGACGGGCCTGCTGCCGTCATTACCCCGGGTTTCGATGAAGTTCATGGGATTTGGATGGTCAGGGATGAAAGATTGGCCGGATTATACCCCGAACAGTGGCATTCAGGGGTCGGAGTCAAATCACCCGAATCGTCAGAATCCGCGCAACATCATCCTGATTTGACTCCGACCCCTTTCTTGACACAGATAAGGATCAGTCCAGATACTCCACCCGAATGCGGGAAACGCTTTTCACCGCGTCCATGGCCTCAATGGCCTCAAGCGCCCTGTTCATGTCGCCTTCCAGCACCCGGTGGGTGAGGAGCACCAGGGGCACCTCGGTCTCGCCTTCCAGGGGCTCCTTCTGTTTCACCGCTTCGATGCTGATGCCGGAATCCCCAAGAATGCCCGTGACCCGCGCCAGCACGCCGGGCTTGTCTTCCACGGTAAGGCGCAGGTAGAAGGCCGTCTCCACCTTGTCCATGCCCAGCACCGGCAGGTCGGACAGCTCGTCCGGTTGGAAGGCCAGGTGAGGCACCCGGTTGCCGGGGTCCGTGGTCAGGGTGCGGGCCACGTCGATGATGTCCGCCACCACGGCAGAGGCCGTGGGCAGGGAACCGGCGCCAGCGCCGTAATACAGGGTGGGACCGACAGCATCCCCTTTCACCAGCACGGCATTCATCACCCCATCCACATTGGCGATGAGACGTCGCTCGGGAATCAGGGTGGGATGCACCCGCAGCTCCACGCCTTCAGACGTACGGCGCGTGACTCCCAGGTGCTTGATGCGGTAGCCCAGCTCTTCGGCATACTCCACGTCCTGGGTCTCGATTCGGGTGATGCCCTCGGTGTAGCAGGCGTCAAACTGCAGGGGAATGCCGAAGGCCAGGGAGGCCAGAATGGTGAGCTTGTGGGCCGCGTCTATGCCTTCCACGTCGAATGTAGGATCGGCCTCGGCATAGCCCAGGGCCTGGGCCTCTTTGAGCACATCGGCGAAGTCCCTTCCCTTGTCGCGCATCTCCGTGAGAATGAAGTTGCCCGTGCCGTTGATGATGCCGGCAATCCATTCGATGTGGTTGGCCGCCAGCCCCTCCCGCAGGGCCTTGATAATGGGAATGCCCCCGGCCACGGCAGCCTCGAAGGCCACGGTGACGCCTTTTTTCTGGGCGGCGCTGAAGATCTCGTTGCCATGCAGGGCGATGAGCGCCTTGTTGGCGGTGACCACATGCTTGCCGTGCTCTATGGCTTCCAGCACCAGCTCCCGGGCAGGCGAGTAGCCCCCGATGAGTTCCACCACCACGTCCACTTCCGGGTCGCGCACCACGGCAAAGGCGTCGTCGGAGATGCGCACATTCTCCAGGCCGTCCAGGTCATCCGGATTGTATTCCCGGGCCGCGGCATGACTGACCACGATGTCGCGTCCGGCGCGGCGACTGATCTCTACCGCGTTGCGATGCAGTACATTCAGGGTGCCGCCGCCGACGGTACCCAGTCCCAGCAGTCCCACCTTCACAGGTTCCAAACTTCTTCTCCTCGATTCAACGGTTTTTGCCCCCGCGCGGGGGATGGTATCTCATTGTCACAACTACTCGTCAGCAACAGGGATGCTGCCACAAAGCTTACATAGATGTATTCACTGCATTCTGGCTGTTTAATGCCTTGTCGCCTACTTGCTTTGGTTATTCTCAATCCTTCAGCAGGCCGTCCTTGCGAAACATGTCACGAATGCCCCGCACGGCCTGCCGGGTACGGTGCTCGTTCTCTATCAGGCCAAAGCGCACATGCCCGTCACCGTATTCGCCAAAACCGATACCCGGGGATACCGCCACCTTGGCCTCCACCAGGAGTTTCTTGGAAAACTCCAGAGACCCCATCTCCCGGTAAGGCTCGGGTATGGGCGCCCAGACGAACATGGTGGCCTTGGGCCGCTCGATGTGCCAGCCGACATTGTCCAGGCCGTCACAGAGCACGTTGCGCCGGGATTCATACATATCGCGTATCTCGCGCACGCAGTCCTGAGGGCCTTCCAGGGCCTGGATGGCCGCCACCTGTATGGGGGTGAACATGCCATAGTCCAGGTAGGATTTCATGCGCGCCAGGGCCGCCACCAGGGTCTTGTTGCCACACATAAAGCCCACCCGCCAGCCAGGCATGTTATAGCTCTTGGACAGGGAGAAGAACTCCACGGCGATGTCCTCGGCGCCAGGCACCTGCAGGATGGACGGCGCCTTGTAGCCGTCAAACACGATGTCCGCGTAGGCCAGGTCGTGAATCACCCAGATGTTGTGCTCCTTGGCAATCTCCACCACCTTCTCGAAAAAGTCCAGCTCCACGCACTGGCTGGTGGGGTTACCGGGGAAGTTGATGACCAGCATCCTGGGCCGCGGCCAGGAGTCCTTGATGGCTTCCTCCAGCTTCTCGAAGAAATCGATACCATCCACCAGGGGCACGTGACGCACGTCGGCGCCGGCGATGACAAAGCCCCAGGGATGGATGGGATAGGCCGGATTGGGCACCAGCACCGAGTCCCCCGGCCCCACGCAGGCCAGGGCCAGATGGGCCAAGCCTTCCTTGGAGCCTATGGTGACGATGGCCTGGGTTTCCGGGTCCAGGTCCACCTCGTAACGGTCCTTGTACCAGTTGCAGATGGCCCGGCGCAGGCGGGGGATGCCCTTGGACATGGAATAGCGATGGGTGTCCTTGCGCTGGGCCGCCTCGCACAGCTTGTCCACAATGTGCTGCGGCGTCGGCTGGTCGGGATTGCCCATGCCGAAATCGATGATATCCTCGCCACGCGCCCGCGCCTCCGCCTTCAACTCATTGACAATGGCGAAGACATAGGGCGGCAGCCGCTTGATGCGGCGGAATTCTTCCATTTCCGGGCTGGACACTGAAAACCCCTCGGGACGGTGGTTCGGGCAAACGGGTAAAGTACATGAGCAGGCAGGAAAATTCAATTGGCAGCCTGCCGTCATGCGGTATCATTCCACCCATGAAATTCGCCCAGGATCAGATCGACAGCCGCTATCTCATCGAAGCCTACGAGCCCGGCCGTATCCAGGTGGCCGGGCAGATATACAGCGGGAACATGCTCATCATGCCGGAGCGGCTCCTCCAGCCCTGGGGCCTGGTGTCCATGGACAGTTTGTCACGGGAGGATCTGGAAGGCCTTCTTTCCCATGAACCGGATTTGATCCTGCTGGGCACGGGAAAGCGTCAGCTGTTCCCCCACCCTTCCCTGTTCGCCCCCCTGATGAGGGCAGGCACGGGCTGGGAGGTCATGCCCACGGACGCCGCCTGCCGCACGTACAACATCCTGCTGGGTGAGGACAGGCGGGTGCTGGCGGCGCTCATTCTCTGACGGTTTTTCTGCCGCTTCCCAGCAAAATGTTGAAAAAGACCCTCCATGGACTTTTCAACCAACGGAAGCGGAAAACGCGGTTTCCCGCTTCCTCCATTTTCAATGACTTACAGCCATTGAAGGGTGGCACATCCTTGTGCCACGCACAGGCTGTCGAAAAACGGTGTTTTTCAACGGCCTGCTAGCGCCGCCAGAACCAGGCCGGCCAGGAACCAGCCGACAATCATCTCGATTCCCGCAGCAATGGTCATTTCGCCGGGAAACCCGTACCAGTTCCACCAGGGTATGCTGGAGGTCAGCCATGAGAACACCCCCATGGCGGTAACGAACAGCAGGCGCCCGACAAACCCCAGAGCGGTGAAGTACAGCAAAGCAGCGGCAATCAGGCCCGCCGTCAGATCGGTCAAGGCCTGCACCATGAACAGGCGGGCATCCATGGGATCACCGCCTTCCGGACGGTACAGAATCATGCCCACGGGGCCGTCCCGGTAGTCCGATTCCCATTCCGCCCAGGCTTCCCGGGACATGTCATCTTCATCCATCCAGGGAAACACGTACAGGCCGGGGCCTTCCAGCGCCAGATCCAGGGCATAGGTGACGCTGGTGGCATGGGGCAATTCCCGCATGCCCATGTTTCCCAGGGGCAGAAGCATGTGGGCGACAGCGCCCCAGATGAACAGCACCACCCCGGCCAAAACACCACCCAAGAGTACATTTTTCATTGTTCTCATCTCCTTGACACTCTACCGATAGAGCATCGACAATGATTGCATCTCCACAGCAGGAAAACCACCATTGGACGACCTTCCCATAGGCGGCCTGTTCGCCGCCCTGTTTGTTCTCATCATCCTCTCGGCATTCTTCTCCGGTTCAGAAACCGCCCTGATGACGCTCAACCGTTACCGCCTTCGGCATCTCGCCGAGGAAGGCCACAGGGCCGCCACCCTGGCGCAGCGCCTGTTGCAACGCCCCGAGCGCCTCATCGGACTCATCCTGCTGGGCAACAACTTCGTCAACATCCTGGCATCTTCCCTGGCCACGGTACTGGCCATTCGCCTGGGGGGTGAAGGCGCCATTCCCATTGCCGCGGGACTGCTGACCCTGGTGATTCTGATTTTCTCCGAGGTGGCGCCCAAGACCCTGGCCGCCCTGCACCCGGAAAAACTGGCCTTTCCAGCCGCCTGGGTTTACACCCCCCTGCTGAAACTGGCCTACCCCATGGTCTGGCTGGTAAACCTGTTCGCCAACGGGCTGCTGCGGCTCCTCAAGGTCTACCCGGAAGATGCCAACAGCGATGCCGTGACCCGCGAGGAACTGCGTACCATCGTCAACGAGGCCGGCGCCCTGATTCCACGCAAGCACCGCAAGATGCTGCTGGGCATTCTGGACCTGGAAAAGGCCACGGTGGAAGACATCATGATTCCCCGCCAGGAGATCGACGGCATCGACCTGGACGAGGACTGGGACGAGTTGCTGGAAGACCTGCGCCAGATGCCCTACACCCAGGCCCTGGTGTACCGGGGCAATATCGATCATGTGGAAGGCTTCATCCACGCCAGGCAGGTCATGCAGGCGCTGATGAAGGGGGAACTCACGCCGGAGGTTATCGGCAATCTGGTTCAGGAACCCTATTACATCCCCGAGGGCACGCCACTGAATACCCAGCTGCTGAACTTCCAGAAGGCCCGCCGGCGCGTGGGACTGGTGGTAGACGAGTACGGCGACGTGCTGGGACTGGTGACCATGAGCGATCTGCTGGAAGAGATCGTGGGCGAATTCACCAGCGATCCCACGGACAGCATCTCAGACGTACAGCCCCAGGAAGACGGCAGCTACCTGGTCAACGGAAGCGCCAGCGTGCGGGATCTGGTAAAGACCTTTGGCTGGGAACTGCCCACCGGCGGTCCCAGGACGTTCAACGGCCTCATTATCGAACAGCTGGAACAGATTCCGGAACCCGGCACCAGCCTGCTCATCAACGGCTACCCGGTGGAGGTGTTGCAAACCCAGGACAATGCCGTGCGCACGGCCAGAATACTGCCGCAGCAGCGGCGCGAGACAGGCTGACAACCCACGGGAGAAGACGCCGTCAGGCGATCTGGTTACCGTACACCGCCCATTCCAGGCGCTGGAACACTTCCTTGCGGGAAAATGGCTTGCTCATGAAATCGTTGGCGCCAATACGTTCCACCCAGAACTTTTCCGTGGCTTCGGGGTTGCCGCTCATGATGACGATGGGGATGTCCCGCGTCTCTTCCATCTTGCGCATGCGCCGCGTGGCCTGGAAGCCGTTGAGCTCGGGCATGACGATATCCATGATGATGAGAACCGGAGAGTGCGTCTTGGCCAGTTCAATGGCTTCCCGGCCGTTTTCGGCCTCCAGCACCTCATACCCTCCCTGAGCCAGCATCTTCTTGAGGGCAAAACGAATGGTTCGGGAATCATCCACCACCAGCACGGATTCCCCGTTACGCGGGATATGCCGGATGTTGTGCCGGCGCTCACGAATGACTTCCACCTCGCGGTCATTGTCGCGCCGAAAAAGCCGTCTCAAACTGAATCCCGCCACCTTGACACTCCCTCCGAATTACCGGTTTGTCCCTGTCCTCAACCCCGTTTCCAGATCCAGCTCCAGGTAAGCCACGTCTATCCAACGCTGAAACTTGTATCCCACTTCGTGGAAGTAACCGGCTGGCGTGAAACCCAAGCATTCATGCAGGCCCATGCTGGCGTCATTGGGCTGAGTTACGGCTGCTATGACTCTATGATAACCCTGCCTGGCGAGGGAAGACAACAACCGGCCGTAGAGTTTCCGGCCATACCCCTTTCTGCGCGGAGCCTGGGGATGCAGATAGATACTGCTTTCCACCGTGTAACGGAAAGCACTGCGTGATTTCCATTCACTGGCGTAAGCGTATCCCACCACAATCCCATCATCCTCGAGGACCAGCCAGGGATAGCGGGCAGTGGTCTCGCGAATGCGCCGGGCGAATGTTTCCACATGCAGCGGCTGTTCCTCAAAAGTAATGATGGTGTGCTCGATGTAATGATTATAAATGGCGCAAAGCGCGCCGGCATCGTCGAGCTCGACGTTACGCACCATCATGAAGGCGTCTCAGCTCCCGCTGATCTGGAACAGGTACTCCTGCAGGCCGTTCTGCAGAAGACGCGACTGGACCACCCGGAACTCCGGCATCCGGCTCTCCAGCACTCTTTGCGGCGGACAGGGCGCACCCACCATATCGTCTGTAATACGGGTGCAGCGCATCCTGTTCGGAGAAAGAACATCGAAGCGCAGGGGGCTGGCAGGCATGTCTCCTCGGGAATAAACAAAGGCATGTAGCCAGGCGCCACGGTTGCATCTGGCCGCCAGGTGTCTGCTGAGTAGGGGCAGAAGTTCCGGATGAAGGTAGTTCAGGCCGTCCCAGGCAAGAACCAGGTCCAGGCCGTTGGCATGGTGCAGGGGAAGGAGCGTCTCCATGTCCACCACCGGCGTATCCTCGCCGGGAACGGGCCAGCTCTCCATGGCCGCAAGTACGTCGCCAATGTGGTACTTGCAGCGAAAGCGGGAGAAGAACTCGATATGGTTTCCTGAAGCCCTGGCCAGATCCAGAATGCCAAACTTGGCGTCTTCCTTCTCCACCCGGGATTCCATGGCCTCCACCAGGCTGGCAAAGGCCGGGCAGCCCAGCTCAGAGGAAGCAGGCTGCACCGGCTGAGTGACTTGCGCCGAGACCCGGGGCTTGGCAAACAGGGCCATGCAACAGAAAACCGGTCAGTACGGATTCAGGCGGATTTGGCGTTGGCGGGCTGGGCAGCCGGCTTCACGGCCTTGGCATCCATGTCGATGCTGCCCTTGAAGGTTGCCCCTTCCTCGAGAATGACCTTGGGCGCCACGATGTTGCCACGCACACGTCCCGTAGAAGTGATGGTCACCTTGTCCAGGCCATTGAGATCACCCGTCAGTTCCCCCCTCACGGTAATGGTCTTGGCAAAGGCGTTGGCCTTGATCCTCCCCTGTTCACCAATGGTGAGATTGTGCTCCTTGAGGAAGATGTTGCCTTCCACCTGCCCCTGTATGAGCAGGTCTTCGTTGCCGTTGAGCTCACCGTTGAGGGTGATGGAAGCTCCGATAGTGGTGGTCTGGCCGCTGCTGCCAGCAGAGGCGGGTTTGGATGCCGGCGCCTTGGGGGCGCTGGCGGCGGCCTTTTCCGGTTCTTTCTTGGATTTGTCAAACATGGCGGTTTCCTTTGATGATTGCGGGGCCATCCATGAGTTCTCGTCTTTATGCGTCCCTGCATGAAAGCTTTTCGATTATAGGAAGCTTTTTCCCCCCTTACCACAGGGAATTCGAGAACAGCTAGGCGTTTTTCATTCCACGCCCATGAAATCCACCCGGCATCACCCCACTGATTCCGTGCCATCCGGAAGATGACACTGCTTGAGGGTTGTCCCTCGTTACCGCGGGAGCCGGCCGGCATACTGAGTAGACACCTTTATTGCAAAATCAACCCCACCAATGGCCGCCACAGATGCATGGACGTGGAATACAAAACCGTGGAAACAGAAAACGGCAGCACCCGCACCACGCACAGGATCACCCCCACCCAAAGCACCGCCTGCACCAGGCCCATAACCGCGCCCGGCGCCGATGGGCTGGATTTTTTCTTTTTCAAATCCGAAAGATAGCGATGTATCTTCCAAAGGAAATAAACGCTCAGCAACACCAGGGCCAGCATTCCCACAAGACGGGAAAGGTGCAGATAATCGTTGACCAGTGTATCCAGAGACTGCCAGACAACCCGGGTAAGGCCGTAGCCTGCCAGCAGGGACAACATGAGGACGGCGCCCAGGGCCGCATGGAGTTCCGGAAAGAAACCCCGCCGCCAGCCACGCAGCACCGACCAGCACAGGTAGAGAATCACTACCCAGTCGAACAGGGTGCGGGGCAGCCAGTCCGTCATTCCTCGAACAACACCGCCAGGGCCTGGGACAGGCGCTGCACGGGAATCACCTCTATGCCCTTCACGGCCTTGCGGGGTCTGTTGGCCACCGGCAGCAGGATGCGGCGAAATCCGTGCTTGGCCGCCTCGCGCACCCTGTCCTCGCCGCTGGGCACGGGACGAATCTCCCCCGCCAGGCCCACCTCACCAAAGGCCGCCAGGCCTTCGGGCAGGGGCCGGTCGCGGAAGCTGGACAGCACGGACAGCAGCACCGGCAGGTCGGCGGCGGTCTCCGTGACCCGCACCCCGCCCACCACGTTGAGGAACACGTCCTGGTCGTACATGCCGATGCCGCCGTGGCGGTGCAGCACCGCAAGCAGCATGGCCAGGCGGTTCTGCTCCAGACCCAGGGCCACCCGGCGGGGATTGCCCAGGGGACTCTGATCCACCAGGGCCTGTACTTCCACCAGGAGGGGGCGCGTGCCCTCCCGGGTCACCAGGATGGCACTGCCCGCCACCTGTTCATCATGGCGGGAAAGAAAAATGGCCGAGGGATTGCTGACCTCCCTGACTCCCTTGTCCGTCATGGCAAACACACCCAGCTCGTTCACCGCGCCGAAGCGGTTCTTGATGGCCCGCACCAGGCGGATCTGGCTGCCCGCCTCCCCTTCGAAATAGAGCACCGTGTCCACCATGTGCTCCAGCACCCGGGGACCGGCCAGGGCGCCCTCCTTGGTCACATGCCCCACCAGGAACAGGCTGGTACCCGTCTGCTTGGCGAAACGCACCAGCTGGGCGGCGGATTCACGCACCTGGGCCACGGCCCCGGGAGCGGACTGCAGCTGTTCCGAATAGAAGGTCTGAATGGAATCCATGACCATGACATCCGGCCGGTGCTGCAGGGCCAGGCTGAGAATGCGCTCCACGCAGGTCTCCGTGAGCAGTTCCAGGCACTCCGCGGGCAGGCCCAGGCGGGAAGCCCGCAGGCCGATCTGCTCGGCGGACTCCTCACCGCTCACGTACAGGGGCTTCATCTGCGCCGACAGGGCCGCCAGGGCCTGGATGAGCAGGGTGGACTTGCCGATGCCGGGGTCACCGCCGATGAGCACCACGGAGCCTGTCACCAGGCCGCCCCCCAGCACCCGGTCCAGCTCGGGCAGGCCCGTGGGCGTGCGGCGGGTCTGGCAGGCGTCTACTTCCGACAGGGGCCGGATGAGGCTGGCGGCATCACCACTGTAGCCGGCAAAACGGGGCGATGCGGTTTTCGCCTTGGCCACTACGGTCTCTTCCAGGCTGTTCCAGGCGCCGCAGTCCGGGCACTGCCCGGCCCACTTGGGAAAGCTGCCGCCGCAGTCCCGGCAGGCATAGAGGGTCTTTGCCTTGGCCATCAGCCCGTCACCTTGCGCCCCACCCGGCCACCGATGCCGCAGAACAGCGTGTAGGGAATGGTTCCGGCTGCCGCGGCAATGGTTTCCACCGGCAGCCCCCGGCCCCAGAGCAGCACCGGGTCTCCCGGGCGGGCCTGGGGCTGCTCCCGCAGGTCCACCATCAGGGTATCCATGGACACCCGGCCCACCAGGGGAAGGATGCGGCCATTGACCAGCACCGGCGTACCCGAGGGAATTTCCCGGGGATAACCGTCGGCATAGCCCGCCGCCACCACCCCCAGAGGCATATCTTCCGGCGCTGTCCAGGAAGCCCCATAACCCACCGCTTCTCCGGCACGCACTGTTTTCACCGAGACAAGGCGTGCGTGGAAGCTCATCACAGGTTCCAGTTCTTCCACGGGCGCGGCAAAGGGCGAGGCCCCATAGAGCATGATGCCCGGCCGCACCCAGTCGCCATGACTCTCCGGCCAGCCAAGAATGCCGGCGGAGTTGGCCATGGACAGAGGCAGGCCGGCATGGGCCACGGCATCATGGAAACGGCGCAGCTGCACCCGGGTGAAGTCGTCTCCCAGGTCATCGGCATTGGCCAGGTGAGTGAGACAGCCGCGCACGGCGGCCACGGAAGCCAGTTCCTTCAGCTCCTGCAACAGCCCGATGGCATCGGCGGGCGCCACGCCCAGGCGGTTCATGCCCGTATCCACCTTGAGCCAGACGGCTACCGGCGCGGCAAGGCTTGCCTCCTTCAGCAGAGCGATCTGGAAAACATGATGCACCACCAGCTCCAGGCCGGCGGCGGCGGCGGCCTTCAGCTCCTCGGCGTCATGGGCGCCGGCCAGCACCAGCAGGGGCTTGTCCACCCCGGCGGCGCGCAAGGCCAGGCCCTCGTCCACCCGGGCCACGGCAAGGCTGTCGGCCCCGCTCAGGGCCTGGGCAACCGGCAGCACGCCATGGCCATAGGCATTGGCCTTTATCACCGCCATGACCTTCGTCCCCGGAGCATGGCGGCGCACCACCCCCAGGTTGTGCTTCAGGGCGCGGGGGTCGATCTCGATCCACGGGGAAAGGGACATCTTGACGGAAAAATCAGTGGACGGGATCGCCGTACACGGGATTGATATAGTTCTCGAACTTGGTGAACTGCCCCAGGAAAGTCAGGTTCACGGTGCCTATGGGACCGTTACGCTGCTTGCCGATGATGATCTCGGCCATGCCCTTGTGCTCGCTGTCAGGGTTGTACACCTCGTCGCGGTAGATGAACACCACCAGATCGGCATCCTGCTCGATGGCGCCGGATTCGCGCAGGTCGGACATGATGGGCCGCTTGTTGGGACGCTGCTCCAGGCTGCGGTTGAGCTGGGACAGGGCGATCACCGGGACGTTCAGTTCCTTGGCCAGGGCTTTCAGGCTGCGGGAGATTATGGATATTTCGTTGGTGCGGTTCTCGCCGCCACCGGGCACCTGCATGAGCTGCAGGTAGTCGATGACGATGAGCCCCAGCTGTCCCTGCTCGCGCATCAGGCGCCGGGCCCGGGCGCGCAGGTCCGTGGGGCTGAGGGCCGCCGTGTCATCGATGAACAGCTGGGCCTGGCTGAGAATATTCACCGTGGAGGTCAGGCGGGGCCATTCATCGTCCTCCAGCTGGCCGGTACGGATACGGTGGCCGTCGATACGCCCCAGGGAGGAAATCATGCGCATGGTCAGGGCCTCCCCCGGCATCTCCATGGAGAATACCGCCACGGGCAGGCCGGACTTGATCGCCACGTTTTCCGCCATGTTCATGGCGAAGGTGGTCTTGCCCATGGAAGGCCGCCCGGCCACGATGATCAGATCCGCTGGCTGCAGGCCGGATGTCATCTTGTCGAAATCATCGAAGCCCGTGCTCAGTCCGGTGATGGGATCGTCGTTGCCGTAGAGCTCGTCGATGCGGTCCACGGTCTTGCCCAGCAGGGACTTGATGGACTGGAAACCCTCGCCCTCCTTGTGACGCTGCTCAGCAATCTGAAACACCTTGTTCTCCGCCTCATCGAGAAGCTGGGCCACCTTGCGGCCTTCCGGGCGGAAACCGCTTTCGGCAATTTCGGTGCCCACGCGGATGAGCTGGCGGGTCACGGAATGCTCGCGCACGATGTCCGCGTAGGCGCGAATATTCGCCGCGCTTGGCGTGTCCTCGGCCAAGGCGGCCAGGTAGGGCAGCCCCCCCACATCTTCCAGCTGCTCCCGGCGCTCCAGTTCCTCCGCCAGAGTCACCACGTCAAAGGGTTTCTGCTCATCCGCCAGGGTGGCAATCACCGAGAAAATAAGCTGGTGCTCGCGGCGGTAGAAGTCTTCCGCGCTCACCCGGTCCGCCACCTGGTCCCAGGTGCTGTTGTCCAGCATAAGGCCGCCGATGACCGACTGCTCGGCCTGGAGGGAATGAGGCGGCACCCGAAGCTGTTCGACTTCGGCATCCATCTCGGGATAATCGGGGGGGGAATCGGGATAAGCGCTTTCGAATGACATGGAGGGGAGATTAACGAAATTTGCCCCTGTTGAAAACAAGGACAGATGAAACAAAAAAAGAAACCGCGAAAAGACAACAGCTTATCGCGGTTTCTTCAGGTGCATCACCTCATCTGCCCGACAGAAGGGCCCGCAACAGGCGGCAGCCTGCCACAGGCGAGGGAGATAGCGGCAAAGATAGCGCCCAGAGAGGGCGCGGCCATCACTCCTCGGCGACGATGATGACTTTCAGGTTGGCGTTCACATCCGGGTGCAGATGCAGCACGATATCGAACTCGCCAGTGGAACGCATGGGGCCTTCCGGCAGGCGGATTTCGTGCTTTTCCACGGTGACACCGGCCTCGCCGCAGGCGCGGGAAATGTCGCTGGTGCCCACGGAGCCGAACAGCTTGCCTTCCTCGCCTGCCTTGTGGGTGATGGTGATGCTCTCCAGCCCCTCGATGGACGCCTTGCGGGATTCGGCGGCGGCCAGTTTCTCGGCAGCCTCTTTTTCCAGCTCGGCGCGACGCTTTTCGAACTCCGCCAGATTGTCGCGGGTGGCGGGAATGGCCTTGCCGCTGGGAATGAGGAAATTGCGGCCATAGCCAGGCTTGACCACTACCTTGTCGCCCAGGTCACCCAGGCCAGTTACTTTATCCAGAAGAATCACTTCCATTTTACTTGTACCTCGTTAAGGTCTCTCACTCGCCGCCCTTTGAGCCACGAGCCCGGACTTTCGCCCGAAAATTCAACCAGCCATCGGCAAAACCCGCTGCGGAAACCGCGGTAAAACTCGCCGGCATACCAATGACCAACAACATGTAAAAACCGATCAGCCAGCCCGGATTGGCATTGAACTCCTTTACCAGTCCATGCACCAGGGCCACTCCCTGCAGAAAAAAGGCCGCCATTCCCACCAGGGCGATCTGTGAAGCCAGTCCCGGCTGTTCGGACAGGCTACCAAGCACCAGCAACACCGGCACCAGGATCAGCAGCCAGTACCCCAGCCGGAGTCGGCGCAGTTCTTCGCCAAAGCCGCCCGGATTGTACAGCAGGGCCTGCCAGCTCCTGGCCAGAAACAACGACAGGGCCAGCTGCAGGAACCAGGCGGCGCCCATGCCACCGGCCATCCAGGGGGCCATCTCCGTAACCATGGCCTTGCGGTCCGCATCACTGACCACATTGGGGTCCATGATCTGGGCACTGTATTCTTCCAGTATCCCGGTCCAGAACCCGGCTACATCGTCCAGCAACAGGTACTGCATGCCAATGGCCAGGGCGCCCAGCAGAACCGCCACCTCGATAACCAGCCTCAGGGACCGGGTGGCCCGCAACAGCTCCGCCAGAACCAGCATGGGCATCCACAGCAGCCCGCCGGCAACGGCCAGGGACAGGGGCTGCCCGAACAGCAGCATGCCCAGTCCCATCAACGCCGCCAGCCCCAGGAACATGACCAGCAGGCCTTCCCGGAACCCCCGCCGCAGGGTGACCAGGGCCACCACAGCAGAGCTGGCAATCCCCAGGGGGGTGATGAGCAGCGCCAGCACGGTGAACACGGAGGCCACCATGACGGCCTGCATCCGGCCTTTCATGATGAAGGCCGCCAAGGCCTTCATCAGGCTTTCTCCCGCGCAAAGCCGGAACTCACATGGTGTCCCGGCCTGCGCGATCTACAAGGGGTAATCCACATTTTCTTTTGGATAAACAATCTCCTGGAGGAGAAAGTTGATCCTGAAAAGAAACTTACTTGTGGGAGTCGGTGTAAGGCATCAGGGCCAGGAAACGGGCGCGCTTGATGGCCGTGGCCAACTGGCGCTGATACTTGGCGCTGGTACCCGTGATGCGGCTGGGCACGATCTTGCCCGACTCGCTGACGTACTGCTTGAGCAGGGCGAGATCCTTGTAGTCGATCTCGGTGATGCCCTCCACAGTGAAACGGCAATATTTTCTGCGACGCATGTAACGTGACATATTCTGTATCCTCCTGTCGTCAGGCTGCAGCTTCGGGAGCTGCGTCTTTCTCGTCAGCCCGGGCCAGCAGAGAGGGTTCGGTGATGGCATCGTCACGACGGATGGTGAGGTGACGAATCACGGCGTCATTGAAGCGGAAAGCCGTCTCCAGGTCATTCAGGGTCTTGCTTTCACACTCAATGTTCATGAGTACGTAGTGCGCCTTGTGCAGCTTGTTGATGGGGTAGGCAAGCTGGCGGCGGCCCCAGTCTTCGAGGCGGTGAATCTTGCCGCCATCCTCCTGGATGCTGGCGGTGTACCGCTCGATCATGGAGGGCACCTGCTCGCTCTGGTCCGGATGGACCATGAAAACGATTTCGTAGTGTCGCATTGTCGCTCCTTATGGCTAATCAAAAGCCTCCCGCGCAAACGGTGAGGCAAGGAGAACCGGCCCGAAAGCCGATCAGGAGCGCGGATTTTATGAGAACAGGCCACTGATATCAAGCTTTTTCAGGACCTGGCAACAGTCTCTCGTTCAGGAGCCTCCCCGGGAAGCTCCCTTCCGGCCACATCCCGAACCGGAAACAAGGCAGGCCTCCAGGTCCCTGGCGGGCATGGGCCGCCCCAGGTAATAGCCCTGCATCTCATCGCATCCCAGGGAAAGAAGCATTTCATACTGTTCCCGCGTCTCCACGCCTTCGGCCACCACGGCCATGCCCAATTCGTGGGCCATGGTGACAATGGCGGAAGTGATGGCGCGGGAGCCTTTATTGGCATGGAGTTCCTTCACGAAAGAACGGTCAACCTTGAGGCGGTCGAAGTCGAAGCGGGTCAGATAGCTCATGGAACTGTAACCCGTGCCAAAATCATCGATGGTGATGCCAATGCCCATGGCCTGTACCTCTTCCAGCACTTCCTCCACTTTTGGCGTACTGGACAGCAACAGGTTCTCGGTGATCTCGAATTCCAGCCAGGCCGGATCAAACCCCGTGCTCTGGACGATGTGCCGTATCCTGTCCACCACCCGCGAGCTATTGATTTGCCGGGGAGAAAAATTGCAGGCCAGTCTCAGGGAGAAGCCCTGATTCCGCCACTCCAGGACTTGCCTGCAGGCACGATGCAGTTGTTGATATCCCATTTCCGTAATGAGGCCATTGCGCTCGGCCACCTCGATGAATTCCTCCGGGGAAATGGGTTGCCCGGATTCATTGTTGAGTCGCGCCAGCGCCTCCACGCCGACAATCTTCATGGTGGAAGCGTCCACCAGGGGCTGATAGAAAACTTCCAGGTCTCCCTTGTCCAGCGCCTGGTGAAGATAGGATTCAATTTCCAGGAGACGGGAGGCCTTGTCCTGCATGCCAGGCTCGTAGTAGACAATCTGCCTTCCCCCTTCCGCCTTGCCGTAATGCATGGCGGCACTGGCATGACCAATGAGCGATTCCGGGCTACTGCCATGCAGGGGGTAGAGGCTAACACCCAGGGTAACGGAAATTCGCATATTACCCACGCCCTTGATATGGAAGGGTCTGGCAAACAGGGCAAAAATCAGCCCCACCATGTCGTTCATGCCCCGGTCGAGTTCCCGCTCCCGCAGAATCAGAAGAAATTCGTCCCCTCCCACGTGGCCTACATCAATCTCATCACCGAGAAATTCCTTCAGTTTCCCGGCCACTGAACAGAGCAGGCGGTTCCCTACCTCCAGGCCCCGCACTTCATTGATCTTGGAAAAGTCGTCGATGTCCAGGTACACCACCGCGAATTTTTCGGAAGTCTTACCCGCCTTGTCGATCAGGGCTTTCAGCTGTTGCGCCATGAGGCCCTGATTGGGGAGCCCCGTGAGAACGTTATGCGTCTTCCGGCGCGAGACTTCACTGGCCAGAGCATGTTCCTTGCTCACATCCGTCAACACCATCACCGTGGTCTGATTGTTTCCTGCGGAACGGGACACCTTGTTGAGTACCAGGTTGACCCGGTACTCTTTCCCATCAAAACTTTTCAGCAGCAAAACCTGGCTGAAGCCACGAGGACTTCCACCCACCTGCTCCCCCAGGCGAAAAACCTGCCCGCCAGGAAGAAAAAAACGGAACACCTCATCCACTGAACGGCCATTCACCTCCGCGGCCTTTTTTCCGGAAAACTTTTCCGCAACGGGATTGAATTTGACGATATGCCCCCTGCCATCCAAATGCACCACGGCTTCGCCGATGGCGGTCAACGCCGTCTGCGAGAGACGTCTTTCCTCGAACAGTACATTCAACAGTTTTCTGATCAGGTGCCAGTTCGCGGCCAGAAAAAAGAACACGATGCTCATGAGCATGACCGCCGGCGGATACCAGTAGCCGAACAGGCTGAGCAGCAGGAAGTCCCCCACGGCAATCACGATAGACAGGAGAACGATGCCATAGACCCATTTCCAGCCTCTTGGCTGATACAGCATCAGCATGAGCAAAATCAACAGGGTGTTGCCCCCGTACTGCCAGACCCGGTTTACAGGAACGATCAGGCGATTTTGCAACAGCGCGTTCAATACCCAGGCATTGAATTCCACTCCCCATACAGGCCTTCCCCGGGCAGAAACCGGCGTGGGGATATTGTCGCCCAGTCCCGCCGCCGTTGCCCCCACCAGCACATATTTGTCCCGGAAGTGCTCGGGGGCCACCTTGCCCTGGATCACGTCGGCATAGGACACCCTGTCCAGGTCCTGGCTGCCGGCGGGAAAGGGAATCAGCACTTGGCGGTGATTCCGCCAGACTTCAGGCGACAGTTCCCGATAGGCAGGCGTCTCACCGGACCTCGGGAAGCCGCGACTCTGTGGCCAGTCTCCCGCAACCCTGGCCATGGCTAGGGAAAAAGCCGGCCACCTGGGCCTGTCCAACCCCGCCACAAGAAAAACCGAGCGCGCGATTCCGTCTGATTCCAGTTCCACATGCACATGGCCCAGGGCCGCGGCCGCTTCCCGCAACGCGGGGAAAGGCAGACTTTCGCGCAGCCCTCCGTCTGGGCTGTACTGCTCCAGCACCACTGGAAACACGGTGTTCCCCGCATCCCGCGCGGCCCGCACCAGGGCCAGATCATCCTGTGGATGTTCCTGATCGGGTTCGGCGAAGTTGATGTCCACGCCCACCACCGCGGGTTTTCCCCGGGCAATGGCCTTCAGAAGGTCGGCGTGCATCTTTCGGGGAAAGGGCCAGCGTCCCAGGAGAGTGAGGCTCTTGGGGTCTATGGCCACGATGACAATCTCTTCCGTTACCGGCGTATCCAGGTAGCCGATGAACCTGTCATAAACAAAACCGTCCAGGGAGGAAAACCACGACTGGCGGGTGGCCCCAAGGGCAAGCAGAATCAAGATGCCGCCCAATACAAGCCTCATGCCCCAATCCTTGTGGCGCCTGTCTGTCATGTCAAAGCGCCAGCAGTATGATGGCTATGGCAGGGATGCCAAACAAATACCAGGGCTCCGGTTCCGGAAACACGGTATGAGCGGGACTCCAGGCGCCCGCATAGCCGTCATCATCGATGACCCGCACCCGGAAATGAACGGGACTGTCGGATCTGGGCGAGGCCCAGCGCGGTTCCGTCAGCAACTCATCAACGAGCAAGGTATGAAACCCCTTGTCTTCAGCAATCTGCAGATGGTATCGCTGTGTCGGGCCACCCGATTGCCAGTGAAGCTGCATCTGTTGCTTGTCGGCGGAAACACGGACATCCGGCACTTCCAACTCCGGCTTCAACTCGAAGCGCTCCGCTTTTCCCCAGGGCCCCTGTTCACCCTCATGGACGGAAGCGACGCGCCAGAACCAGACACCTTGGCGCAATGGGGAAACTTCGAGGCGGGTTTTGCGCAAGCCATCGCGAGTGATCACGCCGGTGCGAAACTCCGGGTCCGGGGACAACTGAAAAAGATAACTGCTAACCTCGGGAGGCGTAGACCACTCGAACTCGGCCTTATCGCCCCGAAGTGTACTGTCTGGCGCCGGCCGCATGGCTACCGGGGGAAGCGGCCTGGCGTCGAGGACAAACGCGACTTCCGTTTCCCCGCCTTCCAGTCCGGCCCCATCCACGGCGCTGAGGCGTACCCGATATTTTCCATCCAGCAGTTGACTGCTGCTGAACCGGGGTTGAGCCAGCTGAACGTCCATGACGGGGACACCATCCGCCTCTCCTTCGAAAAACTGCAAACGGTAAGCCTTGGCCCGCGCAACCTTCTGCCATCGCAATTCCAGGGGCAGCTCCCGAATCACGCCGGATACCTCATCCATGACAGGAGCCGGCAACAGCTTCACCGCCGGAGCCGGCGCCTTGCCCTGCTCCACCAAAGTGCCGAAACCGGCGGGGAGCACCAGCCTGCCCTCGTCTCCCGAGACATTCACCTTTCCTTCCAGCACCTCCACCCGGGAACGGGTTTGCTCGGAAGGAGGAACCTTGACCCGAAACCAGGTACCGCGAACGGCAGTATTGGCGGACGGCGTGCGGATCTCGAAGCGGGTGCCCGCCCGGGGCACCCGGCTTTCCGTGTCCCCACGAAGCACCTTGATGGTGGTATCACCAATGCCGGTATCGGAAAAACGGTTGACCCGCACCAGTTCCACCTCGGTATCGCCGCCGAGAAGCTGGCGGGTGCCATCGGCAAATTCCAGCAGTAGGCTGGCGTCCTTTCCCAGACTCAGGCGATCCCCATGTTGCAGCAGATCACCGGACTCCAGCGACCGGGCAGGACGATCTCCACGATTCAGCAGAACCTCACCCCGTACATCCCGCACCCTGACCTTGGCCGCCTCAACTTTCAGCCATTGCAAGGGAATACGCACCTGGGTTCCGGGAGGCATGTGTCTCGGATGACGCACCTTGTTCAACCGAACCAGCCTGCTCCAGTAGCTCTGATCGATGAGAAACCGCTCAGTGAGATTCCACAGGTTATCGCCGGGCTGAAAACTGTAGAGCCATTCATCTGTCTCTGCCGCACTGGCCTTTCCCTGCGCGCTCAACAGCAAGCCACCTATCACTCCCAGACAACAGGCGCGAAAAGAAGGACTTGATAGACAA
>JALVEW010000273.1 GCA_027030425.1 Sedimenticola sp.
CGCTGCCTCCCCAGGTGAAACCCTGGCCCTTGACGCTCTGGTCACCGCTTTGGGACAGGCTCATGGGCGTCACTTCGGGAATACGCGTGCCCCCCATGGAATTGCAGCCGGCAAGCAGCGCAAGGGGTAACAGCCAGAAAAGGAAACGGTACATGCTCACCACCAGTACGGGTATCCCCACCAGGGATAACGGTAATATGGCCCCCACCCATAATAGGGCCCATAGTAATACCGATAGTCGTCAACGGGACGGGGATCGGGCCACAAATGGGATTCCTCGACATTCACCACGGGATAGGAATAGGGGTATTCGCCCACCTTGCGCACTTCCACCCCTGTGATCTTGCCGCGTACGGTCAGGCGCTTATCTTCTGGCAATACGCCGGGTTCAACGAAACCGGGGAAACGGGCGATGAAGCGGGCGTCCACCCGGCCGTCTATCACGGGCTCGCCCTTTTTTTTCAGTTCCCGGCCCAGCACCAGTACATCCGTGTGTTTCTCGGAATTGGAGACTTCCAGAATCTTGCCGCCCCAGCGCACCGGGAGGCCAACGAAGGCGTCTGGCTGTTTCTGTACGTCCGCGGCGCTGACCGGCTTTTCAGGCGGCTCCGCTATGCCCCGGGGGATGCTGGATGCGCAGCCGCCCAGCCACACCACCACTGTCATGAGATAAACTAGGGTTTTCATGCCCTGAATATAACGCAAATGAAACAGAACTGCTGGATCTACAAGAGCAGCAAGAAGGACGAGATGTACCTCTACCTGGCACGGGAAGACGATTTCGAAGCCGTGCCGGAACTGCTCATGGCGCGCTTTGGCAAGCCTTCTCTGGTCATGGAGCTGGAACTGGACGAACAACGGCAGCTGGCGCGGGCCGATGTGACAAGGGTCATGAGCCAGCTGTCGGTGGAAGGCTATTACCTGCAGATGCCGCCCAAGTTGAAGCCTGACATTTATCATGGCAACGAGGCCTGATCGGGCACTAAACTGTTGTCATTCCATGATCTGAGGGAATATCCATGTGTATTGCCTTTCCCAAGGCCGGCGACGGCGGTGACCAGGCCGAATCCGCCTGGAAATCCGTGTTGCTCCTGGTCCCCAGAATGGCCGGCCTGTTGTGGCTGGTGCTGCGCATTCTCGGCGGCGGTCTGCGCAACTGGCTACAGGAGCGGTTTCATTCCCCAGCCCGATAAGACGCTGAGGGGTCGGAGTCAAATTCCACCCAACTGGGACAGGGGACTGGATCAAACTGTTCCATGTCATCGGATCTTCCCAATATTCTCCCCATTTGACTCCGACCCCTAGATATACAGGCTGGGTCAGGCGTTTTCCCGCCGCGCCTTCTTGCGCTCGTGTTCCTTGAGAAACTTCTTGCGGATGCGGATGGCGCTGGGCGTGATCTCCACCAGTTCGTCGTCCTCGATGAATTCCAGGGCCTGCTCCAGGCTGAACTGTACCGGCGGCGTGAGAATCAGGGACTCGTCCTTGCCCGCGGCGCGGATATTGGTGAGCTGCTTACCCTTGGTGGGATTGACGGTAAGGTCGTTGTCCCGGGAATGCAGGCCGATGACCTGGCCCTCGTACACGTCCTGGCCATGCTCCACGAACAGCTTGCCACGCTCCTGGAGGTTGAACAGGGCATAGGCCAGGGCCTTGCCGGTGCTGTTGGATATGAGCACGCCATTGCCGCGCGGCGCGATGCCGCCATGCTGGGCGGGGCCGTAATGGTCAAAAACGTGGTACATGAGGCCGGTGCCCGAGGTGCTGGTCATGAACTCGGTCTGGAAGCCGATGAGTCCCCGGGAGGGAATGATGTAGTCCAGGCGCACCCGACCGGTGCCGTCCGGGGTCATGTCCTGAAGCTGGCCCTTGCGCTGCCCCAGGGCTTCCATGATGGCGCCCTGGTGCTGTTCTTCCACATCCACGGTGAGCTGCTCATAGGGCTCGCAGACTTCGCCGTCTACTTCCCGGAAGATGACCTCGGGGCGGGATACGGCCAGCTCAAAGCCTTCCCGGCGCATGTTCTCCAGCAGAATGGACAGATGCAGCTCGCCCCGGCCGGAAACCTTGAACTTTTCCGGGTCCGTGCCTTCCTCCACCCGCAGGGCCACGTTGGCGATGAGCTCCCGCTCCAGGCGTTCCTTGAGCTGGCGGGAAGTCAGGTACTTGCCTTCCTTGCCGGCGAAGGGCGAGGTATTGACCTGGAAGGTCATGGACACCGTGGGCTCGTCCACCGTCAGGGGCGGCAGGGCTTCCACATGTTCAGGATCGCACAGGGTGTCCGAGACATTGGGCGCCTCGATGCCGGTGATGGCGATGATGTCACCGGCCCTGGCCTCGGGCACCTCATGGCGCTGCAGCCCCAGGTAGCCATAGACCAGGCCGATCTTGGCCTTATGTTCCTCGCCGTCATACTTGTGCACAACGATAGGCTGGTTGGGTTTCACCGTACCCCGGGTGATGCGGCCCACGGCAATGGCACCCACATAGCTGCTGTAGTCCAGGTTGGAAATCTGCATCTGGAAAGGCCCGTCCGGGTCAACGTCCGGCGCCGGGCAGTTGTCCACGATGGCCTGGAACAGGGGCGTCATGTCCCCTTCGCGCACCTCGCTGTCCTCCGAGGCATAGCCATTGATGGCGGACGCGTAGATGATGGGGAAATCCAGCTGCTCGTCCGTGGCCCCCAGGCGGTCGAACAAATCGAACACCTGGTCGATGGCCCAGTCGGGACGGGCGCCGTCACGGTCCACCTTGTTCACCACCACAATGGGCTTGAGGCCATGCTCAAAGGCCTTCTGGGTCACGAAGCGCGTCTGGGGCATGGGCCCTTCCACGGCATCCACCAGCAGCAGCACCGAATCCACCATGGACAGCACCCGCTCCACCTCGCCACCGAAATCGGCATGCCCCGGGGTGTCCACGATATTGATGCGGTAGTCACCCCACTCGATGGCCGTGTTCTTGGAAAGAATGGTGATGCCCCGCTCCTTTTCCAGATCGTTGGAGTCCATCACTCGCTCCACCTCACCGAAGCGCTCTCCCAGGGTGCCGGACTGCTTCAGGAGTTCATCCACAAGAGTGGTTTTGCCATGATCGACGTGGGCGATGATGGCGATATTCCTCAGATTTTCAATCACAACGATATTTTCGGAATCAATGGGGGAAGGCGGCGGATTATACGCCGGTTTGGCGAAAATCCGGGATTTTTCTGGGCTCCGTACTAATGACCCGAAAGCGCAAAACCTGAATCAAGGACTTACGCGTACATCCACAGAAAACACTTGCAGCATAATCCACATTTCCTTGTCCCGTAACCGTTCTGCAACACTATCCACAATTCCTGTGGATAACTTTGTGAATAAACTTTGGGAACAATACCCAAGTGCCGGGATTTACGGCCTGCCGCTTACATTGTACAAATTTTATACAAAAAAATTATTCTTAAATATCAGTAGTTTACTGTTACTGATGCAAACCATGCACAAATACACAAAAAAACAGGGGAAAACCGGCTTGACCGGTTTTCCCCGTGTGCATAAAGCCAAATGAAAAGCCCTTATTTCGCGGCAGAAACCGCCCTGGATCCCGTACAGTCCCAGGCAAAGGTGCAGTCCAGTTCGGACAATACCGTCACCAGACCAGTCTCCCCCTGGTTGAGAATCATGGAGATGGGCGTGCGACCGCCGAAACGGCGCTGGGGTTGATGAATCCATCGGCCGGACATCTTGGGATTCATGGGATAGGCAGTGCGCAACGCATCGGCAATACGCAACAGGTACTGGGAACGGCGCAATACGTTGGGATCGTTGGGAAATACCGCCTTGCCGTCACGAAAATGGGCGAAATTACGCGTGCGCACTTCTTTGGGCATGGCCAGGACCTGGTGCATGGTGCTGTAGTCCAGCTTCCAGTTCTCCAGCAGGTTCATCACGGCGCGGGTGATATCCGCCAGGGCCTGCTGCTGCTTGTCATCACTCATTCTCAACTCCAATATACTTTAGTTCTAATAATTTACCATTTTACTTGGTTATTGTCCGAATGCCAATCGCGGCAAGCGTCTATTGGGCTTCGCAAAAAAACAGGGCGTTCAGGCGCCAAACAGCCTTTTCCACCAGCGCTTGCGGTTGTTGGGCAGGGGACGGTCCGCTTCCAGATCCACCGGCGGAATGCGGCTGAGCACCCAGCCCGGCAGAGGCGGGTTCTCGCTGTAACCGCACACCACCCCCAGGTTGTTGGGATCATAGATTTTCACCATGGTGGGCTCCTGGAGATCATCGGCATAGACGATGCCGCAGTAATCCTCCTCGTGTTCCTCGCGCAACAGCCTGTCCACGCCTTCCAGGAAGGCGATGAATTCATCAGCGCTGAGAACCCTGTCGGGCACGGCCTCGCCTATGGCGTAGACATACCATTGCTCCGGCCTGTCCCGCAGCCGCTGCCACAGGTCATCCAGGTGATGCCAGCGCAGGGCGGAAGTGAAACTGCCCCGGAAGGCCGTCATATAGTCGCTGTGTGCCTGCTCATCCATAGGTATAATCTCTCTTTTGCCGTTTCTGCAATTACCATGACCGCCCTCTACCAGTCTGATCTTTCCGGCCTCGAACTCATCAATCGCGGCAAGGTACGTGACATCTACGCCATCGACGACGAGCACATGCTTATCGTCACCAGCGACCGCCTGTCCGCCTTCGACGTCATCCTGCCCCAGCCCATTCCCGGCAAGGGGGAGGTGCTGACCCGGGTCTCCAACTTCTGGTTCCGGCGCATGGAGCACGTTCTTCCCAACCATCTCACCGACATTCCCCTGGCCGAGGTGGTAAAGGACGCGGACGAAAGGGCCGTTCTGGGCGATCGGGCCATCGTGGTGCGCAAGCTCGAGCCCCTGCCCGTGGAAGCCATCGTGCGCGGCTACATCATCGGCTCGGGCTGGAAAGATTACCAGAAAACCGGACAGGTTTGCGGCATCGAGCTTCCTCGGGGCCTGCAACTGGCGGACAAGCTGCCCCAGGCCATCTACACCCCTTCCACCAAGGCGGAGCTTGGCGCCCACGACGAGAACGTGGATTTCGAACACACAGTGAAGCTTCTGGGGCGGGAATTGGCAGAGCAGGTGCGCGACGCCAGCCTGAAGATCTATACCGAGGCGGCGGCCTATGCCCTGGAGAAGGGCATCATCATCGCCGACACCAAGTTCGAGTTCGGCCTGGACAAGGACAGCCGCCTGCACATCATCGACGAGGCACTGACGCCGGATTCCTCCCGTTTCTGGCCCGCCGACCAGTACCGCCCCGGCATCAGCCCCCCCAGTTTCGACAAGCAGTTTGTGCGCGACTACCTGGAGACCCTGGACTGGGACAAGACGCCGCCCGGCCCGGAACTGCCCAAGGAGATCATCGATAAAACAGCGGAAAAATACCGCGAGGCCGAACAGCGCCTGACGGGACGATGAAAAGCCGGGCACCGCGCATCACCCTGTACAGCAGCCCCGCCTGCCACCATTGCCGCCAGCTCAAGCAGTGGCTGCAACAGCATCAGATCCGTTTCCAGGAAATGGATGTACAGCGCAATGCCCGGGCCTTCAAGGAATTTCAACGGC
The DNA here is from genome assembly GCA_027030425.1 of Sedimenticola sp. Lineage (GTDB taxonomy): Bacteria > Pseudomonadota > Gammaproteobacteria > Chromatiales > Chromatiaceae > Thiolapillus. The sequence goes on from JALVEW010000273.1 coordinate 5,597, forward strand.
AGGGGGGGCGCGCCGTCCCCTTGTTGATGGTGGGTGGACGGAAAATCCAGGGCTTTGATCCAAAACGCCTGGCCGCCCAGCTGCGCAAGGCGGGCGTGGATCTTTGAGCCACCCATACGATCAGCTGTCGCCAGAGCTAATCCTTGACGCCGTGGAAAGCCAGGGCTTCGAGGTGAACGGCACGCTGCTACCTCTCAACAGCTACGAGAATCGGGTGCTGCAGGTGGGCCTGGAAGAAAGACCTCCTCTCATCGCCAAGTTCTACCGGCCCGGACGCTGGACGGACGAGGCCATACTGGAGGATCACGCTTTCAGCCTGGAACTGGCGGAGCAGGAAATCCCCGTGGTGCCGCCTCTGGTGGACAGCCGGGGCCGCAGCCTGTTCGAGTACCAGGGCTTCCGTTTCGCCCTCTACCCGCGCCAGGGCGGGCGCAGCCCCAACCTGGAAGACCCGGACAACCTGGAATGGATAGGCCGCTTCATCGGCCGCATACATGCCGTGGGGGCCAGCCGGACATTCCGCCACCGGGAAACGCTGGACGTGGACAGCCTGGGTTGGCAATCCATCCACTGGCTGCGTGGCTCCCCCCTGCTGCCGGCGGAAATCGCCAGCAGCTACCTGTCCCTGGCCGAAGACCTCCTCAAATCCATCGACCAGGTCTTCGACGACCTGAACTTCCGCCCCCTGCGCCTGCATGGCGACTGCCATCCCGGCAACATCCTGTGGACGGACCAGGGCCCTCATTTCGTGGACATGGACGACTGCCGCAACGGCCCGGCCATACAGGACCTGTG
>JALVEW010000274.1 GCA_027030425.1 Sedimenticola sp.
AAGAAGCGCCCCTGTGGCTGCTGCCCCGGCCCCGGCGTCTGCGTCAGCGCCAGGGCCGCCCCTGGCATGAAGGGTATCTGGAGCTGGAGGGCTTCTCCCGGCGTATCGAAACCGGCTGGTGGGACGGTGATGACGTGGCCCGGGATTACTACCGGGCGCGCAATCCCGCCGGACAGCGCCTGTGGGTGTACCGGGACAGGCGCAGCGGTCACTGGTATCTGCAGGGGGTGTTCGAGTGATGCGGAAACCAGCCTACGTGGAACTGCATTGCATCAGCAATTACAGCTTCCTGCGTGGTGCTTCCCATCCCGAGGAATTGGTGGCCCGCGCTGCCGAACTGGGCTATACGGCTCTGGCCCTCACCGACGAATGCAGCTTCGCCGGGGTGGTGCGCGCTCACCAGGAAGCGAAGCGCCGGAACCTGAAGCTGCTCATGGGCACGGAAATCCGCCTGCGCGACGGCCCGCGCCTGGTGCTTCTGGCGCGCAACCGCCGGGGCTATGCGCAGCTCTGCCGGCTCATTACCCGGGGACGGCGGCGGGCGGAAAAAGGCCGCTATGAACTGTACCGGGCGGATGTGGAGCAGGGTCTGGAAGACTGCCTGGCCCTGTTGCTGCTGCCCCGTCAGGAGAAAGAGGCGGCAGCAGACTGGTTTCGTGCCCGGTTCGCCGGGCGTGGCTGGCTGGCCCTGGCCCTGCTGCGGGATGGCCGGGACCGGGCCCTGCTGGATCAGGCGCGGGAGCTGTCCGCCGCTCATGACCTGCCCCTGGCGGCCGTGGGCCAGGTACTCATGCACCGGCGGGGGCGCCGCGCCCTGCGGGATCTGCTCACGGCCATCCGCCATGGCTGTACGGTGGAGGAACTGGGCTGGCGCGCCCTGGCCAATGGCGAGCGCCATTTGCGTACCCTGGATGACCTGGCGGCCCTGTATCCTCCGGAGCTTTTGGAACAGACCCTGGTCATCGCCGGGCAGTGTGATTTTTCCCTGGACGAGCTGGCCTATGAATATCCCGATGACGTGACCCCGCCGGGCATGAGCGCCCAGGATTACCTGCGCGCCCTGGTGGAGCAGGGCATGCGGCGCCGCTGGCCGGAGGGCTGCCCGGAAAAAGTCCGCAAACAGATTGAACATGAACTGTCCCTCATCGCCGAGCTGAACTATGCCGCCTATTTTCTCACCGTCTGGGATCTGGTGGCATTCGCCCGCCGGCGTGGCATTCTCTGCCAGGGGCGCGGTTCCGCCGCCAATTCCGCCGTGTGCTACTGCCTGGGCATCACCGAAGTGGACCCGGCGCGCATGAATTTGCTGTTCGAGCGTTTCATCTCCCGGGAGCGGGGCGAGCCGCCGGACATCGACGTGGATTTCGAACATGAGCGCCGTGAGGAGGTCATCCAGTACATCTATGAAAAATATGGCCGGGGGCGGGCGGCCCTGGCAGCCACGGTCATCAGCTACCGGCCGCGCAGCGCCCTGCGGGATGTGGGCAAAGCTCTGGGGCTGTCCGCGGGCCAGCTGGAGCAGCTGGCCCAGGCCGCCTCGGGCTGGCGCAGCCGCCGGAAAGTACAGGGAGACTGGCTGCGGGAGGCGGGATTCGATCCGGACAGCCCCCTCATCCAGCGTCTCCTGTACCTGGTGAACGAGATTCAGGGCTTTCCCCGTCACCTGTCCCAGCACGTGGGGGGCTTCGTCATCAGCCGGGGCGGGCTGGAAAAGCTGGTGCCCGTGGAGAATGCCGCCATGCCGGATCGCAGCATCATCCAGTGGGACAAGGACGACCTGGAATCCCTGGGGCTGCTCAAGGTGGACGTGCTGGCCCTGGGCATGCTCAGCGCCATCCGCCGCGCCCTGGATCTGCTGGACATGGAACTGCAGGACATTCCGGCGGAGGATGCGCGGGTCTATGACATGATCTGCCGGGCGGACACCATGGGGGTGTTTCAGATCGAGTCCCGGGCGCAGATGTCCATGCTGCCGCGCCTGCGGCCCCGCTGTTTCTACGACCTGGTGGTGGAAGTGGCCATCGTGCGTCCCGGTCCCATCCAGGGGGACATGGTGCACCCCTACCTGCGCCGCCGCCAGGGGCTGGAGCCGGTGGATTATCCTTCAGAGGAGGTGCGGGAGGTGCTGGCGCGCACCCTGGGGGTGCCCATTTTCCAGGAGCAGGTCATCAGGCTCACCCAGGTGGCGGCGGGCTTCACCCCGGGGGAGGCGGATCAGATCCGCCGCTCCATGGCGGCCTGGCGGCGCCGGGGAGGCATGGAGGTCTGGGAGCGCAAGCTCAAGGCCGGCATGAAGGCCCGGGGATACAGTGATGAATTCGCCGAGCGCATCTTCCGCCAGATCCAGGGTTTCGGAGATTATGGCTTTCCCGAATCCCATGCCGCCAGCTTTGCCCTGCTGGTGTATGTGTCCGCCTGGATCAAGTGCCATTACCCGGCGGTGTTCGCCTGCGCCCTGCTCAACAGCCAGCCCATGGGCTTCTACGCCCCGGCGCAGCTGGTGCGTGACGCCCGGGAGCATGGGGTGGACGTGCGGCCCGTGGATGCGCAGTACAGCCGCTGGGACTGCCACCTGGAAAACGGCGCCCTGCGCCTGGGGCTGCGCCTGGTGAAGGGGCTGTCCCGGTCGGGGGCGCGGCGTCTGGTGGAGGCGCGGAATACCGGCGTTTTTGAGGATGTTGCGCAACTGGCCCGCCGGGCGGCATTGCCGGTTTCGGATCTGAAAGCCTTGGCGGCGGCGGACGCCCTGGCTTCTCTGGAGCGGGACAGGCACAGAGCCAACTGGGCCGTGGCCGGGGTGGAAGGCGGCCTGCCCCTGCTGGCGGAGGCCCCGCCCGCCGAGGAAAGGCCATCCCTTCCCTTGCCCGATGAAGGCGCCCAGATCCTCGCGGATTATGTTCACCTGGGCCTGAGTCTGCGCCGCCACCCTCTGGCCCTGCTGCGCCCGGAGCTGGAGCGGCTGCGTTTTCTGTCCGCGCAAGAAGTGGCGCGGCGCCGACCGGGGCTGATGGTGCGCGCGGCGGGCCTGGTGCTCACCCGGCAGCGACCGGGCAAGGGCAATGCCGTGTTCGTCACCCTGGAGGATGAGACAGGCGTACTCAATCTCATCGTGTGGCGGTATCTGGCGGAACGCCAGCGCAAGATATTGCTGGAAGCGACGCTGCTGGGAGTGTGGGCGGAGATCCAGCGAGCCGATGGCGTGCAGCATCTCATTGCGCGGCGGCTGTATGATTGCAGCCACCTGATTCAGGAATTGCCGTCGCGTTCCCGGGATTTTCGCTGAAGGGCGATTCGAACGAAATTCTGGATGCTGTTACCAGGAAATGTAACTGAAGCCTTTTTCCTGCAGCTGCATGATGTCGTCCACGCCTATGGGAACGATTTTCGCATAGTCCACCATGTCCTTCTCTGTCCAACGCAAGGCCTTCATGGTGTTGTTACAGGCGTGGAAGGCCACGCCATAGGCGGCCAGGGAAGCGGCCTTCTGTTGCAAATCCAGGGGAATGGGACGCAGGGGACGCCGGCTCAGCAGATGGATTCCTTCGGCGAACACGGCGATGACGATTTCCACATCGTCGCCATACTTGCGCAGCATTTCACCTGCGGAGAACAGAATGTGGGAAATGTACTTGGGATCCGCCTTGTTGAGCTGATAGACGATATGGTGCTTCGAATCGTCCTCGAAATGGGTGTCGGTATGATGAGCCTCCACCCGGCCGAAGACTGTGGCGCCCGCGGCTGTTGCCAGGTACTGCAGGAAACGCCGACGGTCCCTTCTGTTTGTTTTCATGATCAATCCTCCTCACACAGAGGATTATGGCCTGAAGCGGTGTTTCCTGTCGACAACCGGCCCGGTGTAACACCGGGCCGGTTTTCATGGCCTATCGGCCGCTGTTATTGGCGGGTTGGGAAGGTTGCGCGGGCTGCTGGGGAGCAGTCGGCTGGGTGGGATAGGCATAGCCGCCATAAGGGTAGCCGTAACCCCAAGGCGCGTAGCCGTAACCATAAGGTGCGTATCCATAGCCATAGGGATAGCCATAACCATAAGGGTAGTATCCCCCGTAATACCAAGGTGGCGGATAATCGTACCAGTCATCGTCATCGAACCAGTTCCACGGCGCCCATCCACCAAACCAGGCATTGGCGGAACCCGCCATCAAGGTGCCGCCAGCAACAGCAGCGGCAAGCAAAATGCGTTTCACAGGCTTCATCTTACTTTCCTCCATATCCATTCACTATTGCTTTTGTACTACAGTTATAGTATGCGCCAGTTGCCTGGAAGGTGTATTGATTGGCATCAAAACCAGGTAAAAATGCCATTTCTGTCCGCAGAAAAGGAAAAATTGGTGCTTTCTATACGAATCCGGCTGAGCCGTTTTCAAGGTTTGGGTCTAAGGCCATATTTCCGAGTGTTTCCCTCCGAATGACGAATGCGCGCGGTTTCATATCCCCTGGGTGGGATGATTTCATCTTCCTCTCGTGATGCTTCCAGCCGGTGCTAGAATGGCATGCGGTGCTCGAGGAAATTGATAGTGTAACGATGAACAGCCCGTTGCCCGGCATCACCTGGATGCTGGGTTAACTTTATATATCAGTCTGTTAGTTGCGCCATGGGCCATGGATAAAGTCCCCTTTTCCCTTGGGAGAATGTCGGAAAATCGCGGAAGCTGTTGCCTTTTGCGACACCCTCCTTGGGGGAGAGGGCCAAGGTGAGGGGGCGGGACTTACTGGCCTCCGCACCAACCCTCCCGCACGCGGGTGGGGGTTAATAATAATCAAGAGGAAAGTTTTCTTGGATCCACTCTGGCTGTTGGTGGCGCTGATTCTTGGATTGCTGGCCCGCCAGTTGTACCTGCCTCCCCTGGTGGGATTTCTGCTCGCCGGTTTTGTACTGCACGCCCTGGGCGTGGAGGGTGGGCAGGTGCTCAGGGAGATGGCCAACCTGGGTGTGCTGCTGCTGTTGTTCAGCATCGGCCTGAAACTGAGGCTGCGCAACCTGCTGGCCCCCGAGATCTGGGGAACAGCCGTGTTCCATATGGCCCTGGTGGTGTTGCTGGCGAGCGGATTTCTGCTGTTGCCGGGGCTGGCGGGCCTGGCCTGGTTCGAAAAGCTGGACTGGCGCTCGGCCGGGCTGGTGGCTTTTGCCCTGAGCTTCAGCAGCACCATCTTTGCCGTGAAGATTCTGGAAGACCGGGGTGAGATGAAGACACGCCATGGCCAGGTCAGTATCGGTATCCTGGTCATCCAGGACATCATAGCGGTGTTGTTCCTGGTACTGGAATCCGGCGATGTACCCAGTATCTGGGCATTTGCCCTGTTGCTCCTGCCCTTTGCCAGGCCCCTGCTCAATCTTGCCATGAAACATGCCGGCCACGGTGAGTTGCTGGTGCTTTTTGGCCTGGTCATGGCCCTGGGAGGGGGAGAACTGTTCAAGCTGGTTGGCATGAAGGATGGCCTGGGGGCGCTGTTGTTCGGCGTGCTGTTGGGCGGGCAACCCAAGACCAGTGAGTTGTCCCGCGCCCTGCTGCGCTTCAAGGATCTTTTTCTGCTGGGTTTTTTTCTGCAGATTGGCATTGAGGCTCTGCCCACGGGGCGGGATCTCATGATTGCCGCCGGCTTGGCGCTGCTGCTCATGCCCCTGAAATCCGTGCTCTGGTTCCTGGTGCTGACCCGGTTCCGTCTGCGTGCGCGTACGTCTTTCCTGTGCAGCATGGAACTGTCCAGCTACAGTGAGTTCGGGCTCATCGTGGCCCTGGTGAGTGTGAGCAATGGCTGGCTGGATCGCCAATGGCTGATCGTCATCGCTCTGGCCCTGTCCTTCAGTTTCATCATTGCGGCTGCCATCAATGCCAATGTGCATGGTCTTTATTCCCGCTGGGAATCCTGGCTAAGCCGATTCCAGTCCGGGAAAAGGCTGCCGGTGGATATTCCACCGGATATCGGCGACGCCGAGATACTGATTGCAGGCATGGGCCGCGTGGGCAGCGGCGCATATGAAACCATGAGAGAAGTGTTTGGTAACCGCGTGATCGGCATCGACGCCAATGCCAATGCCGTGTGCTGGCACCAGGAAAGGGGACACAATGTGATTCTTGGTGATGCCGAAGACCTGGATTTCTGGCAAGGTATCGATGCCGGCAGGCTGCGCCTGGTGATGCTGGCCATGCCGACCCTGAAAGACATGATGCAAACCAGGAGGCTGCTGGATGACATTGGCTATGGCGGGCTGATTGCCGCGGTTACCCGTTACGAGGATGACAGGCTGGCCCTGGAGAAAGCCGGTGTGGATGCCACCTTCAATTTCTACCGGGAAGCCGGTGCGGGTTTTGCTGAGCATGTGCGCCAGCAGCTGGCCGACAGCGGCCGTTGCCTGGTTGATTCCCGTTCCGTGAACAAGAGAGAGAACAATGCTTGAATACGTGTTTTTCCATGCCCGCCCTTTCGACGAGTTCGTGGCCTATCTGCGGGAGCTGGGCCTGCAGCCGGAAACCGAGACGGATGAGGACAGTTGGGAAGCGCGCCTGCCGGAGGACATCGATGATGAACTTTCGGAAAAGATTGAGGCGCGCTATGACCAGCTCATGGAACTGAACCAGCAACTGTTCGATGCGGAACAGCCGCAGGGCTATCACACGGCCGGGGTGGTGGTTAACCTAGGCAGCGGCGAAACCGTCTATGCCCAGGTAGACCCCCATCTCCTGGGGAAGATCATGGGCGTGCTGACGCCCGAGGAATTTGGCGAGGTGGTGAATGCCATCGTGGATGCCGTGGAGCAGCCGGATGAGCGGACCCTGTGCCAGCGAATGCGGGACCGGGAAGATGGGTGACAGGATGACCTAAGGGGTCGGAGTCAAATACCACTCAACGGTTGCAGGGAACGGGATCAAGCTGTTCCATGTCATTGAATCTTCCCGACATCTTCCCCATTTGACTCCGACCCTGAACAGCGTGGCTAGCTATCACCAAATCTTGTCCATGCTGAGAACCTTGCCATTGCGGCTGTTGATGCGGCATCGGTAGCTTTCTTCGACCGGGTTGCCGTTTTCTTTCAGCGCGTGCACTCGGATGTCCACCCGTTTCCTGTTGTTGCCAATGTCCTGTACGGACGACCCGGGGAAACGGATCTTGTGATAACCGAACAGCTTCAGCCGGTTCTTCAGGTTCTGGTGGCAGCGATGCTTGGCGTCCTTGTTGGTGATTCCCGGCTGATATGAGCCGCTGCCGCCTCCGGTTGACGGCAGGGGTTTGAGCCAGCGGTAGCCGGCGCTGTCAATGCGCAGGGGATTCACATGCAGCTTGCAGTCGTATGCGATTTTGCCGTTACCGTTTCTGCCATGGAGTTTGGCTTCACCGGTCACGTGACGCCGGCGTTGCGCCGGGGTGCTGACGTGATGACGGGTGAATTCCAGGCTGAACTGCTGGTGAATGTTGCGTTCCGCCTGGTAACGGATACGATCCTTGCAGGCGCGTACGGCTTTCTTGTCCCAGTTGGCGCCATCACCGCCGTAAGCATCCCCGTCAAGCTCCACGCGGGCGCTGCGCACCCAGCCATCCCTGCGATTCATCTTGCAGCTGTAGAACAGCTTGTGCTTCCTGCCGTTGTTTTTGGCCGTGCCCTTGCCGTTGATGGTGGCTTCGTAACGGCTGCTGTTGTACATGTCGATCTTGCCCCAGTTGATCTTTGCGCCGTATCCGATACGTTTCCTGACCTTTTCCCTGACCTTCCCCTTACAGTTGTCGATGAGCTCTCTCCTGGGCGCATCGTAATCATGCGGGGGGGGATAGTAACCGCCGCCTTCGTTGTAGTATTCGTCGTTACACCCAGACAGGATCAGGGTGGAAAGTGTTGCTGCAGCGATCAGTGTCAGGCGATGAGTCATGGGAGTCCCTCGGGTCTGTTAACTGGATGTCGAAAAGCCCTGCCATGGACCGTCACCTCCAATTTCCAGGCCACTGAAAAATGGTGTGCGTCCTCTGGTTACAGGAAATGAAAGCAGGCCGTTCCCTCGGCTTGCAGGAGCGATACCGGATGCTGGTACAGCCAACGGATGTTGTCCTCCGTGGCGACACCGGTTACCGAACCTGAGCGATGCTGGCCGTTTCCCCGTACCAATAGTAAGTTATCGCAGAATCGCATGGCAAGATTGATGTCGTGTAGCACCATGACCATGGCCCGGCCTGAATCGCTGAAGTGCTTCTTGAGCAGCCGCAGCATGAGAATCTGCTGATCCGGGTCGAGGTGGTTGCTGGGCTCATCCAGCAGGGCCAGGCGGGGTGCCTGGGCCAGCAACATGGCGATTTCCATGCGCTGCCTTTCGCCGCCGGAGAGGGTTGACACATTGCGCTGTTCCAGGCCCTTCAGCCCCGTGGCATCCATGGCGGCCTGGGCCAGGCGCAGGTCTTCGGGCGTTTCCCAGCCCAGGCGCCCGAGATGGGGGTGGCGTCCGGCCAGCACGGTTTCGAATACCGTGCCGGGAAAACCGCCGAGACCGTCCTGGAACAGCAGGCCCCGCCAGAGGGCCTGTTCCCTCGGGCTGAGGTCCGGCAGCTGGCGCCGGCCATAGAGGATTTCACCGGAATCGGCTGGGCGCAGCCCGGCCAGTACATGCAGCAGCGTGGTCTTGCCTGCTCCGTTGGGGCCGAGTATTCCCCAGCATTCGCCCGGCTGAATCTCCAGGTTCAGGTTGCTGCATACTTTTGTCCTGCCGATATGCAGGGACAGCTTTCTGGTGGTCAGCACAGGAGGGCTCATGACTGCCTCCCCACGGTACCGCGGTTCAGGAGAAAAAGAAACAGGGGTACGCCGAACAGCGCGGTGAGCACGCCCACCGGTAACTGCATGGGGGCAATGAGAGTACGCGCCGCGGTATCTGCCAGCACCAGCAGGCTGCCGCCCAGCAGCACGCTGCCCGGCACCAGGATACGGTGATCGCTGCCTGTCATGAGACGCAGCATATGCGGCGCGATGAGGCCGATGAAGCCGATGGCACCGGCGATGCTCACGGCGGCGGCGGTGAGCAGGGAGGCCAGCAGGTATATGAAGACATGCAGCCGCCGGATGCGCACCCCGAGGGCCGCGGCCCTGGCGGTGCCCAGCAGGGCAAGGTTCAGGGCCGGCGCCAGCCACAGGGCCAGCAGCAATCCCGAACCCAACACGGCCAGGGGCAGGGCAGGGTTCAGGGCGTCGCTCAGATCGCCCATGAGCCAGAACAGCATGCCCGGCAGCTGCACCGGTGGGCTGAGGCTGAGTACGAAACTGATGAGCGCCGACCAGCCGGCGGCCAGTACTACGCCGGTAAGCAACAGCCGGGTGGTGTTCCAGTTGCCGGAATGGGCCAGGGAGAACAGCAGCAGGATGGACGCCAGGGCGCCGCCAAAAGCCATAGGGGCCTGCCAGGCGAAGGGCAGTCCCAGCAGCATGGCTCCCAGTACGGCAACGGCCGCGCCACCCGAGACCCCGAGAATATAGGGATCGGCCAGAGGATTGCGCAGCAGGGCCTGCATGAGCAATCCGGCCAGGGCCAGCACCCCGCCCACGCCAAAGGCGGACAGGCTGCGGGGCAGGCGCAGTTCATGAATGATGCGGTAATGGGTGCTGCCGTCGTCCCGCCACAGCAGCTTCCACAGCTCCAGCGGCGCGATGTCCACGCTGCCGATCATCAGGGAAAGGGTGAGGCTGGCAGCGGCAATGGCCAACAGCAATGCTAGCAGGGGCAGCTTATTTCCCAGTGGATGGCGCATGCTTGTGCAGGTAGAGAACCGGCCAGCCTTTTTCCTCGGCCACCCGCGACAGTTCCTCATCGGGGTCCACGGGGATGGGGTGGGTGACCTTTTCCAGCAAGGGGAGATCGTTGTGGGAATCGCTGTAGAACCAGCTGTTGCCCAGGTTGTGGTTGTGATCCTTCAGCCAGGCTTGCAGGCGCTCCACCTTGCCTTCGCGGAAACAGGGCGTGCCTGACACCCTGCCCGTGTAGCGGCCATTGACGATTTCCGGCTCGGTGGCCAGGAGGTTCTGGACACCAAAAGCCGCAGCAATGGGGGCCGTGACGAAGGCGTTGGTCGCCGTAATGATGAGGAGCTCGTCACCGCGTCCGCGATGCATGTCCACCAGCATTTTCGCATCCTTGGTGATGATGGGCTGGATCTTTTCCTCCATGAACCGGCGGTGCAGTTCCTGCAGTTCCTCCATGGAACGTTCACTGAGGGGCTTCAGGGAAAAGGCCAGGAATTCGAAGATATCCAGTTTTCCTTCCTTGTATTCCCGGTAGAAGCGCTCGTTTTCCGCGGCGTAGTAGTCCGGGTCCACCAGCCCCTGTTCGCCGAGAAACTCTCCCCAGAGATAGTCCGAGTCGCCGGCGAGCAGGGTATTGTCCAGATCAAAAAGCACCAGGGCCATGGTCTTGTTCAGGGTAAATGAAAAACTGGGGCAACTATACCGGAATCCACCAGGGTTTATCACCACGGCAATGCCTGGACTCCCCCGACTGTACTCTGGTTCCACCGTTCATTCCATGCACTGAAGCAGGGATCTGCCGTGGGTGAGCAGGCTCGGAAGAGGTCTGTTGACGGCCTTTCCGGACTTTGTGGACATCCTCGCCTAATTTGCTTGCGGTTTGCGTCCCGACTGTGGAAAAATGCAAGGTAATGAAAGATTAAAGAACGAGAACAATCCCGTGATAGACAGGGATGGATTCAGACCCAATGTGGGCATCATACTGGTCAACGACGAGAACAAGCTGTTCTGGGGGCGTCGTATCGGCCAGGATGCCTGGCAGTTTCCCCAAGGTGGCATTCAGGAGGGCGAATCGCCCGAAGAAGCCATGTTCCGGGAACTGGAGGAGGAAGTCGGCCTGAAACCGCACCAGGTGAAGGTGCTGGGCTGCACCAAGCGCTGGCTGCGCTACCGCCTGCCCAAGAAATTCATACGCCGTAATGCCCAGCCCCTGTGCATCGGTCAGAAGCAACGCTGGTTTCTCCTGCAAGTGATATGCGATGAAAGCGGTTTCTGCCTGGACAGTTCCGAAAAACCCGAATTCGACGACTGGCGCTGGGTGAAATACTGGCAACCCGTCAAGGATGTCATCTATTTCAAGAGACGTGTGTATCAGCGCGCTCTGGAGGAACTGGCGCCCCTGGTATTCCCCGATGCGCGTCCGGTCTCCCGCAGTCGTTCCAATTACCTACGCCAGCAGAGACGATAACCGGCCAGATGAAGGAACATGTCAGGCTACTGCGCTGTTATGTTCCTGGACTGCTGATCGCACTGTCTGCTCCCGCCCTCCATGCGGCGCCGGAGGAAACCGGCGCCTTGCCTGCTTCCACCACTGACTCTGAACCGGTCTCCACGCCCGCTGGGGCGCGGCAGCTGCTCGAGAACAAAGAGTATGCTCGCGCCCTGTCTCTGGCCGGCAGGCTGCTGGAGCAGCCGGGGCTGTCGGACAGGGAAAGAGGCGAGGCATTGCTGGTTCAGTTGCGCGCCCTGGAAAACGTCAGGGAAGGAAAGTTTTCTCCGGGCATGGAAACGTCAGCCCGGAAGATTATCGAGGGCCTGGAAGACAAGGCGCTCAGGCAAAAGCTGTGGCAGGTGCTGGGGAAGCTGGTATATGCACAGGACAGGCTGAAAGATGCCCTGGCCTACTTCGAGCGGTCCCTGGCGGCTGTACCCGCCGGTGACAGGAAGACCAAATATGTTCTGCTCATGAACATTGGCGCCGTGCAGGTGCGGTTGGGGAAATACGCTGAAGCCACGGAACGCATGCTGGAAGCGGAGGCGGTGCATGACGCGGCAGGGTTTCCTCCCGATTCCAGGCTGTACCGCAACATCGCCGGCCTGTTCTATTACCTGAAGAACTGGGACAAGTCCCTGGAGTATGGTGAAAAGGCGCTGAAACTGTTGGATGAAGACGATCCCGCTTACGCCAAGATGCTGTCCAACCTGGCGCTCGCCTACCGTTTCAAGGGTGATCTGCCGGCAGCGCTGGAAATGCAGCGGCTGGCGGTGGAGAAGATGCCGCGGCAGGGGGCTATTTGGCTCAACCTTAGTGACGTGCTGACGGCAATGGAAAGATACCCGGAAGCCATGGAAGCCGCACAGAAGGCGGAAGCGATCTATCGGGCCAATGGCGACCAGGGTGGGCTGGCCCTTGCGCTACGCAATATCGCCGTGTCCTGGAGCAAGCAGGGGGAACTGGAGAAGGCTCTGGAATATTATTACCAGGCGCTGGCCATCTACGAAGACGTGGAGGAGCCTCCCAAGCTTGTGGAGCTTTATGGAAACATGATCGAGGCGCTGGAGGAACTCGGACGCTACCGGGAGGCGTTGGACATCGCCAGGAAAAAGCATGCCCTGTCAGAACAACTGGTGACGGCCGAATCCAGGAAGCGCATTGCAGAGCTGGAAAACGCCGCGGAGCTGCGCCGCAAGGAACGCGAACTGCTGTTATTGCAAAAGGAAAAACAGGCCGAGCGACTCAATGTGTTGCGCCTGGAACGGGAATCGAAGTACCAGGAGTCCCTGCGCTGGTTCCTGTTCGCCGCCCTGATCGCGGCCTGCGTGATCGTGATACTGTTGTTTGGCGTACTGCGCCTGCGCAAGCGCCTGCATGAACAGCTTATCACCCGGCATATCCAGGTGAAGGAGCTCAATCTCCAGCTTCAGGACATGAGCATGCGGGACGCGCTTACCGGTCTGTACAACAGGCGCTATCTCACGGGTCTTTTGGCGGAACTGGCAAAAAGGGAGGATGCCTGGCGTCGGGCGCCCATGCTCGTGGTCATGATCGATCTGGATCATTTCAAGAACATCAATGATTTGTACGGACATGCGGCGGGGGATGCGGTGCTGAAGTATTTTGCCGGGCTGATAACGAAATGTTCCCGGCAGAGCGATGTGCCGGTGCGCTGGGGAGGCGAGGAATTCGTGCTGTTGTGCGCCGGCATGGATCTTCGGCAGGGCGCGGAGCTGTGTGCCCGGCTCAGGCAGCTGGTACATGCCTCCGATTTCGTCTACCAGGACAGGAAAATTCCCCTGAGCTGCTCTTTCGGCATGGCGCTCTTTCCCCTGCATCCGGATCTCCCTCCTGAATGGAACTGGAGCATACAGATGGCCGATGCGGCCCTTTATGCCGCCAAGTCCGCGGGCCGGGACAGGTGGGTGGCCTATGGTTTGCAGGTGGCGCCAGACTGGCTGCGGCAGGGGCATTTCGACATGCAGCGCCTGTTGAAGGAGAATGTCGTTCAGGCGACGGAGATGAAAGGGGAAGGGTGCGACGGGGAGTGATGGCGCTTTTGCCCGGGCGCGCCTATTGTGCGGTCTCGTCGGCAGAGAACAGTTTGTCCATGGGGACGGATGTTCCGTCGTCCAGAACGATTCTCGCATGATGGCGGGAAAACTCCCTGGGTGATCTCACCCCGCAGGCATGGGCGATCATGCCGACTTCGTAGCACAGATTGCGTACATAGTTGGCGACCCGTTCTGATTTCAATTCCGGATCCAGGCCTTTTTGCAGTTTGGGATCATGGGTGGTGATGCCCGTGGGACAGGTGTTCCGGTTGCACTGCAGGGCCTGGATGCAGCCCAGGCTGAACATGAAGCCCCGGGCGCTGACGATGAAGTCCGCGCCGGCGCACAGGGCCCAGGCCACGTCCGCGGGATTGATGAGCTTGCCCGAGGCAATGACCTTGACGCGTTCTCGCAGGCCGTACTGCTCCAGCTTGTCCACCAGCAGGGGCAGGGCTTCCCTCAGGGGCAGGCCCACGGCGTCCATCAGGGGCATGGGGGCGGCGCCGGTGCCGCCTTCCGCCCCGTCCAGGGTGATGAAATCCGGGGCGCTGGACTCCCCCTTCTGAATGATGAGGCTGAACAGTTCGTCCAACCAGCGGCCATGGCCGATGACCGTCTTGAAGCCCGTGGGCTTGCCGGTCACCTTGCGGACATGCAACAGCATGTTGAGCAGGTCCTCGTCACTGGAAATATCCGGGTGGCGGTTGGGGCTGATGGAGGCGCAGCCGGGACGGATGCCGCGAATGGCGGCAATTTCCTCCGTCACCTTGTCAGCGGGCAGGATGCCGCCCTTGCCGGGCTTGGCGCCCTGGCTGAGCTTGAGTTCGAACATGCGTACCTGTTCATGGGCGGCAATGGCCGTCAGCCGGCCGTCGTGCAGCTCGCCGTCTTCATCCCGCACGCCGTATTTGGCCGTGCCTATCTGGAACACCAGGTCGCAGCCGCCTTCCAGGTGCCAGGGCGTCAGCCCGCCTTCCCCCGTGTTCATCCAGATGCCGGCTTTCGCCGCGCCCCGCGACAGGGCCTGCACGGCAGGCCGTGACAGGGCGCCGTAGCTCATGCCGGAGATGTTGAAGAAGGAAGGTGCCATGTAGGGGATGCGGCAATCCCTGCCGATGAGCACAGGCGTGGCCGGCACCGCATTTTCATCCAGGGTGGGGTAGGGGGTGTTGACGAACAGCACGCTGCCGGGAATGCGGTTGTCGCGGGTGGAGCCGAAGGCAACGGTGTTGTTCAGGTCCTTGGCGGCGCGATACACCCAGCCGCGCTGTGCTCGGTTGAAGGGCAGTTCTTCCCGATCCATGGCGAAGAAGTACTGGCGAAAGAAGCTGCCCAGTTTTTCGAACAGGTAACGGAAACGCCCGATGACCGGGTAGTTGCGGCGGATGGCCTGCCTGGTCTGGCTGATGTCCGCGATGAAAGTGATGACCACCCACAGGGCGACAAGCCCGATGATGAAGATGAACAGGGCGGACATGATCTCCAGGGCGGTGATCAGCCAGTGCGTGGTTTCGGGTACGGGTGTGGGCATCTTGATTCCTGTCAAGGGCATGTCGGGTTTCCATCAAGCAGACCGGAAAAGCGCTTGGTCTCTGACAAGTTGTAGTACAGAATGAAAGCATCTGCTCAGGAAACCGGAAGGAAGAGGATGACTGCAAAGAAGATTACGCTGGACGGCAACCAGGCCGCTGCCCATATCGCTCACAAGACCAACGAGGTCATCGCCATCTATCCCATCACCCCGGCGTCGCCCATGGGCGAATTTGCTGATGAGTGGTCGGCCCAGGGCAAGAAGAACATCTGGGGCGGGGTTCCCGAGATCATCGAGATGCAGTCCGAGGGCGGTGCTTCCGGCGCCGTGCATGGCGCGGTGCAGGCCGGTGCCCTGACCACCACCTTCACCGCCTCCCAGGGCCTGCTGCTGATGATTCCCAACATGTACAAGATTGCCGGCGAGCTGTCGCCGGTGGTGATACATGTGGCGGCGCGCTCCCTGGCGGCCCAGGCCCTGTCCATCTTCGGTGACCATTCCGACGTCATGGCCACCCGCGCCACGGGCTTTGCCATGCTGGCCTCGGGATCGGTGCAGGAAGCCATGGACATGGCCCTCATCGCCCAGGCGGCCACCCTGCGCGGCCATGTTCCCTTTGTGCATTTCTTCGATGGCTTTCGCACCTCCCATGAGCTGATGAAAGTGGACCTGGTGGATGACGATGTGATCCGTGCCATGATCCGCAACGACTATCTCATCGAGCACCGCCAACGCGCCCTGACCCCGGACAAGCCCGTGTTGCGCGGCACTTCCCAGAACCCCGATGTCTATTTCCAGGGGCGGGAAACGGTGAACCCATGGTATGCGGAACTGCCTCAGGTGGTGCAGGACTGCATGGACCAGTTTGCGGAACTGACGGGGCGTCAGTACCACCTGTTCGACTATTTCGGCGCCAGCGACGCGGAGCGCGTCATTGTGCTCATGGGCTCCGGCGCCGAGGCGGTGGAGGAAACCGTGGAGCATCTGCTGGGTGAGAGCGAGAAGGTGGGCCTGCTGCGGGTGCGCCTGTACCGGCCCTTCGACGCCGGTTTGTTGCTGGAAGCCCTGCCGGAAACCGTAAAGGCCCTGGCGGTGCTGGACCGCTGCAAGGAGCCTGGCGCCGGAGGCGAACCCCTGTACAAGGATGTGGTCACCGCCTTTGCCGAGCATGTCGCCGCCGGGGGAGAGAAGTTCGCCGTCCTGCCGCGTATTCTTGGCGGGCGCTATGGCCTGTCCTCCAAGGAATTCACACCCGGCATGATTCGCGCCGTGTTCGACAACCTGCGCGCCAAGGAACCGAAAAACCATTTCACCATAGGCATCCATGATGATGTGTCCCATACCAGCCTGGAATGGGACCATAGGGCCCGCAATCGGGACATGGACGGCGTCATCCAGTGCCTGTTCTATGGCCTGGGCTCCGACGGCACCGTGAGCGCAAACAAGAACACCTTGAAGATTCTCGGCGAGGAAACCGACCAGTATGTTCAGGGCTATTTCGTCTATGACTCCAAGAAGGCCGGGGCGGTAACGGTTTCCCACCTGCGCTTCAGCCCGCGGCCCATTCGCGCCAGTTATCTCATCGGGGACGGCGAGGCCAGCTTCATTGGCTGCCACCAGCCCCAGTTCGTGGAGCGCTTCAATCTCCTGGAGAAGGCCGCGCCGGGGGCGGTGCTGCTGCTCAACACGGCGACGCCGCCGGACCAGGTCTGGCACAGCCTGCCGCGCACCATGCAGGAGGAGATGCTGGAAAAGAACATCAAGCTGTGGGTCATCGATGCCTACCAGGTGGCGAAGGAAACCGGCATGGGACGGCGTATCAACACCATCATGCAGACCTGTTTCTTTGCCATCTCCGGCGTGCTGCCCCGGGACGAGGCCATAGCGAAAATCAAGAACGCCGTGGAGAAAACCTATGGCCGCAAGGGGCGAAAGATCGTGCAGCGCAACTTCGACGCCATCGACGCCTCTCTGGCTGCCCTCCACGAAGTGAGCCTGCCGACCGCGGCGGACAGCAGCCTGGATTTTCTGCCGCCGGTGCCGGAAGAAGCGCCAAACTTCGTGCGCCGTGTCACCGCCACCCTCATCGCCGGCAAGGGTGACGAGCTGCCCGTGAGCGCCATTCCCGCTGACGGCTCCTGGCCACTGGGCACCGCAGCCTGGGAGAAGCGCAGCATTGCCCTGGAGCTGCCCAAATGGGATGCGGAACTGTGCATCGAATGCGGCAAGTGCCCCTTCGTCTGTCCCCATTCTGCCATCCGCTCCAAGGTATTCACTGAGGAAGACCTGAAGGATGCACCGCAAGGTTTCCTCTACCGGCCCATGAAGGGCAAGGAGTTTGCCGGCCTGTATGTGACCTACCAGGTGGCGCCGGACGACTGCACGGGTTGCGGCCTGTGTGCCGACGTATGCCCGGCACGGGACAAGAGCAATGCCAGCCATAAGTCCCTGGACATGGTGCCCAAGGAAGAAATCCTGGAACAGGACCGCAAGAACTGGGCTTTCTTCGAGAAGCTGCCGGAATACGACCGGGAGAAGATTGCCTGGCCCAAGATGAAGTCCGCCATGCTGGCCCAGCCCCTGTTCGAGTTCTCCGGGGCCTGTCTGGGCTGCGGTGAAACGCCCTATATCCGCCTGGCCACCCAGATGTTCGGCGACCGCATGCTCATTGCCAACGCCACGGGCTGCTCTTCCATCTATGGCGGTAACCTGCCCACCACGCCTTACACCACGAATCCCGAGGGCAGGGGGCCGGCCTGGTCCAACTCCCTGTTCGAGGACAATGCCGAGTTCGGCCTGGGCTTCCGCCTGGCCGTGGACCAGCACCGCCACCAGGCGGAAGTGCTGTTGGCGCAATTGGGCGATGCCCTGGATCAAAACCTGGTGCGGGAGATTCTTTCCGCCGACCAGTCCGACGAGCCGGGCATCCACCAGCAGCGTGAGCGGGTGGAGCGCCTCAAGGAACAGCTGCGCAAGCTGGACCGGGACAAGGCCCGGCGCCTGCTGTCCATCGCCGACTACCTGGTGAAAAAGAGCGTGTGGATCATCGGTGGCGACGGCTGGGCCTATGACATCGGCTTCGGCGGCCTGGATCACGCCCTGGCCTCGGGCAAGGACATCAACCTGTTGGTGCTGGACACGGAGGTCTATTCCAACACCGGCGGCCAGACCTCCAAGGCCACTCCCAGGGGCGCCGTGGCCAAGTTCTCCGCGGCGGGCAAGGCCGCGCCCAAGAAGGATCTGGGCATGATTGCCATGGCTTACGAGAATGTTTATGTGGCTTCCGTGTCCTCCGGCGCCAAGGATGTGCATACCCTCAAGGCTCTCATGGAGGCCGAGTCCTATCCCGGCCCGTCCATCATCCTGGCCTATTCGCCCTGCATCGCCCATGGTGTGGACATGAGCTTCAACCTGCGCCAGCAGAAGCTGGCCATCAACAGCGGCCACTGGCCCCTGTACCGCTATGACCCGCGCCGCCGGGAGAAGGGGCTCAATCCCCTGCAGCTGGACTACAAGAAACCCAGCGTACCCCTAAAGGAGTACTACCAGACGGAAACCCGCTTCGCCATGCTCTGGCGCAGCCATCCCCAGGAAGCCGAAGCCTTCCTGGCCCAGCAGCAGGAAGCGGTGCTGGAGCGATACCACCATCTGGAACAGCTGGCGTCCCTGCCCGTCGAAGAAACGGAGGAGAGTGCATCATGAACCTGGAAACCACGTACCTGGGCCTGCAACTGAAGAACCCCCTGGTGCCTTCCGCGTCGCCCCTGAGCCGGGACCTGGACATGGCCAGACGCCTGGAGGATGCCGGGGCCGCGGCCCTGGTCATGTACTCCCTGTTCGAGGAGGAAGTCATTGCCGAGGAGGAACAGCTTACCGGCCTCATGGATTTCCAGGACCTGGGACACGGCGAGGCGGATACCTACCTGCCCCTGCATCCTGAGTACAAGACTGGCCTGGATGAATACCTGGAGCAGCTGCAGGCCCTCAAGGGGGCACTGGACATTCCCGTCATCGCCAGCCTCAATGGCGCCACCGACAGTGGCTGGGTAGAGCATGGCCGCGAGCTGGAGCAGGCGGGGGCCGATGCCCTGGAGCTGAATATCTACTTCCTGCCCTCGGCGGAAGATTCCGCCGAGGTGGTGGAAGCGCGCTATTTGAATATTCTGCGGCAGCTCAAGGGTCAGGTGCAAATTCCGGTGACGGTGAAGCTGTCGCCCTATTTCACCTCCCTGGGACATTTCGTGCGCCAGCTGGAAACCGCGGGCGCTGACGGCGTGGTGCTGTTCAATCGCTTTTATCAACCGGATCTCGACCTCGAAACCCTGGAAGTCCAGCCGGAGCTGCATCTCTCCCATCCCTATGAATCGCTGCTGCGCATGCACTGGATCGGCCGCCTGTACGACAAGGTGGGCCTGTCCCTGGCGGCCACGGGAGGCATTCACGGCGCGGAGCAGGCTCTGAAGATGCTCATGGCCGGGGCTTCGGTGGTGCACCAGTGCGCCGTGCTCCTGCAGCGCGGTCCCGAGGCCCTTACGCAAACCCTGGAAGAGATGACCCGCTGGCTGGAGGAAAAGGAATACGCATCCCTGCGCCAGCTAATCGGCAGCGTGTGTCAGGATCACGCCATCGATCCCGAGGCCTGGGACAGGGTGAACTACATCAAGACCCTGCGCAGCTGAAGTGGATGCGCGAATGGGGTCGGAGTCAAATCAGGCTGATGCTGTGCAATTTCAACCGATTAGGGTGATTTGACTCCGACGACTTACTAGCCCTTACTTAAATCGTCCCGTGGATTGATTTTCGAGTTGAGGATGTGATCTTCCCAG
>JALVEW010000275.1 GCA_027030425.1 Sedimenticola sp.
CGGAGGGCAACATGGCCGTGAGCACGAGCAACGGCAGGGTTCGCATATCAGAGTCCGGTCTGCCCAGCCAATCCGTGGCCATGGCAGGGGCGACAGTCTCCCGACGCCTGATGCACGCCCGACATGCCATTACCCGTATCAACTTCCGACTGCTGAGCCTGAAGCTTCATCTGGTGGCAAAGCACGCAGAGCTGTGCATACTGCCCTTCCTCCCCTGTCCACACAGGCACGGCATCCAGCCCCAGGGTGGGGTCCAGCCGCGACGCCCCTTTAGCGGCCAGGTCGATGAGCAGGCCGGTGTTGTCCGTGCCGTGCATGGCATGGCAATCCGTACAGTCCACGCGTGAGGCATAGGCATAGCCTTCCCTCAGCCCCCGGTAGGTGCCATTACCGCCCGCACGATGGCCGTGGTAGTCGATGAAGCGGTAGTTGTCTTCCATGGCCACCAGGGGATCACGCCAGTGCCTGTCTTCCATCTCGAAACCGGGAATCTGGTGATCACGGTTGTGACAGCGCAGGCAAAAATCCGCATTGGAGAAATAGGGCGTGGGACGCTGGTGGGCATCGGGAAACAAGGTGAGGTCCTGCTGCGCCTCGAAACGGCCGTCCATGTCGGCCGCCAGGTGGCAGGTCACGCATTCTTCGTCCAGATCCATGCCCGCGAAACCATGTCGAAAACTGCCCTCACGGTGCGGTCTGGCCGGAAGATCCTTTGGGTTGTGACAGATAACGCAGGGGCGTTTCTTTCCCGTGCCGTTGCTGCCATGGCAGCCCATGCAGCTGGCGTATCCCTTGTCACGCACCATGCCCCGGATGCCAGCGGCGGCCTTTCCCTGATGGATGCGCCGCAAGGGATGGCAGGCCGCGCACTCGGCCTGCTTCCATGCTGAGCCGTCATCACCGTGTCGGGGCGTGAGCAACAGGCTTCCGCCACGGGCGCTGCCCACAATGAACAACAGCATGAACATGAATCGGTTCATGGGCCAATCTCCCGATGACAGTCGAAACAATAAGACGGGTTGTGACAACGGCCGCATCCGGCAGGATCCATGCGGGCCTCCAGCCCATGTGACAATCGATAACCAAGACCATGCTGTCGACGCACCAGAGCATCACGGCGGAAATGACAATCGACGCAGTCATTCAGATCCAGGTGACAGGTTTGACAAGCCTTTTCGTCTCTGGCCGCACCCAGGCCGTGGAGGCGCACATAATCGAAATTGTGATCCTGGGGCCAGATCTTCTTCGGATCGGGATGACAGAGCCGGCATTGTGCGGGCGCGCTCCGGTCTTCCACATGACAAGAATGGCAGATGGCTTTGAGGGGTTCGTTGGCCACCAGGGCTATGGCGGCCGCGCGTTCCGGTTTCCGTTCCTCGATGCCGATGAACGGATGGCAGGCCAGGCAGGTGACGCCGCTGGTCTTCATCACCTCTTCATGGGCCTTGTGGGGAAAGTACAGATCTGGTTTCTGGCGATGGCGCTTTTCCCACCATCGTTCCTGTTCCTGCTTTTCTGCAGCACCCGGCTGCGCACAAAAGCAGGCCAGCAACATCATCAGTAATAGCCTCATCGGTAGTCTTCCGCCCCCCTGGCGGGCAGCCGGTAGATCAGTCGCAGGCCAAAACGCAGCTGATCGTAGTCCTCCCGACTTCCCTGGGAACGGGCCAGCTCCAGCATGCCGCTGAGATGCAGATCCCGGCTCCACATCCAGTCCAAGCGCACTTCGCCGGCCATCACCGAGCGGCTGCCGTCCAGGCGGCTCTGCTCATCACGCAGAGCGCCGTTCACCTCCAGCAATAGGCGCGAATTCAGCGGGCGCTTGTAGCCCAGGTACAAACCCGCCGTGTGTTCTTCATCCCCACCCAGCCAATCCGCCCGGCCCTGAAGCCACTGCCCCCGGTCCAGCCGCCAGTCCAGGGAAAGATCCAGACCGGCGCCTTCCACGCCCTGCTCCCGGGCAACGCTCCGCAGGCTGCCGCCCCAAGTGATGCGCGCATCCATCTCCTGGCGATAACCGGCTTCCAGCACCATCTGCCAACCCCGGGCGTAATAACGATAGAACCTGCCTTGGAAGGTAGCGCTGCGATCCGGCGGGTCGTATCGCCTTGCCCGCAGCCACAACCGGCTTTTCCCATTCAGGTGCGTGCTGAGCTGAACATCGAAGGTTTCGACGAAACCGCCGCGGGTATCCAGCACCAGACTGGCATCCATGGCCACGGGCTGCCAGTCTCCTCCGGGCGACCAGGTGCCGGAAAAAGCGCCGTCCAGCTTCACCACATCCACCCCGGAAAAGTGATAACGCGCTCCCAACGACAGGCGAGCCTGATCAAAACCGTCCAGGGTCACGGCCCGAGACAGGCTCAAGCCAGCCAAATATTTGCTTTCCGGTCGGTTCACGTTTTCATCCTGGCCCGGAATGACGTAGAGCTCCCCACGCCCGGGCTTGCCGATGAAAGCGTTCCAGCGTAGTCCGGAATCTGAAAGCCAGCGGGTATCCACACCATCCAGGGTATAAAAGCCAGCCGCATCGATACGCTCGAAACGGCCGGCCCGTGCGCTAATACTGTTTGCAAGGAAACGTTTTTCCACGAAAAGGCGATGGAGGTTGATCCAACTTTCTTTGCGGGACGCCCCCCAGTTACCCAGAATGCCCCAATTCAGGTTTTCATCCCGGCGGTGGTACTCAAGAGTCAACCACTGCTCCAGATAGTTGCCCGGATCAAAATAGCTGTCCGCCTGGAAACGGGTTTCCAGACTGCCGCTGAGAGCCGCCTGAGCCGGCAGAGCCAATGCCACCAGAGAGGAACAGAGTAGGGCCCTCAGACCAACCCGAAGGCGGAGCAGATTCAACATAAGGCTGATCAGGCATCCCGCCCTGCACCCGGCTTCCTGCCTTTGGTTCGCCACAACGCCCAACCACCGAGGCCAATCAGCGCCACCACGCAACCCCCGCAAGCCGAACAACGACCGCTGCGCGCCACGGAGCAGCCACTGCCGCCGGCCAGGGCGATCTGCGACAAAGCCATGCCTGCGCCCAGGGCCGCCGCTTGCAGACGCCTGCGCGTTTGGTGTTTTTCTTTCAACGCCAACCCCCGAAAACGCTCCTGCCATCACGGAGCAGGAGCGATTCCCATCAATCAGTTGCCGCAGCTTTCCGGCAGGACGCAACTAGGCACGATGGCCCCTTTACGGTCGGCAATGGCGAAATATCCCATTTCTGTGGTGCGGACGATGACATAACCGGCCAGGCCGTCACGGGCCGGCTTCACCGCCAGGATGTCGTCGGAACCCAGACTGTCCCAGGTGGTACCGTCCACGGATGCCAGTAGTTGCAGCTTTTCAGGCGTATTCATGCCGCCACGGTAGGGCAGAACAACGAGCATTTCCACATCCAGCAGATTGCTGATGATGTCGCCTTCCGCATTGATCATTTCCAGCACAACCAGATCCGATGCAAGCTTTCCGCCATTGTTCGCAGCGCTTTTTGCTGCTTTGGTCATGCCCGCGTCTTCCACCAGGGAAACACGGAAACTGGTATAGGGCATGATCATATCCAGCACGAAATCAGACGGCGTCAGTATGCTGACACCCCGAATGGGTGCCACCCCGTAGTTGGGCCGGAAGATGTAGGTGTCTTCTCCGCCCAGCGCGTCCATCACCAGCTGTCGATGCTTTTCAGCCCGAATACCGGCGGCATTCACAGCCTGGATGGCGGTCACCCGACGCGCCTGACCGCGCTGGGCAGGTGCAATTTCGTTGTTCAGACGGGTCATGGAGGGATTCACCAAGGTGTAATAGAGAATATCCTCCACGCTCTCTGTCACATTGCCTGCCTCGTCCACCTTCATGTAGGGCAGATCCAAGATCACCAGACCGTCTTCCACCATCTTTGGATCAGGCTGAGTGGTGACTTTCTTGACATTGCCAGTGCCTAGGATGCTGTCTGGGGCCACCAGGGAGCTGATCACCCCGTTCTGCTTGCGCCTGTGGCAGCTTTCGCATTCCAGGGCCTCGGTGGACGGCCGGGTGTTGTGGGACATGAGGTAGTGGTTTATCTCGGTCCAAACCAGGGCCACGTCAGGATTGCTCACACCTTTTTTCGCCAGCAGCTTGTCGTAGATATTTTTCAGGGCGGCAAATCCTTCATAAGTTTCCGGATCGCTGTACCGCAGGCTGCCATGGGAATAGCGGGCCGACACTTCCAGCACCACTTCCCCCGTATCCGGATCTCTGACCTGGCCCACTTTGCTGCCGTCTTCCTTCACCACGTATTCAAACACGCTGTTGCGCTCGGTCTTGGTGAGCACGCGACCGCTGTTCTTGTCCTGCCAGAAGTAGCGCGCACGGGGATTGTAGGGGCTTATGCGCAGCTTGCCGTCTTCCTCGCGGCGATACTGGTAGAGAATCTGGAGATCACGACCCCGGTTCTTCTTATTGGTGATATGACAGGTTTGACAGGAAATTTCGTCCAGATGGGTCTGGGTAATGCTTTCGAGTTCTTTCTTCGTATAGCCACGCAGATCACCACCGGACTTCCACAGGGCCAGGTGGGCGTCCTTCATGTTCTTGTGCCCGGAAGGCGATACGGGATCAGGCCCCTTGTCATGGCAGTACATGCAGGACTTGGCCTTGGGCTGATAGTCGCGGTGATCGGCCACATTCATGTCGGAATTGCCCTTGAGAAAGTTGTGGTTCGCGTCCAGATCCACGTTCTTCCAGGGCTCACGGTAATAGTTGCGCGCATGACAGGCGTTGCAGGTGGTGATTTCCCGTGACTCGCCATTGGCTTCGGTGAACACCTTGCCGTAGTGCACGTCATCCTTGTAGTCATCCACCAGCATGCCTTCTTCGTCGTAAACGGCCTCGGCATCTTCGCCAAAGCCATAGAATCCCCGGCGGGAATTACTGGTGCGGTGGCACTGCATGCAGCTGTCATTGGACGGAAAACTCATCATGGGAATGGATACCTTGCCGTTCTCATCGAATGCAGCCCGGTTCCAGTTGAGCTTAGGTTTACCGCTTTCGTCCAGGTCCAGCTCGTAATCAACATCTATGCCACGACGGCCTTCTTCCACGGAAATGTTTTTCTTGGCCACCGTGACCAGGTTCATCTCCTCGTTGACGCCATCCGGATGTCTGATGTTCAGGTATTCCAGTATCGCCGTAGCGCTGTAGCGGAAGAACCCATTGTTGATGAACTTGTTACGGCGCAGGGTTCGCCACAAGTCGTAGCCGTCCGGACCACCCTCCACACTCAGGCGTTCGTCGAATATCTGCAGCCGTCTCTGATCGACATGACACATGAGGCAGTCGTTCTCCACCACGCCGCTTTTCTTCCAGTCCCATTGAGACACCACGTTGGCATCAGCTGGTTGGTTATTGCCATCCGTGCCACGGTTGTAATAGTCACCATCGAATGGTTTGACAGTATCCGGATCGACTTCGTCATAGCGGCGGCCCTGCCGGTCTTTCTCCATCCAGCCGCCGCCGCTGTGACATCCTCCGCAGCGCTGTATCCAGCCCGCCGCGCCCTTGTCCGCAAAATCATCCGCCGAAGCATTGTTCTTCTTGGCCAGCTGGTCCGGATTGTTGCCGCCCATACAACTGTATCCACCAAAATAGCCGGGCCCCACGAGCTGAGGAAGACCGATTCTCTTGCCGAAATCATCATCCGTTTCATCCCTACCCTGTTCGATATGGTAGGAATGGGTGATGGACTCATAATCATGGCACTGACCACAAGTGGTCCGAGGGCTGTAAGGATTTCCCGAGTTCAGTACATTGCTGCCGGATTCATCCAGCAAAGGTATCGCCGGATGTAGTTTTTCCTCATCCACCGATTGCGCGCAGGTAGTCGAAGCAAAAGAGGCGGCAACCGCCAACAATGAAACTATGGAAGCCGACCAAAATTTTTTCGTCATTATTTTCCCCTAGTAGCTTTGGCATTTGCTACGGAAGCTCTGATAAGGAAGCTTTTATAAAAGCCATCCCCGGCTTTATCGGAGCTTCCTTCAT
This sequence comes from Sedimenticola sp., assembly GCA_027030425.1. Classification (GTDB taxonomy): domain Bacteria; phylum Pseudomonadota; class Gammaproteobacteria; order Chromatiales; family Chromatiaceae; genus Thiolapillus. Next base: position 6,019 of record JALVEW010000275.1, read on the forward strand.
TTTCAACGCACGAAAGAGCAACATCTATGCCAAACATGAAAGAGGCGCCTCGAAAAATTCGAGGTGCCCGTGCGGGACAGAGTGGCCCCGCCATTTTCAATCACGCAAGTGATTGAAAATGAAGCAAACTTAAAACCTCGTTTTTCGGTTTGCGTGGAGGAAAATTGCCTGGACGGCATTTTTTCGAGGTTCCCAGAACTTAATAACATCAGTGATTTGTGGTTAACAACGGGACAGGAAGCGCCTCAACGTGTGGCATTTGGCACATGAGGCCGTTGGTTATGACACAAGGGAAGGTCTGAAAAATTCAGACCTTCCCCCGGCACAGGGATGTGCCGACAAAATCGATCGC
>JALVEW010000276.1 GCA_027030425.1 Sedimenticola sp.
GGGCATGTTCCTGTCCAGGGTAAGGTGTTTCTCGATGACCACCGCCCCCAGCGCCACCGCCGCGATGGGCACTTCCATTCCCAGGGTGTGATCCGAATAGCCCACGGCCACCCCCAGAGCCGAGCCCATGCTGGTCATGGCCTTCAGGTTCACCTCCTCCATGCGCGTGGGATAGGCGGTATGGCAGTGCAATACAGTAATGTCACGTCTGGCCACTCCATTGTTCTCCAGCACCAGAAGCGCCGCGCGAACCTCATCCATATCGGACATGCCTGTGGAGAGCACCACCGGAAGTCCCTGCCGGGCCGCGTGCCTGAGATAGGGGTAGTTGGTGAGCTCTCCCGAGGGAATCTTGATGAACGGAATCCCCATGGCCACCAGCATGTCCATGCTGTCGTTGTCGAATGCCGTGGAATTGAAGGCGATGCCCCTGTTCCCGCAGTGCCGGACCAATGCCTGGTGCATTTCCTGGCTCATCTCCAGCTGACGGAGCATCCGGTACTGGCTCTCTCCGGGCGCCCCGTCCCGCTCCTGGTAGGCCGCCTTGGGGGTTCCGGGAACCACCAGGCGCCGGGCACGGAATGTCTGGAACTTGACCACGTCCGCCCCGGCCGCGGCGGCCGCATCTACCAGGGACAAGGCCGTGTCCAGGGAACCGTTGTGATTGACCCCGGCTTCGGCAATTATCAGGGCGCCTAGCATCTTTCTTCTCCGGATACACGGCTGCCGGCGGCAAGATCACGGTAAACCCGGCTTCCCATGCCCACCAGGCAACGCTCGCCAAGGCGCACTCCTTCCCTGATGATGCTGCCGCTGCCGATGAAACATCCCTGCTCCACTCTCACACCGCCATTGAGTACCGCCGATGTGGAAACATGGCAGTGATCCCCCACTCTCGCGTCATGCTCCACCAGGGCATGACTGTTGATGATGCAGTTCCGCCCCACGCTGGCGCCGGCATTCACCGTGGCGCCATGCATGATGATGGTTCCGGCGGCCACCTTGGCGTGCGGTGACACCCGGGCCAGGGGAGAAACCACCACGGGCAGCTCGAAGCCTGCCGCCTCCGCCATGGCAAACAGTTTTTGTCTCAGTTCAGGGGAATGTATCTGTCCCACGGCCACCAGGGCATGTTCATGGTCCTGGCGCAGTTCCTCCAGGGCCGTGTCCGTGGCCAGTACGGGATACCCCAGCACCTGCTTTCCCACTTCCCCAGGCGCGCCCACCAGCCCGGCGAGCTTCAACCCGGGCACCTGTTCGATAACATCGATGCAGGATCGGGCATGACCGCCTGCGCCCAGCAGTATCAGGCTGCGTTCACTCATGAGCAGCCTCCTGGACGACGCCGCTGGGCAGGTTGATGATTCTTTGCTGCAAGGACTCGGCGACCACCACGGGCATGGATGGCATGTGCCTGTAGGGTATCTGACGATTGAGAAGTTCCCAGGCGGGACGCAGCATCAGCCCCTGCTTCCAGGCGTGCTCCAGTATCTGCTCCTGCCATGCGGCCATGTCTTCGTTCAGTACCAGGGTTTGCAGCCAGTAGTTGCTGCGGCATCCGCCAGGTTCCTCCAGCAAGCGGAGCCCGGACAGGGGGGAAAAGGCTTCTTCATAGCGGGAAAACAGCCGGCGCTTGACCTGCAGGAACGCCGGAAGCTGTTCCAGTTGCGCATATCCCAGGGCCGCGTTGATGTTTGGCATGCGGAAATTGTAGCCTACCTCGTCATGACGGTAGCGCCAGGGATGCGGCTCCTTGGCGGTGGTGGTCAGATGCCTGGCCCGCGCCGCCAGCTTTTCATCATCCGTGAGTATGGCGCCGCCCCCTCCCGTGGTGATGATCTTGTTGCCGTTGAAGCTGAGTATTCCCAACTGCCCCCAGGTGCCTGCATGGCGCCCGTGACGAACACTGCCCAGGGCCTCGGCGGCGTCCTCGATCACCCGCAGGCCATATTCCTCCGCCACGGCCAGCAACGCATCCATGTCCGAAATATGACCAAACAGGTGTACCGGTACCAGCGCCCTTATCACCCGTCCGGTCTTGCGGTTGACGCAGACGCCGTTTCTCCTCGCGGCGATGTCCCCGAGATAGTCCCGCAGCCTGGCGGCATCCACACCCAGGCCAAGCGGTTCACAGTCCACGAAATGGGGCAGGGCTCCACAGTAGCTCACGGCATTCGCCGTGGCGATGAAACCCAGGGCCGGCACCAGCACTTCGTCATCGGCTTCCACCCCGGCGAGAAGCAGCGCAATGTGCAGGGCCGCGGTGCCATTCACCACGGCAATGGCGTGAGCGGCGCCGGTATATTCTTCCAGGGCGCGCTCGAAACGGGTGACGAATTCACCCACGGAAGACACATAACCGGAATCCAGGCATTCCTTGAGGTAATCCCATTCCCTGCCCTTGAAAACCGGTTCATGCAGGGCCTTGTCGCCTTCACCAACAACCTGGCGAATGGCCCTTACAATTTCTTCGGGAAGATTGCTTCCGTCGTTGCCCATGGCGTCAGATATTGTAGAGATGGGTTTTGTACTGTTTCAGATTCTCCCTGTCCTGAAACCACTGGACGGTTTTTTTCAGGCCCTGGGAAAACCCTTCCCGGCCTCCATGGGCAGGCGTCCACCCAAGCAGCCGCGCCGCCTTGCTGTTGTCCGCCCAAAGGCGCTCCACCTCGCTCTTTTCCGGCCTCAGGCGCTCATCGTCCGTCTCGATTTCGATTTCCACGCCCATGACCTCGGCAATGGCCTTGGCGGTTTCACCAATACTGATTTCAAAACCACTGCCGATATTGATGACCTCACCTATGGCTTGGCTGGCATCCAAAGCCGCCATAAAACCGCTCACCGTGTCTTCCACGTAACTGAAATCCCTGGTGGGATGCAAGGACCCCAGCTTGATGCGCCGCTGCCCATCGGCAATCTGGGTGATGATGGTGGGGATGACCGCTCTCGCCGACTGCCGCGGACCATAGGTATTGAAGGGCCGCAACAGAACCACAGGGGTATCGAAGGCACTGTGGAAGGACATGGCAAGCTGGTCCGCGCCAATTTTGCTTGCGGAATAGGGGGACTGTCCCTGCAGGGGGTGGGACTCGTCGATGGGAACATAACGAGCCGTTCCATAGACCTCGCTGGTGGACGTCTGTATGACCCGTTCCACGCCAAGATCACGGGCGGCCTGCACGACATTCAGTGTGCCCTTGATGTTGGTATCCACATAGGTATCCGGCGAATGGTAGGAAAACGGAATGGCGATGAGCGCGGCAAGATGCATGACAGCATCACATCCGCGCATGGCGGTGCGAACGCCATTGGGATCCCGGATATCGCCAGGGAAGACTTCAAAATGCCCCGCCACGTCCGCTGCGCACCGATCCAGCCAGCCCCAAGTGCTGAAGGAGTTGTAAAGAACGAAAGCCCGTACTTCATGCCCGCTGCGCACAAGCGCCTCGACCAGGTGTGAGCCGATAAAGCCATCCGCGCCTGTAACCAGTATTTTCTTGTTGCCCATAACCCCTTGTTCCCGGTCTGTTCAGGAAACCTGCAGCATTTCCTGTGGCGTGCCGGAGGCCACCACCCTGCCCTTTTCGAGCCGGTAGATCCGGTCGCAATGCTCCACGGTGGTCCATCTGTGCGCCACGATAATCAGTGTCTTGGTCCCCTTCAGCCTTCTGATCTCATCCACGATTTCCCGTTCGGTTTCATTGTCCAGAGCACTGGTGGCCTCGTCCATGACCAGCACCTCCCGCCCGTGATAGAAGGCCCGGGCCAGGGCGATGCGCTGCCGCTGTCCTCCAGACAGGCGCACCCCTCTTTCACCGATACGGGTATCGACTCCCGCGGGAAGCTGATCCACCAACTCCTGCAACCTGGCCTGTCGAAGGGCGTTCCGCAGTCTCTGATCATCTATTTCCTCTTCCCTGACTCCAAGCGCGACGTTGCTCTTCACGCTGGCATCGATGAGAAAAACCTGCTGGGGAAGATAGGCGACCTGTCTCCGCCACGCCGCCATGCGGTCTGCCAGCAAATGGTGGTTGTACCGGATTATGCCATGCTGGGGCTTGAGCAGGCCGAGCAACACATCCATCAGGGTGGTCTTTCCGCTGCCCGAGGCGCCGATGAAACCAATCGCCTCTCCCGCCCGAATCTGAATGCTGACCTCCTTCAGCGCCAGTTCCTCCATGCCCGGATAACGGAAACTCACATCTTGCAGGGACAGTGTCTCAAACACTTCTTCCGGCGCTCTGTCAGGGTTCTCATGCGGTTTTTCGGAAACAGCCGCTGCCAGTTTCAAATCCTCATAAAGCTGGGAGACGGGCTTTCTGTTGAAGCGCAGCTGAAGCAGGCCATTGGAAAACAGGCTTATCATGGGCAAGAGCCGAAGTGCCGCCACGCCAAACAGGGCGAGCAGGGGCGCCAGTTCCCGCAAATCACCGTTGATGGTCAGGGTGAGAATCACCAGCAGGACGATAAAGCTGATGAGCAGGAGTTCCAGCAAATACCGGGGGGCGGTGGATATGACCTGGCTGCGCATGGCGCAGGCGGCATAGTCCTCCGCCCCATCGCGCACCAGTTCCAGAAAGTGTTTCTCCTTGCCCAGAATCCGGATTTCCTTCAGGCCTTCTATGCCCTCGTTGACACCCTGCACGATTCGCGTCAGCGCATCGCTGGCCTCCGTGCCCAGGGCGCCCAGTTCCTTGCGGAAAAACCGGTCATAGGCAAAGGCGACACTGCCAAAGAGCATAATCATGATGGTCAGCGCCATGATGTTGGTCCAGGCCAGGAACAGGATTATCACCAGCGCCACCAGTCCATCACTGAACATGCGCAGCAGGGGCATGACCACGCCGTTTGCATATTGATTGGTCAGCTGCTGGATGCTGTGAATGTATTCCGAGCTGTTGCGGCGCAGGTATTCCGTGTAGGGCATGGTCTGGTAAGCCTGCATCAGGAATGACCGCAGCCGGGTTTGCTGATCGAAGCCGAAACGAATGATATTCCTGTTGATGAGAATGGACGCCACGGCCTTGACCAGGAATATGACCACCAGTGTCACGCCAAATATGACCAGCAGCACTTCCTGCTCTCTTGGCAGGCCGATGATATCCACGAGCTGTCCCAGCAAGCCCCCCAGTGAATCCGGGTCCAGCATGAGGGACACATAGGGAGCAATGAGGCCCAGGCTGGCCAGATCCAGCAGGGACAAGGCAAGAAAGAGCAGCACCATCCACGGCAGCCGGGCCCGGTCTTCACCCAGCAGGTAAAGGATTTCGTGCAGGTACTGTTTCATGCCACCACGGTGTTTCCCGCCCCGAACCTCAGCTGTAATAGGATCTGTACCAGGCCACGAATTTCCCCAGCCCTTCCTCGACGCTGGTGGAGGGACTGAAGCCCACGGCCTCGCCCAGGGCATCGGTATTGGCATAGGTGGCCGTCACGTCGCCATTCTGCATGGGCAGCATCTCCATGTTGGCCTTCACCCCAAGGTGGTTTTCCAGCACCCGGATGAAATCCAGCAGCTGTACCGTGTTGCTGTTGCCGATATTGAAGATGCGATAGGGTGCATAGCTGGTGGCGGGGTCGGGGTTCTCCCCGCTCCAGGCAGGATCGCCTTCAGGCGGCCTGTCGATGACACGCACCACGCCTTCGACGATATCGTCGATGTAGGTGAAATCCCTTTTCATTCGCCCTTCATTGAACACGGGTATGGGCTCACCGGCCAGGATTTTGCGCGTGAAGCTGAAATAGGCCATGTCCGGGCGCCCCCAGGGGCCGTACACGGTGAAGAAACGCAACCCCGTGCAGGGCAGGCCGTACAAATGCGCGTAACTGTGGGCCATGAGTTCCGCCGCTTTCTTGGTGGCGGCATACAGGGATACTGGATGGTCCACGTTGTCATGCTCCGAGAACGGTAACCGGGTATTGGCCCCGTACACGGAGCTTGAAGATGCGAACACCAGATGCTTCACGCCACCGTGGCGGCAAGCCTCCAGGATATTGCCCACCCCCACCAGGTTGGCATCCACGTAGGCATCGGGATTCTTCAGGGAGTAACGCACGCCGGCCTGGGCCGCCAGGTTGACCACGGCATCGAAGGCGTGATCGGCGAACAGCCTGCGCATGCCCTCCCGGTCGGCAATGTCCAGACGGCGAAACTCGAAGCGCGGATGGTTCTTCACCCGCCCGAGACGGGCCTCCTTCAGGGACACCTCGTAGTAGTCGTTGAGGTTGTCTACGCCGACGACCTCGTCGCCCCGCGCCAGCAAACGGAGAGCGAGTTCGTTGCCGATGAAACCGGCAGCGCCTGTGATGAGTATCTTCATGGCCATATATTGATTGAAGAAATGCCGCCGCAAGGAAG
>JALVEW010000277.1 GCA_027030425.1 Sedimenticola sp.
CCTTGAGCTTCCAGGCGGATTTCACGGTGATGGAAGGATCGAAGCCCACCACCTTCATGCCCAGGTCATGGGCGGCGTTGCAGATTTTCACGCCAATGGCGCCCAGGCCCACCACGCCCAGGGTGCGACCGGGCAGCTCGAAGCCCACGAAGTTCTTCTTGCCCGCTTCCACTGCCTTGGTGATCTCGGCATCCTCGCCTTCCAGGCCCTTGGCGAATTCCCAGGCGGGACCAATGTTGCGCGCCGCCATGAGCATGCCGGCAATCACCAGCTCCTTCACCGCGTTGGAATTGGCGCCCGGGGCGTTGAACACGGGAATGCCCTTTTCCGTCATCCTGTCCACGGGGATGTTGTTCACGCCGGCGCCCGCCCGGCCAATGGCCTTCACGGTATCGGGGATCTCCATGTCGTGCATCTTGTAGGAGCGCAGCAGGATGGCATCCGGATGAGTGATTTCGGAAGCTACTTCATAGCGCTCGCGGGGCAGCCTGTCCAGGCCGGCGGCTGAAATGTTGTTGAGGGTGAGAATCTTGTACATCTGTATCCGTCCTGCCGTTCAGGCGTTGGCTTTTTCGAATTCACGCATGAACGCGATGAGGACCTGCACGCCTTCTTCAGGCATGGCGTTGTAGATACTGGCGCGCATGCCGCCCACGGAACGGTGCCCCTTGAGGGTTTTCAGGCCCCGCGCGCCGGCTTCGTCCAGGAAACTGTTGTCCAGGCTGTCATCGGCCAGGGTGAAGGGCACGTTCATCCAGGAGCGGCATTCGGGATCCACGGGATTGGCGTAGAAATCCGAGGCGTCGATGGTGGCGTAGAGTTCTTCCGCCTTGCGCTCGTTGATCACCGCCATGGTTTCCAGGCCGCCATTGTCCTTGAGCCACTTGAACACCAGTCCGGACAGATACCAGGCGTAGGTAGGCGGCGTGTTGTACATGGAACCGGCATCGGCGTGAATCTGGTAGTTCATCATGGCCGGGCAGCTCTCGGGGGCGTCTCCGATGAGGTCCTCACGGATGATGACCAGGGTCAGGCCAGCAGGGCCGATGTTTTTCTGGGCGCCGGCGTAGATGATGCCGAACTTCGACACATCGATGGGCCGGGACAGAATGGTGGAAGACATGTCCGCCACCAGGGGAATGTCGCCAGTATCCGGAATGTAAGGGAATTCCACACCCTGGATGGTTTCGTTGGGGGTGTAGTGCACATAGGCGGCGTCGCTGGAGAAACTCAGCTCCTCTTGCGCCGGGGCCCTGAAATCAGCGGCTGTGTCGGCAATGACATTGACCTCGCCATAGCGCTTCGCCTCGGCAATGGCCTTCTTGGACCAGCTACCGGTGTTGATGTAATCCGCCTTGCCCGTGCGCCCCATGAGATTCAGGGGCACCATAGCGAACTGGCTGGAGGCGCCGCCCTGGAGGAACAACACCTTGTAGTTGCCGGGAATCGCCATCACCTCGCGCAGGTCCGCTTCCGCCTGGGCCGCGATGCTCATGAACTCCTTGCCGCGATGGCTCATCTCCATCACCGACATGCCGGCGCCGTGCCAGTCCAGCAGTTCATCCTGTGCCTGTTTCAATACTTCTTCGGGCAGCGTGGCGGGGCCAGCGCTGAAATTGTAGATTCGTGACATTTCTTGTTCCTGCTCGTGCTGCAAATATAGGTTGGGCTTCAGCCCAACCGGCCAAGGGCATTTGTCGGACTGAAGTCCGATCTACAGGTAGTCCCCAGTGCAGGCCGGGGCACCCGACAAGAGCCCATTTTGCACCAACCGGTAGCCGGCCAATGCGAATATCTATTACATCAACTTTCATGAGGGGGCAGTCCCACACCCCGGATCATGGAAATTCCCTCTCCCCCTCGGAGGATGTCGTAAAAGCCCTTACCTGGGCTTTCACGACTCGGAATCGGAAAAGTGCGATTTTCCGATTCCTCCATTTTCAATGGCTTACAGCCATCGAAAATGGCGATGCGTCCCCGCATCGCGGTGGCTGTCGCCTGTTGCGACAGCCTCCCTCGGGGGAGAGGGCTAGGGAGAGGGGGGACGGGAAATGCTCACCCCCTCCCCAACCCTCCCCCGCGCGCGGGGGAGGGAGTTATCGGTGTATTTCCACATTAAATATCAGTCCTGCGCCGGTCCTTCTTCGGTTTCCAGTATCTCGATGCGCTCGATGCCAATGAGTTTTTCACCCTTGCTCAGGGCGATCATCTTCACTCCCTGGGCGTCGCGTCCCATCCGCGACACGTCGGACACCCGGGTGCGCACCAAGGTGCCGCCATCAGTAATCAGCATAATCTCGTCATCCTCGTCCACCAGGATGGCGCCGATCTGGTCACCGTTGCGCTCGGAGGTGCGGATGGAGATCAACCCCTTGGTGCCGCGCCCCTTGGTGGGGAACTGGTCGATGGCGGTTCGCTTGCCGTAACCGTTCTCGCACACGCTGAGGATGTCGCCCTCGTCCACCACCACCAGGGAAATGACCCGCTGGCCCTCGTCCAGGCGGATACCGCGCACGCCGGCGGCGGTGCGTCCCATGGGGCGCACGGCGCTCTCGCTGAAGCGCACGGCCTTGCCGGCGCTGCTGAACAGCATGATGTCGCGCTCGCCGTCGGTGATGTCCACGCCGATGAGCTGGTCGCCCTCGCGCAGATCCACGGCGATGATGCCGCTGGCCCGGGGGCGGGAGAAATCCGTCAGGGGCGTCTTCTTCACCGTGCCCTGCTCCGTGGCCATGAACACATAGCTGTCTTCATGGTATTCGCGGATGGGCAGCACAGCGCTTATGCGCTCGCCCTCTTCCAGGGGCAGGAGGTTGACCATGGGCTTGCCCCGGGCGTTGCGTCCCGCCTGGGGCAGTTCATAGACCTTGAGCCAGTACACCTTGCCCGCGCTGGAAAAACACAGAATGGTGTCATGGGTGCTGGCCACGAACAACTTGTCCACAAAATCCTCGTCCTTGGTAGTGGTGGCGGTCTTGCCCCGGCCGCCGCGGCGCTGGGCCTGGTAGGTGTCCAGGGACTGGGCCTTGGCATAGCCCTGGTGGGACAGGGTGACCACCACGTCTTCCTCGGTAATCAGGTCTTCCAGGGTCAGGTCCAGGCGGTCGGCGATGATCTCGGTACGACGCTCGTCGCCGAACTGATCGCGGATCTCCAGCAGCTCGTCCTTTATGACGATCATCAGGCGCAGGTCGCTGGAAAGAATGTCCAGGAGGTCGGCGATGCGGTCCAGCAGTTCCTGGAACTCGCTGATGATCTTGTCCTGCTCCAGGCCCGTGAGTTTCTGCAAACGCAGATCCAGAATGGCCTGGGCCTGGGTTTCCGTGAGACGGTAGCCATCCGGCGTGATGCCATAGCCCTCGGGCAGGTCGTCGGGCCGGGACGCATCGGCCCCGGCGCGGGAAAGCATGTCTTCCAGGGTGCCGGACTTCCACAGGCGGGCGCACAGCTCCTTCTTCGCCGTGGCCGGGTTGGGCGCGGCCTTGATGAGGGCGATGACCTCGTCGATATTGGCCAGGGCCACGGCCAGGCCCTCGAGAATATGGGCCCGGGCACGGGCCTTGCGCAGGTCGAAGATGGTGCGCCGGGTGACCACCTCGCGGCGGTGGCGCACGAAATATTCCAGCAGCTGCTTGAGATTCAGGGTGCGGGGCTGGCTGTCCACCAGAGCCACCACGTTGATGCCGAACACGCTCTGCATCTGGGTGTGCTGGAACAGGTTGTTGAGCACCACTTCGCCCACCTCGCCCTTGCGCAGCTCGATGACCATGCGCATGCCATCCTTGTCGGACTCATCGCGCATCTCGGTGATGCCTTCGATTTTCTTGTCCTTGACCAGCTCGGCGATCTTCTCCATGAGCCGCGCCTTGTTCACCTGGTAGGGCAGCTCGGTGACCACAATGCGCTGCTTGCCGTTGTCCATGTCCTCGAAATGGGTGCGGGCGCGCACGTAGATCTTGCCCCGGCCCGTGCGGTAGGCCTCGCGGATGCCCTTGGCGCCGTTGATGATGCCGGCGGTGGGGAAATCCGGCCCCGGCACGTACTGCATCAGGGCATCGATGGAAATGGCCGGATCGTCGATGAGGGCCACGCAGGCGTCCACCACTTCCGTGAGATTGTGCGGCGGGATATTGGTGGCCATGCCCACGGCAATGCCGGAGGAGCCGTTGATGAGCAGGTTGGGAATCTTGGCCGGCAGCACCGCCGGCTCGGTCTCGGACTCGTCGTAGTTGGGAATGAACTCGACGGTTTCCTTGTCGATGTCCGCCAGCAGCTCATGGGCGATTTTGGCCATGCGCACTTCGGTATAACGCATGGCGGCCGGGGAATCGCCGTCCACGGAACCGAAGTTGCCCTGGCCGTCGATAAGCATGTAGCGCAGGGAGAAAGGCTGGGCCATGCGCACGATGGTGTCGTACACCGCCGTGTCGCCATGGGGGTGATATTTACCGATGACGTCACCGACCACCCGGGCGGACTTCTTGTAAGGCTTGTTCCAGTCGTTGCCCAGCTCACTCATGGCGTACAGCACCCTGCGGTGCACGGGCTTGAGACCATCCCTGACATCCGGCAAGGCACGTCCCACGATCACGCTCATGGCGTAATCCAGGTAGGAATGCTGCATCTCGTCTTCGAGATTGACCGGAAGGACTTCCTTGGCGAATTCTGTCATCTGAACGGGCGATTTCCGCATAAAACAATCAGGAGCGGAATTTTACCATAAATCCCCCCTTGGGATGCAGGTTGGACAGGAAAAGCCCCAAATCGCCAATGAGGGCCTCAGAGCCCCTCCCGCCGGGCGGGAAAACGGGAATTTTCCCTTTGGCGAATGTCGAATCGTCCCACCCGGGGTTGTGGGCTGGGCGCGCCGGGTGGCGGGGTCGGAGTCAAGTCCGTGTGATGTCATGTGAAACCAGTATCGCATGGAGATTTGACTCCGACCTCTGAAGTTTCCCAGGATTGTGGGCTAGACAGGCCTACCAGTTTGGCGCAATGGGCAGCCGGCGCCTGGCGCCAAGTTCCGTGACCGCAAACTCCAGCACGGCTATGGGCTTGTCCGCCAGCTCCCGGAGCACGGGATAGGCATCATCGAGAATCTCGCCGAAGGTCTGATAGTCCTCGCCGGCTTCCTGGGGGCCGTAAACACTGACGCCCAGCCAGTCTATATACTCATCCCCCGGGTAATAGTTGCGGGGCTGATTCCAGTCCGCCTGCGGCGCGCCATAAGCGTCGATATGGAAAAACCAAGTGATGTTGGCGGCGCCCTGGGCGTCACAGATATCGATGATATGCCGGTAGGCATCCCGGAACCGTTCGGGGCCATCGGCCAGCTCCGGGTCGCCATAGCCCCCGGTCTCCGCCCCGCCGTTGTAGCGGCCGTTCCAGGGAAACCAGTCACCATTCATTTCCGTGCCGAACTCCACCAGCAGGGGGATGCCCGTGGCCGCGGCGTCACGGGCCCACTGTTCGAGTTCCCTGTCAAAATCCCCATCGATGATGCGCTGCAACCGGTAAACCGGATCGGGGCCACCTTCGTCAAAACCGCTTCTGGGCATCATGCGGATGAATGGCAGCCTGCCCATGTTGTTGATGAGGGCTACCTCGTTGATGGGGAAACGGATCTGCCCGTCCCAGTTGTTGGAGAAATACACCCAGGCCAGGGGCTTGCCCGCCAGCTGCTCGAAGGCATGGATGCGCCGGGCATCCACTTGGTCTTCCGTTCCGCCAAGATCCGGGAAAGCGGCATGATAGATGCCTTCCGGGGGAGGAAGCAGCTTGCCCTGACGGATATGCGGGCGGGTCACGAAACTGGCCGAGGCAACCCCCTTGCGGTAGGCCTCCAGGGCCGCATGGGAAGAATCCACGCGCAGGGCGGAACGGTCGAAATTCTCATGCCACCAGGCGATGGCGGCAATCTTGGGGAAACGCCCGGACTCCAGAGTCGAAAAGGCGTTCTCTATCCAGGCGGCCTTGGCCAGCTCTGGAGGAGGAGCCTGGAAGGGCTGGAGCAGGGCCAGCATCATGAGCAGGATGGAAGTCATCAGTGCCGGGAGGGGTCGGAGTCAAATCGTAATACCAAATACCGCTTGGGAGGGATCGGAGTCAAATCAGGGTGATGTCGTGTAAATCCATTGGCGCGGGACGATTTGACTCCGACCCCGTGGTTCTCTTAATCACCCCATATGCGCCGCCATTTTCTCCGCATCGGGAGCATGAACGATGCCCCGTTCCGTGACGATGGCATCCACCAGCGCCGCCGGGGTCACGTCGAACACGGGGTTCCAGGCTTCCGCGCC
>JALVEW010000278.1 GCA_027030425.1 Sedimenticola sp.
ATCGGCCTGCTTGGCGGCATCGGCCTGGCTTTCCTGTTCGAGCACCTGGATGACACCATCAAGTCCTCGGCGGACGTGGAGAAGCTTACCGGCCTGCCCATGGTCGGCGTGGTACCGGAGGTGCGCCTGCAGGATGAAACCGAATCCATCGCGCTCAAGACCTGGGCGGAGCCCAAGTCTGCCATTGCCGAAGCCTACCGATCCTGCCGCACCACCCTGGCTTTCTCTTCCGAGACCGGCACGCCGAAGATACTGCACATCGCGAGCTCCATCGCGGGGGAGGGCAAGACCACTTCCGCCATCAGCCTGGCCCTGACCTATGTACAGGCTGGCTCCAACGTGCTTCTGGTGGATTGTGATCTACGTAATCCTTCCCTGCACAACGAGCTGGCGCTCTCCAACGAGGTGGGCCTCACCAACTATCTTGTCGGAGACCACAGGCCCAGTGAAATCATCCAGACGGGGGTGGTGGACGGCCTGTATGTGCTTACCACGGGGCCTCTGCCGCCCAATCCCGCGGAGCTACTGGACAGCAACAGGATGGCGGAATTCCTGGATACGGCGGCGGATAAATTTGACGTGGTCATACTCGACGGCCCGCCCGTGCTCGGCCTGGCGGATGCCCTGATACTGGCCAACATGGCCAGCGCCAGCATCATGGTCGTGGATGCCGGCGTCACCCGCAGCGGGGCGCTCAAGGGTTCGGTGCAGCGCCTGCGCCATGCCCATGCCCATGTACTCGGCGTTCTGCTGGTCAAGTATGGTCAGGGCAGGAGCGGCTATGGATACGACTATCAGTATCATTACAACTACTACAGCTACGATGCGGATGAATCCGCGGACCACCCCAGGCTGGCGTCCTGAGGAGCCGGCTGGATCCTGATGGAAAGGGAACTGGACAACTTCTATGCAGAGTTGCTTGCGCTGCATCGGGAAGGGGCCGGCGCGGCGGTATACGGCCTGTTGCGTCCACCGGATGATCTGGAGGAGTTTCTCAACCGCCTGGCGCGCCCCGAGGAACGCCTGTCCCGGCTGGCACAACAGCTGGGAAGCAGCGTGGAAGAACTGGGTTCGGCCGCCTATGCTTTTATCCGGCAGCGCCTTTTCGCGCCGGATAACGACCACTACCGCCTGCTTGGCCTGCCAGCAGATGCCAGTGCCGAGACCATCCGCCAGCGCTACCGAATGCTTATCGGTCTGTTTCATCCGGATCGCATCACCCGCTCCGAGCAATGGGTGGAGCAGGCGGTGCGACGCCTGAATACCGCCTATGCCGTTCTGAAACGGCCGGAAAGGCGAAAGGTCTACGATGAGCAACTGCACCAGGATTCGAGACGTAGCGCCAGGCGGCAGCCTGCCGCGGGAACGCGCCGCCGACCATCGGTAAAGATATCGCCCCGGCCTTCGGATACCCTTTACAGAATTGCGCCCTTGCAACGCAATCCTCGTGCTTTCGTTTGGCTGACCATCGTCCTGGTCCTGGTGTTGATGCTGCTGGTGGTCATGAACAGCGGCCCCTCCACCAGCCTGACCCTGACGGATGCCGGCTTGCTGGAAACCGGCTCGGAAGTGGCAGACAGGGTGCCGGCCAATCCAAGGGTTCCGGAGCCACCGCTTCCCGCAATCCGGACGCCGCTGGTTGATGCAGCCCGGTTTTCAGACAGCTCAGATGCCGAAACACCGCCAGCTTCCCCAGTGGCTGCAAACAAGATGGACGAGACGATCAGGGTAGCCGTGCATGCGGAACCCGAGCCGGTTGCGCCAGTCCGCAAGGAAGAAAAGAAGCAGAGAAATACTGCGGGAGTCTCGCATGCCAATGTTGAGGCCGCGCCTCCCGCGAGGCCAGTTCCCGAGCCTGTAGAGCCGCCCGTCATGCCTTTCGATGGCATGCGGCCGCTGCAGGTGGACAGACTGCCTGAAGTTGCTCATGCTGCGAAAGCTGCTGTTTCGGGACGCGATGCCACGGCCATGGCGCCTGAGTTGCTGGTCATGCGGTACATCCGGGCATGGGAAAAAGGTGATTTGGAAGGGCTGGTGAGGCTGTTTACCCTGGATGGCGAGGTCAACGGCAATCGCGGCCGGGAGCATATAGGGCAGGGATACAGGCGCGTGTTCGAAGCCACCTCGAGCAGGGAATTCACATTGGAGCAGCTGAAGATCGTTCCTCTCTCAGACCGTGGCTACCGGGCCTGGGCGCAGATTGCCGCGCGGGTGGAGTCGGCCGCGGACGGTCGGGAGACCCGTTTCCGGGGAGACATGATTCTCGATCTCGTGCCCAAGGGGCGGCGCCTGTATATTGCCAGCATGCGGCACAACATTCAGGCAGGGGTACAGTAATGTCCAGGACGAAGCGCTGGGTGTTTTCCCTGCTGATACTCGCCATGGGCCTGTTGGTGGCCTGGCGTATCCTCGTCGTAGGCATGAGTGATCATTACACCCGCAAGGCCGGACTGGGTGACCCGCAGGCGGCCGACAGCGCTCTGCTGTGGAACGGCAGCCAGCCCCGCGCGCTCTATCTCAAAGGGTATGCCCTCATGGAGACTGACCCGGAATCCTCTGAAGAATTTCTGCGCCAGTCCATTGCCCTGAATCCGGGGGATGCCGATCCCATGGAATCGCTGGCCAGGTTGCAGATGCAGTCGGGGCGGACAGCTCAGGCTGACCGCCTCATCGAACTGGCTGTAGCGCGCATGCCAGCGAACAAAGGGGTGCGCCTGCGAGCCGCCGACTACTGGGTGGCGCGGGGCAAGCTGGATCGGGCGCTAAGCAACTGGACGGCGGTGCTGGAGCTGGACAGAAACCAGGGCGGGCAAATCTACCCACTGCTCATGCGCTTGGCGGAAAACCCCAAAACGCTGGGCGTTTTCCGGGCGCTCATGCAGTCACCGCCATCCTGGTGGGATGATTTCTTTGCCTACCTGGCTGCAAATGCCGGCAAGCTGGAAACAGTGGTCAACGTGGCGACCCTGCGGCACGCCACGGAAGTTCCCCTGTCCGCCAGGGAGCGCGCCCTGCTGGTGGAGCGCCTGCAGAAGGAACAGCAGTGGCCGGAAGCCTATCTGGTGTGGATCAATGGCCTGGACAAGGAACAGCGGCGCTATCTGGGCAGTGTGTTTGACGGAGGATTTGAGCTGCCGCCGGGAGAAGGGGGATTTTTCTGGCATTTTCCGGAACACAAGGCCTGGATCATCCGCCGCAAGCACACCTATGGCGGGGAAGGTGAGAAAAGCCTGCACATCCTCTACAGGGGAGAGCCTACTCCGGTTCACCAGGTCCACCAGTACCTGCTGCTGGGCAAGGGGCGCTACCTCCTGCAGTTGCGCGCTCGGGTCGATCGTCTGCGTATTCCCTCGGGGCTGCAGTGGGTGGTGCGCTGTGCCGAAGACAACGGGCGTGTTCTCGGTGCTTCATCGCCCCTGGTGGGCGCCAGTGACTGGGAGATGCAGCAGTTCCGGTTCGAGGTGCCGGATTCCCTCGACTGCCGGGGCCAGGTGCTGCGCCTGGAAATCAGTGACGCGGGAGCCGAGCTGCCGGTGGTGGAAGGTGAGGTATGGTTCGACCGTATATCCATACGCAAGCTTCCCCGGGAATGACGGGAGGCTGGCGTGTCGGCGGAGGAAGCGCAAAATGCGGTATCCTCTTCCTTAATTTTCAATGGCTTACAGTCATCGAACTTGGCAGCGCATCCTTGTGCCGCACACAGGTTGTTCACAGACGGCGTTTTTCAACACCCTGTTAAAGAAAAATGTTAGGATTGAAGGTAAATTCGTTGGTTTTCATGAGATTATTGCTTGATCTGGCCTCTAGGCACCCCTGGCTGGTTGCAGACAAGACTTTTCCGTGGAAACATTCCGTAACAGATCGTCGGTTATGACTTCTATGCAAAAAATTATGCCCACACTGCTTGCCGCCCTTGCGGTGTTGCTGTTTTCCGGCAGCGCCTGGGCCGAGGATGGGTATAACGCAGTGTTGCTGGAAGTGGAAGGAGAAGTGTTACTCTTCCAGGGCGACAGGTATCTTCCCGTTGAGGCTGGCCGGCGCCTGAAAGACGGTGATCGTCTGATGATCATGGAAAATTCCAAGGCCCGTGTTGTATTCGACAATGACTGCGACATCACCTGGGAGGGCGCCAAGATCATCGATGTGGACGCTGAGGCCTGCAACAAGCTGGCTGCCCTGTGGAAGCCCTGCCTCGGAAAGGGAGGCGCGGGCGGCGAGGAGGATATCGTGCTGACCCAGCTCGTGGGTTCGGCCCTGGTGCGCAGGGATGGCCAGTATATCGCGGCAAAAGAGGGGCAGATTCTCGAAGAAGGCGATGAGCTCAAGCTCGATGGCGAGGCGGAGATCAGCTATCAGGGCGCCTGCGTGACCACGCATAAGGGAAAAGTTCTGGTGGAGATCAGGCGGGATGCCTGTCCGATTGCCGAGCTGCGCAGGGTGAAAGGCCAGGTGCTGGTGGATGAAGGCGGGGGGTTTTCTCCTGTTCCTGAAGGTTACCAGCTCAAGGACGGCTGGAAGATCGAGGTTCCTGAAGGTTCCCACGCGGAAATCACCTATTTCAACGGTTGCGACGAGGCTTTTGACGGGCACAGGATTGTCCCCGTTGATGCAGACAGTTGTCCTGTTGTCGCAGCAGCGGGCGTTGGTTGTACGCCGGCGGTGTTCGGTAACATGACCCTCGGCGATATTGGCACTTTCATCGGCACCGGTATAGTGATTGGTACCCGGCCCAACCCCCCTCCCAATAATCCTCCTCCCCCAGTAAGCCCCTGATCGAAATGAGCCACGAACCCCGCCAGGGCCGCAGTATCTTCTGGCTGCTGCTGTTCATGCTTTTTTTTGCTCCTCTGTTTCGGGCCGGGAATCTTCCCTTGCCTCTGCTGGTGCTGGAACTGGCCGCCCTGGTTGTTGTCATGATGCTGTTCATGCGGCCCGAGCAGCTTTCCCTCATCAGAACCAGCCACCTGGCCCTGGCCTCCGCTATCTTCATGCTTCCGGTGCTGGGGCTGCTGGCCGTGCCCATGGACATTCTGCTTTCCTTTCCGGGAAGAGATTTCTTGCAGGAGGTCTACCAGGCGGCGGGGTTGTCCCTGGAACAGTGGCGCAGCATCAGCCTGGTGCCCCATGATACGGAAGCCGCCCTGTGGGCGCTGTTGCCGCCCATCGTGGTGTTCCTGGCCGTGAGCAGCATGCCCCGTGACAAGGTGATGAAACTGGTCTATCTCATGTTGGGCATGGGCGTGTTCCAGTCTGTGCTGAGCCTGATGCAGTACGGAGGCGGCATGGGGGAAGCCCTGTACATTCCCAATGAATGGGGCATACATGCAGCGGCGGGAACCTATCTCAACAAGGATCACCTGGCCGGTTTCCTGGAGATGGTCTTCCCTGTGGCCCTGGCTCTGCTGGCGGCGACGGTAGGACAGCACCGTTTCGATACGCCAGGCAGGGGACGTTGGCGCAGGCGCGTGAGCTTTCTGCACACACTGAAAGGACATCAGGCCACGATCTACGCCCTGGCAGCTGTGCTGATGTTGCTGGCTCTGGTGTTCACCCGTTCCAGGGCGGGCATTGCCTTGTCCATGGTTGGTCTTTTCCTGGTGCTGATCGCCTTCGCCAGGCGCCTGGGGGGAAGCAACGTATACGGGACCTATGGAACCTTGCTGGCGGTAATCATGGTACTGACCGCGGAAATCGGCCTGGCCCCCATACTGGACAGGTTTTCAAAGGACCCCATGGAAGACATGCGCTGGGAAATCTATGGCAGCAGCTTGAGAGGCGTGCTGGACAATTTTCCCGTGGGCAGCGGGGTTGGCACCTATCCCCATGTCTATCCAGCCTATCAGCCCGCGGGTCTGGATGCTTTCGTCAATCACGCGCACAATGATTACCTGGAGTGGGTTTTCGATGGGGGAATCATTGCCCTGGTTCTGATACTCGCCGGCATGTACCTGTATTTCAGGGGATGGATGGCGGTATGGATCAAGGGCCGCTGGCGAAGCTTCCGTTACGTGCAGGTGGGTGCGGGTATTGGCCTGTCGCTGATGTTGCTGCACTCCCTGGTGGATTTCAGCCTCCACAAGCCGGCCAATGCCATCTGGTTTGCTTTTCTCCTGGGCGTGTTTCTTCGCGAGAATACCGAGGAAGAAGAGATCAGGGAAAAGGCGCGCAAGCGCGTGAGAACCAAGCGAATGAAGAAACCCGTGGTTCCGGTTCCGGTGGTTCGCAAGCCGCGTGACCA